>CADCTN010000117.1 GCA_902805535.1 uncultured Blastococcus sp. | reverse complement strand
GCGGCTCGGCGGTCCGGCCAGCACAGGGCGGCCAGCGCCGCGGTGAGCAGGACCGCGGTCACGGTCCGCCCTCGACGAGCTCGCGCAACCGGACGGCGGCGGGAGCAGGTCCCCCGTCGGCCCGCCAGCCGGCTTCGACGACGACGCGACGGCCCGACCGCCGGACGACGCCGAGCTCGGTCATCCGCCGGCCGGCCGGCGTGCGCCGGAGGTGGACCACGACGGCGAGCGCCGCGGCCGCCTGGCTGTGGACCGCGGCCCGGTCGAGGCCGGCGGCGACACCCAACGCCTCCAGCCGGGCCGGCACCTCGGCCGGGCGGTTCGCGTGCAACGTGCCGCAGCCGCCGTCGTGACCGGTGTTCAGCGCGGCGAGCAGGTCGATGACCTCCGCGCCGCGCACCTCCCCGACCACCAGGCGGTCGGGCCGCATGCGCAGGGCCTGGCGAACCAGGTCCCGCAGCGTCACCAGCCCCACGCCCTCGACGTTCGGTGGCCGGGTGAGCAGGCGGACGACGTGGGGATGCCGCGGGGTCAGCTCCGGCGCGTCCTCGCACAGCACCATCCGGTCGGCCGGATCGGCGGCGCCGAGCAGGGCCGAGAGCAGGGTGGTCTTCCCCGATCCGGTTCCACCGGTGACGAGGAACGCCAGCCGGCGCGCCACCACCTCCCGCAGCAGCGCCTCGCCCGCTCCGGGCAGCGTCCCGAGGCCGGCCAGCTCGGCGAGCGTGTGCGTGGTGCGGCGGAGTACCCGCAGCGAGAGGCACGTGCCGCTGCCCGAGACCGGCGGGAGCACCGCGTGCAGCCGGGTGCCGTCGCCCAGGCCGACGTCCACCCAGGGGGAGGCGTCGTCCAGCCGACGGCCGACCGTGGCCGCGAGCCGGACCGCCAGCCGGCGGACCGCGTCGTCGTCGGGGAACCGCACCTCGGTCAGCTGGGGTCCTGATCCCCGGTCGACCCACACCTGAGCGGGGCCGTTGACCAGCACGTCGGTGACCCCGGGTGCGCGCAGCAGGGGCTCCAGGGGGCCCGCACCGGCGAGCTCGTCGACCGCGTCGCGAACGGCGAGCAGCACGTCGTCGTCGCCGAGCAGGCCGGCGGACTCCTCGCGCACGAGCGCGGCCACCCCGGCGCGGCTGGGCGGTCCCGGCTGGAGCGCCAGCCGGGCGCGCACCCGGTCCACCAGCGCCGGGGTGCTCACCGCCCCGACCCCGGGGTCGGCAGGGCAGCCAGGACCCGTCGGGCGACCACCCCGAGCGGGGACCGCGCCGACACCAGCGGCGGCTCGCCGCGCTCACCCCGGGGCACCGCACTGCGGTCGTGGGCGAGCTCGGTCAGCACCGGCCGGCCGACCACGTCGGCGACCTCGTCGCGGGTCAGCCCGCCGAGGACCTGGCGGACGACCAGCTGCGCGCCGGTCCAGGGCGCGCCGGGCGACTCGACCAGGAGCCGTGCCGCGGTGGCGGCCCGGAGCCGGGCGGGGACCACCAGCACCGCGAGGTCGGCGTCGCCCAGGTGGGTCTCCCCGGCCCCGCTCCGCGGGAGGTCGACCACGACCGCGGAGCCGGTCGACCGGGCGGCGTCGACGACCGCGGTCAGGGCCTCGTCGGGCACCTGTTGCGGCAGGGACCGGGAGGCGGCCACCACGGTCACCCCCTCCACGGCGGGCAGCGCCGCGAGCAGTGCCTCCCCGTCGACGCGCCCCCGCAGGCCGGCCAGCTCCGGCCAGCGCAGTCCGTCCGCCCGTTCGGCTCCCAGGAGCAGGTCCAGCCCGGCCCCCCACGGATCGGCGTCCACGAGGGTGACCCCCGGAGCCGCGGCGAGCGCGACGGCCGTCGCCACCGTGCTCGCCCCGGCGCCACCGCAGGCCCCGCCGACGACCAGCAGCCGCCCGCGTTCCACGGGTGCGCGGACCGAGGCCGTCGAACGGGCCAGCAGCCACGACTCGTCGTCGGGGAGCACCGCCACCCGCTCGGCGCCGATCGTCACCGCCCCCGCCCACTCGGCGGCCGGCAGCTCGCGCGCGGCCACCACCACGACCCCCGGGCGCCGGGGCAGGGCCCGCACGACGGCGTCGCCGAGGACGTCGGCACCGACGAGGACGAGCGGCGCCTGCCGCCACGCCCGGCGCAGGGCAGGGCCGCCCGTGGTCAGCTCGGGTTCGGCGCCGGCGGCGGCGAGCAGCCGCAGGAGGTCGTCGAGGAGCCGCTCGTCGGTGCTGACGACGAGCGGCCGGGCCGGGGCGCGGGAGGAGGGCACGCCCCGACCTCACGCCGCGGTGGGCAATCAGTGCCAGAACGCGAGGCGAACTGTGGATGACCCGAACGGGTGTGGACGGCGCGCGGGGTCCTCTGCCGTCACCCGCTGCACCTAGAGTCGTGCCTTGTGACCCGCGCAGCGGCGTTCTTCGACCTGGACAAGACCGTCATCGCCAAGTCCAGCGCCCTGGCCTTCGGCCGGCCGTTCTTCAACGGTGGGCTGATCAACCGCCGTGCCGTGCTCAAGACCGCCTATGCGCAGCTGGTGTTCTCCCTCGCCGGTGCCGACGCCCAGCAGATGGAGCGGCTGCGCGCCCAGTTGACGGCGATGGTCACCGGCTGGGACGCGGCGACCGTGCACGAGATCGTCCGGGAGACGCTGCACGAGATCGTCGACCCGCTCGTCTACGCGGAGGCCGCCGACCTGATCGAGGAGCATCGCGCCGCCGGTCGCGAGATCGTCATCGTCTCCAGCAGCGGGGCGGAGATGGTCGGACCCATCGGCGAGATGCTCGGCGTCGACCGTGTCGTGGCCACGCGGATGGTGACCGAGGGCGGGCGCTACACCGGCGAGATCTCCTTCTACGCCTACGGCGAGAACAAGGCGGCCGCGATGCGCGAGATGGCCGCCGAAGGCGGCTACGACCTCGCCGACTGCTACGCCTACAGCGACTCGATCACCGACCTGCCCATGCTCTTCGCCGTCGGGCATCCCACGGCCGTCAACCCCGACCGCGGGCTCCGCAGGGCCGCGCTCGAGCGTGGTTGGCCGGTCCTCCAGTTCACCCGCCCGGTCAGCATGAAGGCGCGGTTCTCCGTGCCCCCCGCCCCGGTGGTCACCGGGGCTGCCGTCGGGGTCGGCGCCGCCGTCGTCGGGCTCGCCTGGTACGCCCGGCACCGTGCGCTGCGCGCCGGGCTCGCCGCCGTGGACGACGCTTCTCCCCTGTCGGGTCGCCGGCGCCGCCGCGGCGCCTGACCCGCCACGGCCGATCCAGCGCTCAGGCCCCGAACCGCTCCCGCAACCGGTCGACGAGCGTCCGCCCGGCCGACACCGGCGTGAAGGCACGCGCCGCCGCCGTCAGCGCCGCCTGCTCGTCGGGGCGGAGGGAGATCGCCGCCGCGGCGGCGTTGGACTCCAGCTGCGCCACGCTGGACGCGCCCGGGATGGCCACCACCCGCGGCAGCCCGATGAGCCAGGCCAGCGACACCTGCGCCGGCGTCGCGTCGTGCGCCTGGGCCACCTCGCGGAGCAGGTCGAGCAGGGGCGCCACCCGCCGCAGGTTCTCCGTGCCGAACAGCGGATTGATCGCGCGCACGCCGGCGGGGCGGCGGCCGGCCGTGTAGCGCCCGCCCAGCAGTCCCTGCGCCAGCGGGCTGTAGGCGATCACCAGCCGGTCCTCGCGCTCGGCGAAGGCGACCTGGTCGTCGAGCGGCCCGGCGTGGGCCAGGGAGAACTGGACCTGGTTGCTCACCACCGGCGTCCCGAGCGCCGCGTCGGCGGCCCGCCAGCGCGCCGGCGAGTAGTTCGAGACCCCGACTGCGCCGATCCCGCCCTCGGTGAGCAGCCGACGGAACGCCGGCATGATCACGGAGTCGGGCACGACCGGGTTGGGCTGGTGCACCTGGTACAGCGGGATGCGGGAGAGCCCCAGCCGCCGGGCGCTGCCGGCCCACCGCTGCCGCACGAGCGGCGGGAACGGCGCCACGGGGAAGAGCTTGCTGGCGACGACGACCTCGTCCCGCTCGTGGCCCAGCGCCTGCCCCAGGATTCGTTCGCTCCGACCGAAGCCGTACACCTCGGCGGTGTCGAAGAGGGTGATGCCCAGCTCGCGGGCACGGCGCACGATGTCGACGGCGGCGCCGTCCGCGTAGCTGTCGCCGTAGCCCCACTCGCGCGACCCGAACTGCCACGTGCCCAGGCCGATGCGGCTGACGGGGCCGAGCCCCTCGACCTCCAGGTACTGCATGAGCCCAGTCTTGGGCCCGCCGCCGCTCCCCGCAGATCAGCCCCGCAGGAGGCTCTCGCAGATGGCCAGCCCCTCGAGCGCGCCGTGCTCGGTGGCCCGGCAGCAGTGCACGAGCCAGCCGGCGACGCCCGTCCCGGTGCCCGAGGCGTACCCCGCCAGCGCACGGTCGTAGGCCTCCCGGCCCAGCTCGGCGAAGCCGACCTCCGGCACCGAGACGGCCTTGGGGTCCAGGCCGCGGGTGATGCCGGTCAGCCGCCCGGCGGCGCGGGCCACGACGCCGTCCGCGACGCCGAACGGCGCCAGCGCGGCCAGCTCCCCGTGCACCAGCGCGGCGACGACGACGGCCGGGGCGGCGGTCGCCCCGGTGATGAGGGCGAACAGGCCGGACAGCCGCGGTCCCGCGTGCGGCGCGGGCCGGCCCAGCGAGCCCGGGTCGGCCAGGTCCGCCGCGGCCAGGAGGTGCATGCGGGCCAGCACCTGGCCCGGCGCCCGCGGCCACGTCTCCACCATCGGGCCCAGACCCGCGGAGATCCGCAGCGCGCCCTGCACCACCGGGTCGGTGACCTCTCCCGCACGCAGCTCTCCGAGGGGCACGTCGACCCCCTCGAGCGCCGCCGACGCGCGGGCGCCGCGCAACGCGGACTCGGTGCTCACGCCGGCCGATTCCCGACGGAGCACCTTGTGCCCGAGCAGGCGGTCGATGCCGGCCCGCGCCGCGTCGGCCGCCTCCCGGACGCCCGGCAGGTCCAGCAGGGGGGTCAGCGGGTCCGGCACCGACGGGGGTACCGCCGGACCGGCGGCACCGGGGCGGACGGGGATGCTCACGGCGACGACGGTACGAGGCGGCCCGTGACCGCCCGCAGTGACCTCACCTACGCTCCTCCTGCCATGCCTCGACCCCTGACCCTGCTCCTGGTCCGCCACGGGCAGAGCGAGTGGAACGCAGCCGGACTGATGCAGGGCCAGACCGCGCACGTCCCGTTGACCGACGTGGGTCACGAGCAGGCGGCCGCGGCCGCCGCCGAGCTGACCGGTCTGAGCCCGGGGGCGCTGCTGTCCAGCGACCTCCTGCGGGCCGTGCAGACGGCGGAGCACTGCGCCCGGGCGACCGGCCTTTCGATCACCACCACCGCGGCGCTCCGCGAGCAGGGGTACGGCGAACTGGAGGGCCGGCCCTCGCGCGAGCTGTGGGACGTCGTCGACTGGACCGATCCGCACTGGGCGGCGCCCGGCGGCGAGAGCCTGGCCGAAGTACACGGCCGGGTGCAGGCGTTCCTCAAGGACCTGTGCGCCGAGCCGCCCGCCGACGTGATCGCGCTGGTCACGCACGGCGACACCATCCGCGCGGCGCAGGCGGTCGTGGCCGGGCTGGGGCCCGACGCCATGCCCGTGGTCACGCCGCACAACGGCACGGTGACGCGCCTGGAGATCCTCGCGTGACCCCGGGCCGATGAGGTTCGCCGGGCCGCTGGAGTCCGCCGCGCTGCTCACCGTCCTGCCGGTGCCGCCGCGGGCCGCCACCTCCGCGCGGGGCGTGCTGCCGTGGGCGCCGCTGGTCGGGCTGGCTCTGGGCGGCGCCGCGAGCGGTGTCGCCGTCCTCGGCGACCGGTGGATCGGTCCGCTGGCCGGGGCCGTCCTGGCCGTCGCCGTCCTGGCACTGCTCACCCGTGGGCTGCATCTGGACGGGCTGGCCGACACCGCCGACGGGCTCGGCCCGCTGCGCGACAGGGAGCGTGCGCTGCAGGTGATGCACCAGGGCGACGTCGGCCCCTTCGGCGTGGTGACGCTCGTGCTCACCCTGCTGCTGCAGGTCGCCTGCCTGGCCGCGCTGCTGGACACGCGCTGGGGCTGGCTGGCCCTGTGGGCCGCGGTGGCGGGTGCCCGGCTGGCGATGGCGCGCGCCGGCCTCCGCGGCGTGCCGGCCGCCGAGGGATCGGCGCTGGGTGCCCTCGTGGCGGGCACCGTCTCGGCGCCGTGGCTCTCCGGCTCCGCCGTGGTCCTGCTGGGACTCGTGGTCGCCGGCACCGGGGTGGACCTGGCCGCGGCCGGTCGGATCACCGGCGCGGCCGTCGCCGGAGTGCTCGCGGCGGAGCTGCTCTACCGGCGGGCCCGTGCGCGGCTCGGTGGCGTCACGGGCGACGTCATGGGTGCCATGGTCGAGACGGCGACCGCAGCCACCCTGCTGGTGGCCGCGGTCGTCGTCTGAGGATCACCGGCGGCGGAGGAAGCCCTCGAGCATCCGTCCGATGCCGCCGCTGCTCGCCGGCGTCGCCCGGCCGCGGCCCATGCCCCTGCCCATCGTGCTGCGCCCCGTGGTGCCGCCCATCCCGCGGGTCGGGCGGGCCGTCGCCCGGCCGCCGCGAGCGGTGCCGCGAGCCGCGCTCTCTGCAGTGCCCATCAGTCTTCCGAGGATGCCCATGGGACCGCGGTTCCCGCAATCCGGCCGGGCGACTCGGTGGAACGCGCTCCCGTCTCTCGCCCCCGGCGCGGCGTCACCGTCCGCAGATCAAGCAACACCGAGAGCGTCGGCCATGCGGTGGTGCGGCACGGCCTCGTCGCCCCGGCTCTGCCGCTCCAGCGTGCGGGCCAGCGCCCGGCGCGCCCAGCCGTTCGCCGGCGCCAGCTGGACCAGGCGGGTGAGCGTCTCCTCGGCGCGGGTCAGCTGCGCGGAGGCGAAGTAGGCGCGGGCGAGCAGCTCCAGGGCCGCCTCGTTGGCGGGTTCGGCCTCGATGACGCCCTGGAGGATCCGGGCCGCCTCGGTGGGCTGCCCCGTGGCGAGGAAGAGATCGGCCCGCAGGAACTCCGAGTGCATGTCGACGGGCTGCGTCCGGGACTCGAACTTCTGGGTCATGCCCCCTGCAACCACGGGGTGGGCGACGGTCTTCCCACCCGACCCGCTCCCGGGCCCCGGCGAGGTGTCCCCCGGCGCATCTGCCGACCCGGTGCGCGGCGAAGAACCGGTGCCCCCGCCTCTCCCGAGGAGTTCCCATGCAGCTGCGCCACTTCCCCCTCCGCCGCACCTCCGGCGGCGCCCCCACGCCGGCCGGGGAGGGCGCCCCGCCCCACGACACCCGCGTGTTCACCGTGCAACGGATCGGCGCCCTGGCCGTCGCCGCCGTGATCCTCGTCTTCGGCCTCCTGGGCTTCGCCGGCGGCCTCGACTTCTTCTCCACCGACGGCGAGCCGATCATGGGCCTGTCGTCCAACGGCCTCCTGTCGACGGTCTCCGTGCTCACCGCCGTGGTGCTGGTCGCCGCCGCCCTGCGCAGCCCCCGGGTGGCCTCGACGGTGATGATCGTCGTGGGCACGCTGTTCCTGGTCTCGGCGCTGGCCAACCTCGCCGTCCTGCGGACGTCGTACAACCTGCTGGCCTTCGAGATCGAGAACGTGGTCTTCTCCGTCCTCGCCGGGCTGTTCCTCCTGCTGCTGGGCGCCTACGGACGGGTGAGCGGCAACCTGCCGCCCGACAGCCCGTACGCCCGCCCGCGGAGTGACGACGTGGACGACGAGCCCGAGTCCTTCCCGTCGACGCCGCAGGAGTTCGCCGCCGAGCGGGCGATGCGGGAGGCCGAGATCGCCGTGGTCAACCACGTGGCGACGGCCGACCAGCGCCGCCGCGTGGACGCCATGGCGCAGGTGCGCAGCCGGGGTGACCGCCGCCGCGTCTGGATGGACTTCGACGCGCCGTCGTCCTGACGGGGTCAGTCCCGCTCGGGGTCGGGCAGCCGGCCGCCGGGCGGGACCTCCCCGCCCGCGGCCACGCGCGCCCGGCGCCCGACCAGCGTCACGTCGCCGTTCCCGCCGACGACGGCCTGCTCCCCCACCTCGACGCCGTCGTCGAGGACCGCCCGCACCACCCGGGCGCCCGCGCGGACGCGAACCCCTGGCAGCAGCACCGAGTCGACGACGGTCGCCCCCTTCTCCACCACGACGCCGGGTGACAGCACCGAGCCGCGCACCTCGCCGGCGATGCGGGTGCCCCCGGACGCCAGGCTCTCCTCGACCACGGCACCGGGGAGGATCCGCGCGGCGCTGCGCCGGCCGCCCCGGGTGTGCAGCGGCCAGGCGGGGTCGTCGAGGTCGATGGGCGGCTCGGCCGCCAGGAAGTCCCGGTGCGCCTGCCAGTAGGCCGGCACCGTGCCGACGTCGCGCCAGTAGCCGGCCAGCGGGTACGCCCGCGCCTGCCCGTCGCGCGTCTGGGCCGGCAGCAGGTGGCTGCCGAGGTCCTCCAGGCCGTCGTCCCCGAGCTCGACCTGCAGGCCGTCGAGCCGGTCGAGGGTGGCGCCCGGGGTGAAGACGAAGACCTCGTTGGTGGCCGTGGTCGTGGCCGGCTCGTCGGGCTTGTAGGCGTAGTCGGTGATCCGGTCCCCGCCCCCGACCTGCACGATCCCGTATCGGGACGCGTCGTCGGCAGCCACCTCGGTGGTCACCATGGTGACCTCGGCATCGGCGCTCAGGTGGGTCTCGACCACCTCCCGGTAGTCCAGCTTGTAGACCGCGTCGGAGCTGACGACGACCAGGGCGTCGGCGTCGTACCCGCGGATGAGGTCAGCCTGCCGCCACAGCAGGTTCGCCGTGCCGCTGACCCAGCCGCCTCGATCGGTGCCCTGGAACGGCGGCAGCATCATCAGCCCGCCGAAGGTCCGGTCGAGGTCCCACGGCCGGCCGTTGGCGAGGTGGTCCGACAGCGACGTGGGGTTGTACTGGACCGACACCCAGACGTCGGAGATGCCGGAGTGCTGGCAGTTGCTCAGCGGGAAGTCGACGAGGCGGTAGACCCCGGCGAAGGGGACGGCGGGTTTCGCCCGCTGCTCGGTGAGCAGTTCGAGACGGCCACCGGCACCGCCGGCCAGGACGAGGACGAGGATCCGGGGAAGCGCCATGGCGCGCCGGTACCCCTGGACGGGTCGGCCACGCGCCCCGACACGCGCCACCCGGGAATCAGCCGCCGGACGCTCGCCTTGCTGGTCGTCATGCCCGTCTCCCGCCGCCTGCCCAGGGCCGCCGCCTTCTGGTCCGCGGCGGTGCTCCTGGTGCTCATGCTGGCCGCGTCGGGCGTGCCGTCGCCGCTCTACCGCGTCTACCAGGAGGAGTTCGGCTTCAGCTCCGGCGTCCTCACGACGATCTTCGGGGTCTACTCCTTCGCCCTGCTCGCCTCGCTCCTCGTCGTCGGCGGGCTGTCGGACCACGTCGGCCGGCGGCCGGTGCTGGTGGTCGCCTTCGTCCTGGAGGCCGCCGCGATGGGGCTGTTCCTCCTGGCCGACGACGTCGGCTGGCTGCTCACGGCCCGCGTGGTGCAGGGGCTGGCGACCGGAGCCCTGACCAGCACCCTGGGAGCCATGCTGCTGGACCTGCAGCACCGCGACCGACCCCTCGCCGCGTTCGTCAACAGCGCCTCCCCGGGCCTGGGCCTCTCGGTCGGTGCCGTCGGTGCCAGCCTGCTGGCCCAGCTGGTCACGTCGCCCACCGACTGGGTGTTCGGCGTCCTGACCGTCGTCTTCCTGCTGGCCGCCGTCGGGACCCTGGCGCTGCCGGAGAGCTCGCCGCGGACGCCGGGAGCGCTGCGCTCGCTGCGGCCGCTGGTCCGCGTGCCGGCGGCGAACCGGCGGGCCTTCGTCGTCACCCTGCCGATCATGGTCGCCTGCTGGGCCGTCGGCGGGCTGTTCGCCTCGCTCGGGCCGTCGTTGGTCGCCGACGCCTTCGGCATCGACAACCACCTCGTCGGCGGGCTGCTGATCCTCGCGCTCAACGGCACGGGCGTCCTCGGGTCACTGGCGCTGCGTACCTCGCCGCCGGACCGGGCGCTGCTGATCGGCACGCTCGCCTTCACCGCCGGAATGGGGGGCACCATCGGGTCCCTGTTCGCCGCGTCGGTCCCTCTGCTGTTCACCGCCGCGGTCGTCGCCGGCTTCGGGTTCGGTGGCGCCTTCCTCGGCGCGGTCGCCCTGATCACGTCCGGCGTCCAGCCGGGGCACCGGGCCGGCCTCATGTCGAGCATCTTCGTCGTCGGGTACCTGGCCTTCAGCATCCCGGCGATCGCCGCCGGCGTGGCCGTCGGCGCGATCGGCCTCGTCCGGACCACCGAGATCTACGGCACCGTCGTCGTCGTGCTCGGCCTGCTCGCCGTGGCCGCCCTGCTGCGGACCCGCCGGACCGACGGCTCGCCCGGCCCCGCCGAGCACGCCGAGATCCGGACCCCGGCTCGGGTGCCGGGGTAGGGCGGGGCAGGCGCCCGCTCAGGCGGGCAGGTCGCCGCCCGGTCCGGCCGCCTCCGCGAGCAGCCGCTCCCGCTGCTCGCCGGGCAGCCGGTCGACGTACACGACGCCATCGAGGTGGTCGACCTCGTGCTGGAGGCAGCGGGCCGCCATCCCGGTCGCCTCTATGGACACCGGCTCGCCCCGCACGTCGACGCCGTCCACGCGGGCCCGGAAGGCGCGGGGCAGCTCGGCGTAGGGGCCGGGCACCGAGAGGCAGCCCTCCTCGGTGGTCTCCTCGGCCGGCTCGTCACCGCTGGGCTCCAGGATCGTGAGCGTCGGGTTCAGCACGTAGCCGACGACGTCCACGCCCTCGGCGTCCGGGCAGTCGATCACGAAGATCCGGGCGTCGACACCGATCTGGTTGGCCGCGAGCCCGACGCCGTCGGCGGCCTCCATGCTGGCGAACATGTCGAGGACCTGGCGGCGCAGCGACCCGTCGAACACGGTCACCGGGGCGCACGACCGGTGCAGGACCGGATTGCTGCCGTAGGTGACGATCGGCCGGGCGACGCCGTCGTAACGGCCGGGCATGCGCATGGGCACCGATCCTAGGGACGGGCGACCGGACGGGGATCGGCACGATGCGGGCGGAACCGTCCCGACCGCCGGAGGCCGGGCCGCTGATGTCGCTGCGGCGGGGCGAGGACCGGGAACCCGTTCGGGTCCACGTGCGGCAGGCTGGCCGGCGGGGCGCCGGGGCCACGGCCGCCGCGGACGGCGATGACGAGGGTCCGCACCGAGAGGACGCCGATCCCCAGCAGGAACAGCACGACGAGCACGCCACCTGAAGCCATGACAGCAGACTGGCACCGCTCACCCTTGCCCGGAGCGGTCCAGTTCGACACAGTGGCCGCATGCCACCTCTCCTCGATCAGTCCACTCCGCGTGAGCTGGCGAGCCTCATCGGGCCGGTGGACGGCCTGCCCACCCCTCGGTACGCCGGGCTGGCGCGGCGGATCCGCGACCTGGTGACCACCGGCACGCTGCCCGCCGGCCGCCGCCTGCCGGCCGAGCGCGAGCTCGCCGCCGAGCTGGACGTCAGCCGGGTGACCGTCGCCTCGGCCTACCGGGTGCTCCGCGAGGAGGGGTTCGCCAGCACCCGGCACGGCTCGGGAACGGTCACCGACCTGCCGTCGGCCGGCACCCGGTGGCTGCCACCGAGCAGCCGGCCGGGGCTGCTGGACCTCGCCCACGCCGCGCCGGAGGCTGCGCCGCGGCTGATGGGCGCCTACCAGCAGGCCCTGGCCGCGCTGCCGGCGCAGCTCGCCGGCCACGGCTACGCCCCCGGGGGCCTCCCGCAGCTGCGCGCCGCCATCGCCGACCGCTTCACCGCCCGCGGGCTGCCCACCGAGCCCGGCCAGGTCGTGGTGACGGCCGGGGTCGGCGACGCCACCGCCGTGGTCCTGGAGACGCTGCTCCAGCCCGGCGACCGGGTCCTCGTCGAGCATCCGACCTACCCCGGCATCCTGGGGCTGGTCGCCGCGGCCGGCGGGCGGTGCACGCCGGTCCCCGTCGACCCGGGCGATCCGGACGCGATCGTCGGTGCCGCGGACCTGGCCGCCCGGCAGAGCAGCCCCCGGCTGGCCTTCGTGATGCCGGACTTCTCCAACCCGACCGGCGCGCGACTGTCCGCTCCGGGCCGCCGCCGGCTGGCCGCGACGCTGTGGCAGCACGGGATGCTCACCGTCGTCGACGAGGTGGCCGCGGACCTGCACCTGGACGACGGCCCGCTCCCCCCGTTCGGCGCGAGCCTCCCCGACGCCGCGACGGTGACCGTCGGCGGCCTGTCGAAGGCGGTGTGGGGTGGGCTCCGCGTCGGCTGGCTGCGCACCGAGGCGACCCTGGCCGCGCAGCTCGAGGAGACCCTGGGCCGGCGTCAGCTGTCGATCGGACTCCTCGACCAGCTGACCGCCGCGATCCTCCTCGGGCAGCTCGACGAGCTGCTCGAGGAGCGTCGCACGCAGCTCCGCGAACGCCGGGACGCCCTGCGAGCCGCGCTGGCCGAACGGCTGCCCGACTGGGACGTCACCTCTCCCGCCGGCGGGCTCTCCGTCTGGTGCCGGCTGCCGGCGGACATCGGCTCCGCGGCGGTCACGGCGGCCGCGGCGCCCCTCGGGCTGCTGCTCGCCGAGGGGCGCGCCTTCGGCACCGGCCACGCCTTCGACGACCGGCTCCGGTTGCCCTTCACCCGGCCGGTCGGGGACCTGCGCCGGGCGATCGACGTCCTGGCGCAGGTGCAGGCGCGGCTGCGGTCGGGTGCGGCGGACGGGACACCGGCCCGGTCCGCCACCGTCGTCTGACCGCCAAGGGGCTGTGAACGATCGAGCACGGCGCGTGACGACGCGGCGACAGCACCACCCCACTACCTGTACGGATCCGTTCCGCCCGGCCGGGTGACCCCTGCGCCACCGGGGCGCCCGTCGTACCGTCCTCGCATCGGAGCGACCGGCCTGCACGGTGCCGGTGCCCTCGCGCGGTCGAAGCAGCGGCCAACGGGGTGTCATCGGCGGCCCGCCTTCGACGAGGGGGAAGTCATGGCGTCATCGACGATGTCGGCCCAGCGGATGCCCACTCGAGCGGCGCACGACGACCCGGTGTCGCACGGGGACCCCGCCCCCCCGACCGGCGTGGGTCCGGAGGCGTCGGACCGGGTCATCGGGCGCTACCGCCACGACCGGCTCAGCGGCGCCTGGTGGTGGTCACCGGAGATGTGCACGATGCACGGGCTCCCCGCGTCGTCACCTCCGCCGGCGACCGACGAGTACCTCCGGTTCCAGCACGCCGCCGACCGGGTCCGCGTCCAGGAGGCGATCACCCGGGTCTGTGCCGAGGGTCGGGCGTTCGCCCTGGAGAGCCGCATCCTCCGCGCCGACGGGGGCGAGCGGGCCGTCGTCCTCGTGGGCGAGCCGCAGCGGGACCCGACCGGTGCGGTCGTCGCGGTCGAGGGCATGTGCGTCGACATCACCGACTCCCGTCGGCCGGACTCCGACGTCGAGCGGGCGAGGTCGCTGGAGGCCGAGGTCGGGCAGATGCGTGCGGCGATGGCCAGCCGGGCGGCGATCGAGCAGGCCAAGGGCATCCTCATGCTCCTGACCAGCTGCGGCGACCAGGCCGCGTTCGACCTGCTGGCGCACATCTCCAGCCACACCCACCGGAAGGTGCGCGACGTCGCCGACGTGATCACGCGGTCCGTGGCCGGGCAGAGCCGCCTCCCCGACGACATCCGCGCGATCATCCGCGACGCCTGCCCGCCCGGCCGGCCGGTGCGCTGAACGCGGGCTGACTCCCGCCTCCGCGGGAGCGTTCGGGAGAATGCCGGAGCCACCCGCCGATCCCCTCGACCGGCGTGCCCCGACGAGCCCCCGAGGAGGAAGCGCGGCGTGATCTACCTCATCTCGCGGCTGATCCTGCGACCGCTGTTCCTGCTCGTCTTCCGACCCCACGTGGTGGGCCGGGAGAACGTCCCGGCGACGGGCCCCTTCATCATCGCGAGCAACCACCTGTCCTTCATCGACAGCATGGCCATCCCGCTCATGTCACCGCGGCGGGTCAGCTACCTGGCCAAGGCGGAGTACTTCTCCGGCTCCGGCATCAGGGGCTGGTTCACGAAGACGTGGTTCACCGCGCTCGGGGCCCTGCCGGTGGAGCGCCAGACGCACCGGGCGGCGCAGGAGGCCCTCGACACCGCCCTGACCGTGCTGCGCGCCGGCGGCGGGTTCGGCATCTACCCGGAGGGCACCCGCTCCCGGGACGGCCGGCTGGCCCGCGGCAAGACCGGTGTGGCCTGGCTCGCGCTGACCGCCGACTGCCCCGTCGTGCCGGTGGCGATCACCGGCACCGACCGCATCCAGCCGGTCGGCGCCACCTGGCCGCGTCCACACCGGTTCACCGTCGTCTTCGGCGAGCCGCTCACCTTTCCGGAGCACGCGGGCAACGCCGGCAGGAACCGGTCGCGGCGCGAGGTCACGGACACGATCATGACGGCGGTCGCCGCGCTCTCCGGCCAGGAGAAGGCGGGCTGGTGACCGTCAGCCGGCCGTGAGCCGCGCCCGGATGTCGTCGGGCCAGGGCATCGGCCGGCCGGCGTCGGTGGCCACGTAGGTGTTCCGGACGACGCAGCACGGCCGCTGGTCGACGCGGATGGTGAAGCGCACGGTGACACTGGTCCGGCCCAGCTTCTCCGTCTCGGCGTCGACGGTGACGGTGTCGCCCCACCGCGCGGACGACGTCCAGTCCAGCGTGCTCGCCTTCACCACCGGGTTCACCCGCGCGGCCACGACGTCCCAGGGCAGGCCCTGCTCGGCCCACCAGTGGTTGGACGCCTCGTCGGCCCAGGTCAGGTAGTGGGCGTTGAACACCACACCCTGCTGGTCGCACTCGACGTAGCGGACGGGTGAGCTCCAGACCTGTGGCACGGAGCGCCACGCTAGCCGGGACGTTCGTTACCGTCGGACGGTGCCTGCCGACGCCCGTGCCCCCGACGTCCTCTCCGGCTACCGGACTCCGGGCGGGCTGGTGCTGGACAAGGTGATCGACCGTCTCGACCCGCACTGCCGCGAGTTCATCGCCCACTCCCCCTTCGCGACGCTGGCCACCGCCGACGCCGAGGGCTGGCCGGACATCTCCCCCCGGGGCGGTGACCCCGGCTTCGTGCACGTGCTCGACGAGCACCGGCTGGCGCTGCCGGACCGCCCCGGCAACAACCGCGTGGACAGCCTGAAGAACGTCGCGGCGAACCCCCGGGCGGCGCTGATGTTCCTCGTGCCCGGCGTCGAGCAGACCCTGCGCGTCTACGGGACGACGACGCTCGTGCGCCACGAGGAGATCGACGTCGACCTCACCGAGTTCGGGCGCGAGCCCCTCTCGGTGCTGCTGTTGGACGTGCAGCGGGCCTACTTCCAGTGCCCGAAGTCCGTCATGCGCTCCGGTCTCTGGAATCCCGCGCAGCAGGTCGCCCCGGGCATCCTGACCCCGTTCGGCCGGGTGCTCAAGGACCACTGCGCGCTGGAGACCGACCTGCCGGACGACGCCACCATCCGGGCGGACCTCGCGCGCGAGCTCTGAGCACCAGCGCGGGCGCATGGACGGTGGCCCGGGCTCAGCCGGCGCGCAGGTCCCGGAGCAGCTTGCGGTCGGCCACGACCCGCTCGGCCAGGACGCGGGACCGGTGTCTGCGGGGGCGCCGATCGCTGCCCAGGTAATGCGCGTCCTCGACCAGTTGGAAGGCGGCCAGGACGCTGGCCTGGACCTCCCGGGGTCGTGGGACGGCCGGCCGCACCGGTTCGGACGTCGTCATGGGAGCCCCTTCTGGCGGGGTGTCCCACCACGTTCACCCCGTGGGCGCCATGGTGCCCCCACATCGGCAGTCCCAACCCCCCTGCGTGACCAATTGGTGCCGATGTGTCACACGTGACACGTGTGGTTCCCGTACGGTGCCGGCATGGCACGCGATGCCGGCATGCGCCGGCTGGCCGGCCGGGCCCTGACGCTGATCCGCCGGGCGGTCCGGGACCGGTCCGCCGTCCTCGATGTCGAGTACCGGCCGCGGGCCGACGGGCGGCCGGATCCCGGCGAGATCGTCTGGACGTGGGTGCCCTACGACGAAGGTGACGGCCGGGGCAAGGACCGGCCGGTCCTGGTGATCGGACGCCGCGGCGGGCAGCTGCTGGGCCTGATGCTGACCAGCAAGGACCACGACCGGGACGCCGCGGACGAGGCCCGCCACGGGCGGGTGTGGACCGACCTCGGCGCCGGTTCGTGGGACGCCCGCAACCGGTCCAGCGAGGTCCGCCTCGACCGCCTGCTGGAGCTGGACCCGGCCGCCGTCCGCCGGGAGGGCGCCGCGCTCGACCGGACGCGGTTCGACCGGGTCGTGGCCGAGGCCCGCCGGGTCCAGGGCTGGTGACGGCCCTCGCCGGTCAGTCGGCGACGAACCCGTCCCGCGCCGGCTTCTCGCCCGGCTGACGGAGGTTGTAGACCGCCGCCCCTTCGGCGAGGGGTTCGAGGTCGTACCGGTGCACGACCTTCGGCCCGCCGTGCAGGTGGACGTGCGTCACCGTCGGCAAGGGGTCGCCGTGCCGGGCCGGGCGGATCTCCACCCGCCCGTCCAGGGGGCCGCCGAGGAACAGCAGCACGGCGTCGTCGTCCGTGCCGGTGTCCGTCCCGACCGATGCGTCCTCGGACAGTTCCGCCTCCTCCGGTGCCTCCGGGCCGATGCCCGGCCAGCCAGGATAGGCGTGATCGGCCCCGCGGTCAGCCGGCCGCGGATCGGCGCAGCCAGCGGGCGACCAGCGGAGCGCTGAGCAGCATGACGAACAGCCGCAGTACCTGGACCGCCAGGACGAACGTCACGTCCGCGCCCAGGTCGCTCGCGGTGGCCAGGACGGCGTAGAGCCCGCCGGGTGTGGTGGCCAGGTAGCCGTCGAGCGGGCCGGCGCCGGTCGTCGCGGAGAGCACGGCGCCGAGCCCTGCCGACGCCAGGACGAGCCCGAGGATGAGGGCGAGGGCCGGCGGCAGTGCCCGGCCGATCATCCGGAGGCTCTCCCGCGTGAAGCTGACCCCGACCTGCAGGCCGATGACGAGGAACGCGCCGCTCTGCAGGACACCGGGCACCGCGAGGTCGCCCGCCAGGCCCGCCAGGCCCGCCAGGTCGACGGCGGCGGCCGCGATCATCGGGCCGAGGAGCGCCGCGACCGGCAGCCGCACCAGCCGTCCGACGAGCAGACCGGCCGCGGCGCAACCGGCCGTGAACAGGACGCCGGCCGGCCAGCCGGCCTCCTCCGCGACCGCCGGCGGGCCGCCGTCCCCGGACGAGCCGCCGTAGGCGAGTGCGGCCACGGCCGGCACGAGGACGACGATGAGCAGGACGCGCAGGTACTGGAGGACCGCGACCATCCGGTCGTCGGCACCCAGGTCGCGGGCCATCACGATGATCCCGGCGGCCCCGCCCGCGATCATCGAGAAGGCGCCGGTCACCGGGCTGATCCCGCGCTGCAGCCCCAGCAGGAGGCCGGCGCCGATGCTCAGTGCCAGCGTTCCGACGGTGACCAGGAGGACGGGCAGCCAGTTCCCGGCGACCGTGCGCAGGGTCTCCAGGTCGACCAGCGACCCCATGGCCACCCCGATGACGGCCTGGCCACCCGTGGCGGCGACGCCGGGGACCACGACCGTGCCCCGCCGGGCCAGCGCACGCACCAGTCCGGCGAGCAGACCGCCGAAGAGGGCGGGCGTCGGGACGCCGATCGCGGCGAGGCCCAGACCGGCGAGGACCCCGGCGCCGGCGACGAGGGCCAGGTCGAGCAGCCGCCGCCCCTCCTCGCCCACCGCACCCCGATCCCCGGTCGTTGCCGGTCTACTCTGCCCGGTCGGTGAGCACGGGGCGTCACGTTCCGGTTCGTCACGTGGCCACCGGACCGGCCCGTCAGGCGGCGGTGCCACAGTTGCCGCGGGACCTCTCCCGCGGCCGCGCCCCCGCGCGCTGGGATCCTGTCCCGAGAACCCCGGTACCGAGGAGACGCCCTGAGCACCGACCAGAACCCGTTCGCCGGCACGCTGCTGGGCGACACCATCGACGCCGTCGTCCCGCGCGACGCGGCCGCCGAGCGCGCCGCCCGCGAGCGGCTGGACCGCATGACCAAGCCGCCGGGCTCGCTCGGGGTCCTCGAGGACGTCGCCGCCCAGCTGGCCGGCATCGCCGGCAGTTGCCCCGCTCCGCTGCCCGTCCCGGCGGTCGTCGCGATCTTCGCCGCGGACCACGGTGTGCACGCCCAGGGGGTCACGCCGTGGCCTCAGGAGGTGACCGCCCAGATGGTGGCCAACTTCCTGGCCGGCGGCGCCGTGGTCAACGCCTTCGCCGCCGAGCTGGGTGCAGAGGTGGTCGTCGTGGACGTCGGAGTCGCGGCGTCCCTGGACCCGGCGGAGGGGCTGATGGACCGCAAGGTCCGCCCCGGGACGGCTGACCTGGCCGAGGGCCCCGCCATGACCCTCGACGAGGCCCGCGAGGCGGTCGAGGTCGGCATCGAGGTGGCCACCCGGCTGTCCACTGCCTCCCCGTGCCTGATCACCGGAGACATGGGCATCGCGAACACGACCGCGTCCGCGGCACTGGTCTGCGCCTTCACCGGGGCCAACCCAGCCGCGGCGACCGGCCGCGGCACCGGCGTCGACGACCCGACGCTGGCCCGCAAGGTCGAGGTCGTGGCGCGGGCCGTCGGCCGGGTCCCCACCCGTCCGGCCACGCCGGCCGCCGCGCTCGCCGTCCTCGCCGAGGTGGGCGGGCTGGAGCACGCCGCGCTCGCGGGGTTCGTCCTCGGGGCGGCGGCCGCGCGGGTGCCGGTGCTGCTCG
>CADCTN010000116.1 GCA_902805535.1 uncultured Blastococcus sp. | reverse complement strand
CCGGCTGGCTGCGCTGGGCCTGCGGCTGGCCGCCCCCGACGCGGTCGCCCCGCCGGCGGCCCGGCGGCTGCTGGAACGGCTGGGGGCGCGACCGGCGACGGCTCCGGCCGTGCTGGCCGACCCCGTCGTCCGTGCCGCGGTCGAGGGCTCGATGGACGCGGTCGAGGACGTCCTGGCCGGCGGACCGGATCCGGAGGAGCTGGCCGCGGCCGTGCTCGTGCTGGTCGCGGCGGCGCGCCCGGAGGTGGGCGAGCTGCCCTGGCTGGCCGAGCTCGCGCTCCCCGACGCCGACGGCGGATGGGCGCCGGCGGGGGAGCTGGTCCTGCCCGGCTCGCCCCTCGCGACCGCCCTCGTCGACGGAGCGCTGGGAGTGCTCGACGCCGGCACCGCGGCGACCGTGGACCCCGACACGTTGCGGGCCGTCGGCGTGCTGGACACGTTCGCCCTGGTGCGCGCGGACGACCCGGACGACCTCGACGTCGACGACGTCGAGAGCTGGGTGGACGCCGTCCTGGACCGCCTGCCGCCGGACGGGCCGCTCCCGGAGTGGCCGCCGCTGACCGCCGTCCGGGACCTCGAGCTGGTCGGGAACTGGGCGGCCGCGCTACCGCTCCTGGCCGCCCTGCCGGCGCAGGCGCGATCCGACGTCGTCCTCGGGGACGTGACCGTGCCCGGCTACCTGCGCTGGTGGCTGTCGACCCGGCCCGTGCTGGATGGACGGCGCCCCGACCGCCTGCGGGATCCGGCCGGCACGGAGTTACAGGGACTGTACGAACCGGCGGCGGCGTCGACGGAGGTGCTGGCGCTGCTGCGGCCGGCGGCGACCGCGGCCGACGTCCTCGCGGACGTCGATGCCGCGATCGACCTGCTGGAGCGGCTCGGCGACCCCGCCCGCACGGTGCGGCCCGAGGTGCTCCGGAGCGTGTACGCCCGGCTCGCCGAGGCGCTGGACGGGGTGGACGTCGACCCGCCCGAGCGCGTGCGGATCGGCCCGGACGCCGTGGCGGTCGACGCGGTCGTGCTCGATGCGCCGTGGTTGCAGCCACTGGTCGATCTGCCCGTCGTCCCGGCGGGCGGTGCCCCGGGCGCGGTCGCCGACCTGCTCGACCTGCCGCTGGCCGGGGAACTGGCCGGCGGGACCGGTCCCGGGGGCACCGGGGACCGCCGGCCCTGGCAGAGCGTCCCGGGCGCGGGGCTGGCCGCTGCCCGGCTCGGGATCGACGAGCTGACCGGTGAGGTCGCCGTGCACGACGACCTCACCGTGGGCGGACGGCGGGTGAGCTGGTGGCCGGGAGCCGACGTGGACCACGTCGACGGCACCCCCGGGGCCCTCGGCCGCGCGCTTGCCTGGCGTGCCTCGGCGTGGCCCCGACGGCAGGCGCTCGTCGAGGCGTTCGCCTTCCCTGACCGCGCCCTCGAGCTGGCTGCCGAGGACGCGGTCGAGTAGGCCCACGTCCAAGGGTCGCTACTGGCCCCATCGTGGCCTGGCCGTACCTCGCGCATGGCCGTGGGTGGACGGCCGCCCGCCGCCCTGCCCGCCGGGTGCCTGGCGTCCGGGCGCCCGGTGGGCATGGGTCCAGCACTCGTAGAGCGACAGCCACTGCGGGGAGGTGAGCTCCGTCGGCCGGGTGGTCGGTGGCAGCTCCTCCTGACGGAGCCAGCGGACGCCGGCCGTGCCCGGCAGCTGCGCGCGCAGGAGGGCGCCCAGGGGTGCGGACCGGGAGGCGAGGACCGCGCCGGCCAGGCGGTCGAACGCCGCGGCGGCGGGCTCGGGCAGGCAGGCGCGGGCGGCGGCTGCGGGGCCGTCGCCGAGGGGGGTCGGACGTGACATGGGGAGCCTCCGGACGAAGAGGAGTGGTAACCGGTGACGCGGCAGCACGACGTGCGGCCACCGGGGCCGGCGAGAGGGGAGCGAGCGCCCGGGACGACACGGGCGCGAACGGCGGGCGGCGAGGCCGCTCCGCGAGAGGTCGGCTCAGACGGTGCGCAGGCGAACGGAGTACCGCATGCCGGGGACGCTAGGGGGACCCGGCGGAGGCGTCCAGGGATTTACCGCTCGGGCCGGGACACCTTCTTCGCCTCCTGACGGGCTCGGTGGGCTGCCCACCTGGCCCGGTCGCGCTCGCGGGCCGCCGCGCCGCGGTCCCACTTCTCCTTGCGCCGGCGGGCGCGGTCGAGCTCGCGCTGCTCGAAGGTGGAGTGCCGGTCCCAGTTGCCGGCCGCGACCGCCAGCACCGCGGTCGTGACCAGCAGGATCGCCACGAACGCGGCGACGACCGGGTCCAGGAGCAGGAAGGCCGCCACCGACCCGAGGACGGCGACCACGCCGCCGAGCACCCACCGACCGGTCACGGACCCAGTATCCGCCGTCCGCACGCGGGGCCGCACCCCCCTGGTGTGACGGTGAGAACACGCATCGTGATCGGCAGGGACCTTGCGGGACGGCGCTGTGATCCCTACCGTCGAGGGCAGCGGTTCAACAGTCAGCCGTCTCGCCAGCCGCGCCGTCCCGCACGGGACTCCGTCGCTGGTCCGGTTAACCGCCCGAGAGGCCACCCCGTGACCGCATCCTCGCTCGACCCCCCGATCACCGACCTCCTCTCCGTCGAGATCTTCGGCTCCGGCCCGGCCGTTCGCGTGACCGCCGCCGGCGAGGTCGACTCGACCTCCGCCCCGGTCCTCCGCCAGCACCTCGACGCGCTGCTCGACGGCGAGGTCCGCGAGCTCACCGTCGACCTCGGCCAGGTGACCTTCCTCGACTCCGCCGGACTCTGCGTGCTGGCCGCGGCCCACCGCCGCGCCGTCCGCCAGGACGTGACCATGCGGGTGTTCGCCTCCTCCCGCGCGGTGATCCGCCCCCTGCAGATCACCGGCCTGTGGGACCTGCTCGAGGCCGAGCAGACCGACCCGGCCCACCAGCAGGGCGTGGCCTGAACCGCACGGCCTGAACCGCACGGCCTGAACCGGCTCGGCGCCGGGATGCCCGATTCCCGGTCGGGCCCGGCCGGGGGACGACTGGGAGGACCACCGTGCGCGATGCGGTCATCTGCGAGCCGCTGCGCACCCCGGTGGGGGGCTTCGGCGGTTCGCTGCGGGACGTGCCCGTGCAGGAGCTGGCGGCGACGGTGATCCGGGCGCTGATGGAGCGCACGGGTCTCCCGCCCGAGTCGGTGGACGACGTGCTGCTGGGGCACTGCTACCCGACGATGGACGCGCCGGCGATCGGCCGCGTGGCCGCGCTGGACGCCGGCCTGCCCGTCACCGCCTCCGGCATCCAGATCGACCGGCGCTGCGGGTCGGGTCTGCAGGCGGTCCTCTACGCCGCGATGCAGGTGCAGTCCGGCGCCTCCGACCTCGTCCTCGCGGGCGGCGCCGAGTCGATGAGCAACGCGCCGTTCTACTCCACCGCCATGCGGTGGGGCGTCAAGGCCGGACCGGGCGTGCTGCTGCAGGACGGCCTGGCCCGCGGCCGGGTCACCGCCGGTGGCCGCAACCACCCGGTGCCCGGCGGCATGCTCGAGACCGCGGAGAACCTGCGCCGCGAGTACGCGATCTCCCGCGAGGAGCAGGACGAGTACAGCGTCCGCAGCCACCAGCGGGCGGCGTCCGCGGCCGAGGCCGGCCGGTTCGCCGACGAGATCGTGCCCGTGACGGTTCCGGGCCGCACGGGCGACACCGTCGTCGACCGCGACGAGCACATCCGCCCCGACTCGAGCCTCGACACCCTGGCCAGGCTCCGTCCGATCATGGGCCGGGACGATCCGGAGGCGACCGTCACCGCGGGCAACGCGAGCGGGCAGAACGACGGCGCGGCCGTCGCGATCGTCACCCACCCCGGCAAGGCGGCCGAGCTGGGACTGCGCCCGCTGGCCCGGCTCCTCTCGTGGGGCGTGGGCGGCGTGCCGCCGGGGACGATGGGCATCGGCCCGGTCCCCGCGACGGCGAAGGCGCTGGCCCAGCCCGGTCTCAAGCTGTCGGACGTCGACCTGATCGAGCTCAACGAGGCGTTCGCCTCCCAGGTGCTGGCGGTGTCCCGGGAGTGGGGCTTCACCGACGCGGACTGGGAGCGCACGAACGTCAACGGCTCAGGCATCTCCCTCGGCCATCCCGTGGGTGCGACGGGCGGGCGGATCCTGGCGACCCTGCTGCGCGAGATGGACCGCCGCGAGGCCCGCTACGGCCTGGAGACCATGTGCATCGGCGGCGGGCAGGGGCTGGCCGCGCTGTTCGAGCGGGTGTCGGCATGAGCCGGGCCGCCCCCGCCGGCTGCGCGGGACCCGGGACGGGGTCTCAGCTCGAGGGGTCGCGGTCGGGGTAGCGGGCCCGTGCCAGGGCGTAGACGCCGAACGCGGCGAATCCGACGGCGATCGCGGTCAGCAACCAGGGGCCGGCCGCCACCCCGGCGATCACGGTCAGCGCGCCGTCCAGACCGGTCGCGGCCGAGACGTCGGCCGAGGCTGCGGCCCGCCACAGCAGGATGCCCACCAAGCCGAACGCGATGCCCTTGGCGACGTAGCCCACCCGGCCGAGGCCCTCGATCAGCGGCTCCCAGTGGTCGGGGGCGGCCGGCAGGTCGATGTCGCGCATGAAGCCACCGGTGAAGCCGCGCACCAGCGTGTAGAGCCCGACCGCGACCACGCCCGCGGCCGCCACGAAGACCACGGCACTGCCGCCGGGCAGGTCCAGGGTCTCGTCGGTGAGGTCCTGCAGCCGCTCGTCGGCCTCGTACCCGGCGCCGACGGCGAACAGCAGCGCGGTGACCCCGAGGACGCCGTAGACGAGCGCCTTGGCCAGGCATTTGGCGCAGACGACGGCGGTCCGCACGCGGTGGGCCCGGTCCAGCAGGCCCCGCCACCACAGCAACACCTCGCCGGCCTGCCAGAGCGCGAGGGCCAGCATCCCCAGGCCGATCGCCCACAGCAGCACCCGGCCACCCGGCCCGTCCGCCACCAGCTGCAGCGCGCCCGTCTGGTCGGCGTCGGCGCCGCGCAGCCGCCAGGCCAGCCGGACCGCGAGGTAGCCGATCAGCAGGTGCATCGCCCCGTAGGCGAGGAGCCCGACGCGCGCGACGTGGGTGAGGACGGGGTGGTCGGTGACCGTCCGGGCGCCCTCCACGGCGGCGTGCACCCGGTCGAGCAGCGAGCGGGGCGGCCCCGTCCCGCGGCTCGTGCCGAGCCTGCGGAGCACGGGGCCCCTCAGGTGCGCTCGGGGTAACGGGCCCGGGCGAAGCAGAACGCACCGAACGCGGCGATGCCGATCGCGACCAGGGTGAGCAGGATCTGGCCGAAGGGCAGCTCGAGCACGGTCCGCAGCGCGCCGTCGAGTCCGGTCGCCTTCGAGGAGTCGAACGTGATGGCGGCGTAGGCCAGCAGCCCGCCCACCACCGCGAGGGCGATGCCCTTGCCCGGGAAGCCGACCTGCCCCAGCCGCGTCACGAGCCGGAGGGCGCGCGGCGAGCAGTCGGTGGTGTCGATCTCCTTGAGGAAGCGCTTCGTCACGCCCTTGTAGACGTGGTAGGCGCCGACGCCGATGAGCACGAGTCCCGCGGCCGCCACCAGCCACCGGCCGGCCGGCCAGCCGAAGACGCCGGCCGTGGTCTGCTGCTGCTGCTGGGAGCTGGACTGCCCGGCACCCGTGGCGAAGCGGATCGCCAGCACGGCGAGCGCGGCGTAGATGGCCGCCTTGACGATGGCCTTGCCCGACTTCTTCAGCGCCTTGGTGCGCGCCTTCCCCGACGCCGACCACCCGTGGCGCCACCGCAGCACCTCCGCGGCCTGCCAGGCGGCGAGTGCGATCAGCCCGACCGCGACGATCCAGAGCAGCGGCTTGCCCAGCGGGGACTCGGCGAGGGTCGACAGCGCCCCGGACTGGTCGGCGGACTCACCGCCCCCACCCCAGGCCAGCTGCAGCGCCAGCCAGGCGACGAGCACGTGCACCACGCCGTAGGCGATCAGCCCGATCCGCGCCAGGTGTTCCAGGCTGTCGCTCTCACCCGCCTGATGGGCGGCACCCAGGGCCGAACCGGCCGTTCTCTGCGCACTCATGTCCGGCTCCTCCGACGGCGCGACGACAACGGCTCAGCGTTGCACACCACACGACGGCGGTGCCTGCCGGAGCACCCGCGAGCGTGAGGGACACTGGCTCCGTGGCGAACGGCGGAACCGGAATCCTGACGAGCAGCACCGGCGAGGTGGCCCCGGAGGTCGCCCGGCGGACCTGGCCCCGCTGGGTGGCGCTCGGCATCGCGATGCTCGCCGTCGCCGTCACCGCCGTCCTGTGGGACGTCGCCGGGGCCCGGCTGCTGCTCGGCTCGCTGGGCGCCTTCCTGGCCGCGCGCGGCGCGGTGCTGTTGCGCGGGTCGCAGGCGCCCGACGCGCCGGCCGAGCTCGCCGGCCGCGCCCGCGGCCTGGGCACGGCGGCCACTGTGGTGGGCGCCGCGGCGCTCGTCGT
>CADCTN010000115.1:1364-1684 GCA_902805535.1 uncultured Blastococcus sp. | reverse complement strand
GCAGCTGGACCCGGCCGCCCTGGTGGTCAGTGCCGCCTACGTCGACGAGGGCCCCACGCTGAAGCGGATCCGTCCGCGTGCGCAGGGCCGGGCGTTCCGCATCAACAAGCGGACCAGCCACATCACCGTCGAGGTCAGCGAGGTCGCCACCAGCGACGTCCTCGCGCAGAAGTCGCGCAAGGCACGCCGGGACACCGGCATGTCGGGCCCGGCGACCCAGCAGGCGAACACCCAGTCCAGGGGCAACACGAGGGGAGGGACCCGCTAGTGGGTCAGAAGGTCAACCCGCACGGGTTCCGGCTCGGGATCACCACCGACTA
>CADCTN010000115.1:0-1354 GCA_902805535.1 uncultured Blastococcus sp. | reverse complement strand
CGGCCGTCGCGGCGCGGAGGCCGACCGCATCCGCGGCGAGCTCGAGAAGCTCACCGGCAAGCAGGTGCAGCTGAACATCCTCGAGGTCAAGAACCCCGAGTCCGATGCCCAGCTCGTCGCCCAGGGCGTCGCCGAGCAGCTCTCCAGCCGGGTCAGCTTCCGTCGCGCCATGCGCAAGGCCATGCAGTCGGCCCAGCGCAGCCCGCAGGTCAAGGGCATCCGGGTGCAGTGCTCGGGTCGTCTGGGCGGCACGGAGATGAGCCGGTCGGAGTTCTACCGCGAGGGCCGGGTGCCGCTGCACACCCTCCGCGCGAACATCGACTACGGCATCTACGAGGCCCGCACGACCTTCGGCCGCATCGGCGTGAAGGTCTGGATCTACAAGGGTGACGTCAGCGGCTCCCGCGCCGAGCGGGCCGCCCTGGAGGCACTGGCCGACCGTCAGCAGCGTCGTGAGCGCGCCCAGCGCCCGCAGCGTCGTTCCGGTTCGTCGGGCACCACCGCCGGCGGCACCGAGGCCGGCCGCGCTGCGGTCGAGTCCTCGACCGGTCCTGTCGCGGAGGCTCCCGAGGGCACCACGCCCGAGACTGCCCCCGAGAGTGCCGTCGCGGTGACGTCGGGCGAGGTCGCACCCGAGACCACCGTCGCCGAGGTCGCAGGTCCCGAGGCCACCGCTGTCGCCGAGGCGGTGGCGTCGGAGAACCCGCCCACCTCGACGACCGAGAACACGGAGAGCTGAGCAATGCTCATCCCACGGCGCGTCAAGCACCGCAAGCAGCACCACCCCGACCGCGGTGGCAAGGCCAAGGGCGGCACCGCGATCAACTTCGGTGAGTACGCCATCCAGGCGCTCGAGCCGGCGTACGTGACCAACCGGCAGATCGAGTCCGCCCGTATCGCCATGACCCGCCACATCAAGCGTGGCGGCAAGGTGTGGATCTCGATCTACCCGGACCGTCCGCTCACCAAGAAGCCCGCCGAGACCCGCATGGGTTCCGGTAAGGGCTCGCCGGAGTGGTGGGTGGCCAACGTGAAGCCTGGTCGCATCATGTTCGAGCTCTCGGGTGTCGCCGAGCCGGTGGCCCGCGAGGCCATGCGCCGCGCCATCCACAAGCTCCCCATGAAGTGCCGCTTCATCACGCGTGAAGGAGAAGTGTGATGGCCGCCGGTCTGACCGCTCCCGAGCTGCGCGAGCTCTCTGTCGACGAGCTCGCCTCGCGGCTGCGTGAGCACAAGGAAGAACTGTTCAACCTGCGGTTCCAGGTGGCCACCGGCCAGCTGGACAACAACCGGCGACTGCAGACCGTCCGCCGCGACATCGCCCGGATCTACACGATCATGCGCGAGCGCGAGC
>CADCTN010000114.1 GCA_902805535.1 uncultured Blastococcus sp. | reverse complement strand
AGCTTGATCAGCAGCGGCCGGTCGTCCGGCCAGTAACGGCGGGCCACGCGGTCGATCGTCGTCGTGGCGACGCTCGTCGTGTACTGCCCCTCGGTCGCCGCGCGTGAGCCGTGCAGCACGCGCGAGCCGGCGTGCCACTGCGGGTGGCTGGCCATGGTGAGGTCCACGTCCGGCTCGGACCACAGCGCCGCCTGCTCGCACACGAAGCGGTCGCCGTTGAGCCGGGCGTTCTCCCGCAGCCGGTCGAAGATCGCCGGTACGGGCTCGACGGCGACCACGCGCCCGGGCTCGTCGCACTCGGAGCTGGCCACGACGCTCCAGTAGCCGAGGTTCGCGCCGCCGTCGAGGAACGCACAGCCGGCCCGCATCGCCGCGGCGAAGTACGGCTCGAGCTCGGGCTCGTAGTGGTACGTCGGATCGAGCAGCTTGACCGCGTACCCGTCGCCGAGCGGCACGAGGAAGCGGCCGTGGCCGGTCTCGACGACGGCGTCGTTGTGCGGCTCGAACACGCGGGCCAGCTGCCAGGTCACCCGGTGTGCGCCGCGCTGACCGAGTGGGCGGGCGGCGAGCACCACCGCCCGGAGGATCCCGAGCTGCACCTGCGCCCGCACGCCCCCTCGGACGTCGTGCACGTGCCGCCACGGGCGGGGCACGGGCGGGATGCGGTCCAGCAGGATCCCGAGGCGCTCAGGAAAGGGGCGAGGCACGGCGCTGGGCCTCCAACATCGACGTCCGGACGACAACCATCGCGGCCACCCTATGGTCGAGCCGCCACTCCCCGCCCGGCCGGCAGCCGCCCGGGCGGCCCACGCCGCCTACCTCGCCGCCTGCGTACGGGGACGGTCAGCTCAGGCGGTGCCCTCCGCGGCGATCAGCTCGGTGACCTCCTCGGGAGCGGTCGTGCAGTCGTCGCCCGAGGGCTCCTGCTCGGAGGCGAGCCCCTCGATGCCGACGTCCTCGACCGGCTGGAAGCCGAGCCGGTCGAGGTGGGCGGGCACCCGGTTCTGCGCGTTGATCACGTGCGAGCGGGACAGCCAGCCCAGGCCGTCCTCCACCTCGAAGTCCATCCCGCCGCCGGGCGCGCGCTGGACGTGCCCGGGGGAGGGCAGCAGCCCGACCAGCTGCACTGCCTCGTCGGCGGACAGCTCCGCCGGCGGGGAGTCGAAGTAGTACCAGCCGGCCGCGCACACGCCGTAGAGCGTCGGGCCGAACTGCGCGTAGTTGACGTACAGCTCGAGCATCCGGCGGTCGTCGACGAAGGCGGCGAGCTCCATCGACAGCGGGGCCTCGAGCCCCTTGCGCCAGGCGCTGAGCTCCTGGTTGAGGAACAGGTTCTTGGCCATCTGCTGCGGGATCGTCGACCCCGACGGGTCCTCCTCGCCGAGCAGGTGCGCCTGCGCGCGCACCCACAGCTCGCCCCACTCGAAGGCACCCTCGCGGTAGGGGAGCGCGGCGTCCTCGTGCGCGATCACCGCGGCCAGGAAGTTGCGGGAGATGTGCTCGACCGGCACCGACTGCTGGATCGAGCCGCCCGGGTTGGCGGCCATGAACGCCGTCGTCGGCGGGTCCACCCAGCGCAGCGAGAGCACCACCAGCGCCTGGACGACGGCCAGCGCGGCCAGCACGCGGACGATCCGGCCCAGCAGCCGACGACGCGGACGCCGCCCGGCGCCGTAGCGGCGACCG
>CADCTN010000113.1 GCA_902805535.1 uncultured Blastococcus sp. | reverse complement strand
CAATAGTCGTAGGCGATCTCCGACGGGTGCACCTCGTGGGCGAACTTCACGCCGACCTCGTCGAAGACGTCGAGGATCGGGTTCCAGCGGTCCGCGAAGTCGCGGTAGCCGTCCTCGATCATCGACTCGGGCACGGGCGGGAACATCGCCACGGTCTTCCAGATCTTCGAGCCGGTGAAGCCGACGACGACGTCGACGCCGAGCTTGCGCGCCGCCCGCGCGGTCAGCTTCATCTCCTCCGCCGCCCGCTGACGGACGCCCTCGGGGTCGCCGTCGCCCCAGACGCGCGGGTGCACCATGCCGCGGTGCCGCTCGTCGATCGGGTCGTCGCAGACGGCCTGGCCGTTGAGGTGGTTGGAGATCGCGAAGACCTGCAGGTCGTGCCGCTTGAGGATCTCCAGGCGCTCCTGCACGTAGGAGTCGTCGTTCGCGGCGCGCTCGACGTCGAGGTGGTCGCCCCAGCAGGCGATCTCCAGGCCGTCGTACCCCCAGCCGGAGGCCAGCCCGCACATCTCCTCGAACGGCAGGTCGGCCCACTGGCCGGTGAACAGTGTGATCGGGCGGGGCATCAGCTGCTCCTCTGGATCTCGGTGAAGGCGGAGTCGTTCGCGGCGCTGCGCTCCACGGCGTCGAGCACTTGCTGCACCTGCAGTCCGTCGGCGAACGACGGCGCCGGGTCCTCGTCCTCGGCGATGGCGGTGACCAGGTCGACCACCTGGTGGGTGAAGCCGTGCTCGTAGCCCAGGCCGTGCCCGGCCGGCCACCACGCGGCGACGTAGGGGTGCTCGGGCTCGGTGACGACGATCCGGCGGAACCCGGCGGTCCCGGCCGGCTCGCCGCCGTCGAAGAAGTGCAGGACGTTCATGTCCTCGAAGTCGAACGCCAGGCTGCCCGCGGACCCGTTGATCTCGATGCGGATGGCGTTCTTGCGGCCCAGCGCGAACCGGGTCGCCTCGAAGACACCGAGCGCCCCGCCGGTGAACCGGCCGAGGAAGACCGCGGCGTCGTCCACGGTGACGGTGCCGGTCCCCTCCCCACCGACGCCGGACAGGGAACCGGCCGAGGCGGGCAGGGGCCGCTCCTCGACGAAGGTCTCCAGCATCGCGCTGACGCCGGTGAGCGCCTGCCCGGTGATGTACTGCGTCAGGTCGACGATGTGCGCGCCGATGTCACCGAGCGCCCCCGAACCGGCCTTGTCCTTCTCCAGCCGCCACGACATCGGCGCGCTCGGGTCGGCGATCCAGTCCTGCAGGTACTGCGCCCGCACGTGCCGGATCTCGCCCAGCCGCCCCTCGGCGACCAGCCGGCGGGCCAGCCCGATGGCGGGCACCCGGCGATAGGTGAAGCCCACCATCGAGCGGATGCCATGGGCCGCGGCCTTCGCGGCCGCGTCGGCCATCGCCTGCGCCTGCGCGACGGAGTTGGCCAGCGGCTTCTCGCAGAGCACGTGCTTGCCGGCCTCGAGCGCGGCGATGGCGATCTCGGCGTGGGTGTCACCGGGCGTGCAGATGTCGACCAGGTCGACGTCGTCGCGCTCGAGGACCCGGCGCCAGTCGGTCTCCGTCGACGACCAGCCCAGCCGGGCGGCCGCGTCGGTGACCGCGGCCGGGTTGCGGCCGGCCAGGACGGTGAGCGCCGGGCGGAGCGGGAGATCGAAGAAGTGGGGGGCCGTGCGCCACGCCTGCGAATGGGCGGCGCCCATGAAGGCGTAGCCGATCAGGGCCACCCCGAGTTCGTGCTTGTCGAGCGTGCGGGTCATGGAGACTCCTGGGTGGAACGGCGCCGCCGGGCGGGCGGGATCACCCGCCCGGCGGCCCCGGATCGGTCGGTCAGGACTCGAACGCTGCGTCGATGTAGTCCTCGACGTTCTCCGCGGTGACCACCGGGGCGTTGAGCACGACCGTGCGCGGGACGCCCTGCGAGTTCAGGTCGGCCACGCTCTTGCCCTGTGCCACGAGGCGCGCCAGCCGGACGCCGTCCGCGGCCTGGGTGTGCGGGTAGATGACGGTCGCCTGCAGGACCGAGTCGCCCTCCTGGATGGCCCGCATCGCGTTCGCCGACCCGGCGCCGCCGACCATGAAGAACTCGTCGCGGCCCGCGTTCTCGATGGCGGCCAGGACTCCCACGCCCTGGTCGTCGTCGTGGTTCCAGAGCGCGTCGATCTGCGGGGCGGCCTGCAGCAGGTTGGCGGCCGCCTCCTCGCCGCCCTCGACGGTGAAGTCCGCGGCGACCCGGTTGCTGACCTCCAGGCCGCAGTCGGACAGCGCGTCGGCGAAGCCCTGGCTGCGGTCCTGGGTGAGCGGCAGGGAGTCGATGCCGGCGATCTCGGCGACGACGGCGTCGGGCTGGTCACCCAGCTCCTCGCAGATGTACGTGCCGGCCGAGACACCCATGCCGTAGTTGTCGCCCAGGATGGTGGCGCGGGCGGCGAACGGGCTGTCGAACTCGCGGTCGACGTTGATGACCGGGATGCCGGCCTCCATCGCCTGCAGCGCGACCGGGGTCATCGCTGCGCCGTCGAAGGGCAGCAGGACGATCGCGTCGACACCCTCGTTGATGAAGGTCTCGACCTGGCTGATCTGCGTGCTGACGTCGTTGGTGCCTTCGGCGACGCTCAGCTCGACGTCGTCGTACTCCTCGTCGACGGCCCGCGCCGCCTCGGTGATGCCCGCCATCCAGCCGTGGTCGGCCGCCGGCGCCGAGAAGCCGATGCGGACGGTGTCGCCCGTCTCGTCGTTGTCGCTGGCCGCGTTGTTGCCGCCGCCACCGCCCGACTCGGACTCCGGCGTGTTCCCGGTGCAGCCGGCGAGAAGCACGCCGGCGCCGATGAACGCGACCGCGGTGGACGTGACGCGGCGGTACCCGCGCTGTCTCGTTGCAGACATTGCTCTCTCCTCGCTCTCGCCACGCCGGCGCAGTCGCCACGTGGTCGTCCTGCTGGTAGCTGGTGCGACCGGTGGGCCGGGCAGCCCGCCGGGGTGGTGCTGACCCGGGTGCGGGTCAGGTCATGGGGTCGCTCGCGCCGCCCTGGCGGGCGCCCGCGGGCGAACCGGGCACGGTGCCCGCGCCGCTCGTCACGCCTCCGGGGCCGCCGGCCGTGCCGTCCGCCGGGCTCGTTCTCGCCTTGCGGCCACGTCCCTCGCCGCTCGCCAGCCGCATCTGCAGGAGGACGGCCAGGACGATGATCAGGCCCTGGGCGACGGCCTGGGCGGAGCTCGTGAGGTTGTTCAGCGTGAACACGTTGCCGAGCGTGATGAGCAGCAGCACGCCGAGGACGGTGCCGACGATGGTGCCGCGCCCGCCGATCAGCAGGGTGCCGCCGATGACGACCGCGGCGATGGCGAGGAGCTCGTACAGCGTGCCGTGCGTCGAGCTGCCGGTCGTCGTCCGCGCCATCATCATCACCGCGGCGATCCCGCAGCAGACGCCGGAGAGCACGTAGAGCAGCACGGTGTGCCGCTGCACCCGGATGCCGGCCAGGCGGGCGGCCTCGGCGTTGCCGCCGACGGCGAAGGTGCGCCGGCCGAAGGTCGTGCGGTTGAGCAGGACCCAGCCGGCCACGGACACCAGGCCCCAGATGATGACCAGGGTCGGGATGCCCAGGACGTCGCCGGAGAAGAAGGACAGGAAGTCCCGGTCCTGCACGATCTGGGTGCGCCGGTTGGCGATGATCTCGGCCAGGCCGCGGGCGGAGACGAGCATGGCCAGGGTGGCGATGAAGGCGACGAGCTTGCCGTAGGCGATGACCACACCGTTGACCAGCCCCGCACCGGCCCCCACCAGGATCGCGGTGACGACCATGACGATCCAGTGGAAGTCCTCGGCCAGCGCCTGCGTGGCCAGGGTGGTGGCCCACACCGAGGCGAGGGCGAGGATCGCGCCGACGGACAGGTCGATGCCGCCGCCGATGATCACGAAGGTCATGCCGACGCTGACCACGCCGATGACCGCGGCCAGGCGCAGGATCGTCAGCACGTTGTCGACGTCGGCGAACCGGTCGCCGGCGGTGACGATGCCGACGATGCACAGGATCACCAGGGCGATGACCAGCCCCAGGTTGCGGCCCACCGGACCGGACATGAAGCTGCCCGTCCCGTTGCCCTGCCCGCGCGGAGTCGCCACGGTGCCCGGCTCGGTCACGGTCGTGTTCGTGCTCATGCCACGTCCCCTTCGTGCTGCTCTCCCGTGGATCGCGCAGCGATCGGTGCCCCCGCGCGCGGCGTGCCCTGCATGACCAGGTCGAGGACCCGGTGCTCGTCGAGGTCGTCGGCCGGGGCCTCGGCCACGACGCGGCCGTCGGCGATGACGAGGACGCGGTCGGCCAGCCCGAGCACCTCCGGGATCTCGCTGGACACCATGACGACGGCCACGCCGCGGTCGGCCAGCGTGCGGACCAGGGCGTAGATCTCCGAGCGGGCGCCCACGTCCACCCCACGCGTGGGCTCGTCCAGGAGGAGGACCCGGCAGTCGCGGAGCAGCCAGCGGGCCAGCACCACCTTCTGCTGGTTGCCGCCGGACAGCGTCCGGACGATCCGGCTCACGTCGGCGGGCCGGACGTCCAGGGACTCGGTCTGCTCGCGGGCCGCGGCCTTCTCGGCGCTGCCGGACAGGAAGCCGCCGCGGGCGAACCGGCCCAGGCTGGAGACGGTGATGTTGCGGTAGACGGAGTCGTCGAGCAGCAGGGCCTGGCTCTTGCGCTCCTCGGGGGCGAGCCCGATGCCGGCGGCCACCGCCGATCCGACGTCACCGGCACGGAGGCGCTTGCCACCGAGGCGGACCGTGCCGGCGGTCGGGCGGCGGGCGCCGTAGATGCTCTCGAGGATCTCCGAGCGGCCGGAGCCGACCAGCCCGGCCAGCCCGACGATCTCGCCGGGGCGGACGGTCACGTCCACGCCGGAGAAATGGCCGGCCAGCCCCAGTCCGTCCACCTCGAGCAGCGGCGCCACGCTCGCCGACGGCCCGGTGCCGCGGCGCTCCGGGAAGACGTACTCGATGGTCCGGCCGGTCATGAGCGTGATGACCTCGCGGGTGGGGGTGTCGCGAGCGGGCAGCCCGGTGGCCACGGTGCGCCCGTCCTTGAGCACGGTGATCCGGTCGCCGATCTCGCGGATCTCCTCGAGGCGGTGGGAGATGTAGACGACCGCGACGTCGTGGGCGGTGAGGTCGCGGATGACCCCGAAGAGCCGCTCGACCTCCTCGTTGTCCAGCACGGCCGACGGCTCGTCCATGATGATCAGCTGCGCGTCCTGCGACAGGGCCCGCGCCATGCTGACCATCTGCTGCTGGGCCGCCGACAGCGCGCTGACCTCGACGGTCGGCCGGATCTCGGGGTGGCCCAGCCGGCTGAGCAGCTGCGCGGCGGCCTTGTTGGCCGCGGCCGGCCGGGTGATGCCGAACCGAGCGGTCTCGCGGCCGAGGAAGATGTTGTCGGCGACGGTCAGGCCCGACACCAGGTCCAGCTCCTGGTAGATCGTCGCGATGCCGAGGCTCATGGCGGCCTGCGGGTCGGCCAGCGAGACCTGCTCGCCGTGCCAGGAGATCGTGCCCCCGTCGGGCTGGTGGGCACCGGCCAGGACCTTGATCAGCGTGGACTTCCCGGCCCCGTTCTGCCCCAGCAGGCAGTGGACCTCACCGGCGCGGACGTCGAGGTCCACGCCGTCCAGCGCACGCACGCCGGGGAACGACTTGACGATCCCACTCATCTCCAGCAGCGGCGTTCCGGCCGCGGTCCGGCCCGTCGGCTCGTCGTCCATGCCTCACCCGCACTTTTGCTCAGCGTTGACCATTAGTCCGATGAGGCGAGAACATATGTCCGGCGTCACACCGGGGTCAAGACGGCATGGAGCGGTTATCGAACCGCAACCGAACCGATGGCCGGCGCGGGCTCGGAGACGGGCGCAGCCGTCAGCGCGCGAGCTCCTCCACGGAGTCCTCGTCGAGGAACGCGTCGATCGCCATGAGGGCCGCACCCACCCGGCCGGAGAGGGCCGGGGCGTCGCTCACCGTGATCTCCAGCGCCCGCGCGGCCAGCGGCATCGACCGCCGGTAGACCGCCTCACGGATACCGGCCAGGAGCGGGGCGCCGGCCTGGGCCACCCCGCCGGTCATGACGATGCGGTGCGGGTTGAAGAAGTTGACCAGCGCGGCGAGCACCGTGCCGATCGTCCGTCCGGCGTTCCGGACCAGCTCGAGCGCCTGACCGTCGCCCCGGGCGGCCAGCTCGACGACGTCCCGTGTGGTGCTCACCGGCAGCCCCGCCGCCAGGGCGTCGCGCAGCAGCGCACCGCCTCCGGCGATCGCCTCCAGGCAGTTCTCGTTACCGCACCGGCACAGCACCGTGCGCCCGTCGACGGGCTGCACGTAGATGTGGCCGATGTCCCCGGCGCTGCCCTGCGCACCGCGGTACACGCGCCCGTCGACGATGACGCCGCAGCCGATACCGGTGCCGACCTTGACCACCAGCAGGTCCTGGACCGAGCCCTGGACGCCGATCTCCCCCAGCGCCATCACGTTCACGTCGTTGTCGACGTGGACCGGGCACCCGTACCGGCCGAACGCGCTCGGGATCGGGTAGTCGTGCCAACCCGGCATGATCGGCGGGTGCGAGGGCCGGCCGGTCGAGAACTCCACCGGACCGGGCACACCCACTCCCACGGCGCACACGTCGTCGGGGGTGAGCCCGGCCTCGGCCAGCACCTTCTGGGCCAGCCGATCGACCTCGCCCAGCACCGCCTCCGGGCCCTCGGCGATGTCGATCGGGTGACCCACCGTGGCCAGGATGCGCGCGGACAGGTCGGTCACCGCCACGTTGACGCTGGTCGCTCCCAGGTCCACGGCGAGCACGCATCCGGCGCGGCTGTTGAAGCGCAGGATCGTCGGGGGCCGACCCCCGGTGCTCCACCCCCGCCCGCCCTCTTCGAGGAGCCCGGCCGCGATGAGCTGGTCCACCCGGGCGCTCACGGTGTTGCGGGAGGCCCCGGTGATCGCGGCCAGGTCGGCGCGACTCCGGGCACGGCCGGTGCGCACGTGGCGCAGCAGTGCGCCGGCCGAGGCAGAGGTGTGCGCCACGGCGCCATAGTGGCACGCGCGAGCGCCCGTTCCGCCGATCGCGAGCACTTCTCACCTGCGCGTGACCGGCGGACGGGTGACGCCCCGGCCCCCGGCCGGCGCCTCAGCGGACGCCGAGCAGGTGCTCCATCGCGAGCTGGTCGAGCCGCTCGAACTGCAGGCCGCGCTCGCCCAGCGCCTGCGGGTCGAAGGACTCCGCGCGCAGGTCGTCCAGCGACTCCCCCTCGCCCAGCGTCGGGACGGCGAGCTCGGCGACGCGCGCCGCCTCCAGCGCCTCGGCCACCTCCGGGTCCGCGCGGAAGGCCCGCGCCTTGTCCCGCAGGATCAGGTAGTTGCGCATGCAGGCCCGCGCGGTCTCCCAGACGCCCTCGATGTCCTCGGTCCGCGGGGGCTTGTAGTCGAAGTGGACATAGCCGTCGTACGCCCGCCCGGTTCCCGAGCCGAGCATGGTGTCGACGGTCCAGAAGGCGCCCCGCAGGTTGCCGGCGCCGAACCGCAGGTCCTGGTCGAAGCGCGGGCCGTGCTGGCCGTTGAGGTCGATGTGGAAGAGCTTGCCGTGCCACAGCGCCTGGGCGATGCCCTGCGCGAAGTTCAGCCCGGCCATCTCCTCGTGCCCGATCTCGGGGTTGAGCCCGACGCGGTCGGGCTCCTCCAGCTCGTTGATGAAGGCGATGGCGTGACCGATGCTCGGCAGCAGGATGTCGCCGCGCGGCTCGTTCGGCTTGGGCTCGATCGCGAAGCGGAGGTCGTAGCCCTTCTCGCGGACGTAGCCGCAGAGGACGTCCAACCCCTCCTTGTAGCGGTCGAGCGCGGCGGCGACGTCCTTGCTGCCGCCGGACTCCGCGCCCTCGCGCCCGCCCCACAGCACGTACGTCGTCGCGCCCAGCTCGGCGGCCAGATCGATGTTGCGCAGCACCTTGGCGATGGCGTACCGGCGGACCGTGCGGTCGTTGGCGGTGAACCCACCGTCGCGGAACACCGGGGCGCTGAAGAGGTTGGTCGTCGCCATCTCCACGCCCATGCCGGTCTCGGCGAGGGCCTTCCTGAACCGCTCCAGGGTCGCCGCGCGGGTCGCGTCCTCGGGCACCAGGTCGTCGTCGTGGAAGGTCACCGCGGCCGCGCCCAGCTCGGCGAGCCGGTGCACGGCCTCCACCGGGTCCAGCGGAGGCCGCACGGGGCCGCCGAAGACGTCGACACCCTGCCAGCCCACCGTCCAGAGACCGAAGCTGAACTTGTCGTCCTTGGTCGGGGTGTTGTCGGTCATGCGGAGCTCTCCGTCCGGGTCGATGGGTGGTCGGTGCGGGGAAGGCGGGTGGATCAGGAGCCGGCGGCCGGCGCCGGGCTCAGCTCGTGGCAGCCGGTGGCGCGGACGAGGGTCGGGTCGTCGAAGACCGCCTCCAGGGCGACGTGCGCGCCGCCGCGGACGGCCGCGGTGAAGCCGAGCGTGGACAGCACGATGCGTGCCCCGGCGAGGTCCGGGCCGAACACGCGCTCCCGCAGTTCGGCCGCCATGGGCTCGGTGAAGAAGCGCCCGAGGACGCCGAAGTAGCCACCCAGGAGCACGACCTGCGGGTTGAACACGTTGATCAGGACCGCGGCGCCGTTGCCCAGGGCCGTGCCCACCTGGTGCAGCGCGTCGAGGGTGCGGCGGTCGCCGGCGTCGGCCCGCGCGGCCAGTTCGGCCAGCCGGGTCTCCAGGTCGCGGCCGTGGTCGTGCACCGGGTCGTCGGGGTCGGCGGCGGCGTTGAGCAGCGCCGTCAGGCCCACGACGGTCTCCCAGCACCCGCGGCGCCCGCACCCGCAGACCCGGTCGGGGTCGCCGAGGGACGTGTGCCCGACCTCGCCGGAGAGCCCGCCGGCACCGCGCAGCAGCCGGCCGTCGACGATCAGCCCGCCACCGACGCCGACCTCACCGGTCAGGTAGATGAGGTCCGGCGTCCGGGCCTCGGGGCCCATGGCCCACTCGGCGATCGCGGACAGGTTGGCGTCGTTCTCGACGCGGATCGGGCAGTCGAGGTCGACCCGTGCGCGCAGCCCCTCGAGCACCGGCACGTCGTGCCAGCCGATGTTGGGCGCATAGGTGGCGACCCCGTCGCCGCTGCGCACCAGGCCCGGGATCGCCACCGTCAGGCCGACCGGGGTGGCTCCGTGCCCCTCGGCCGCGTCCAGACCCTGGCGCACCAGGCCGGCGACCTCGTCGAGGGTGCGCTCCGGACCGAGCTCGTCGACGTCGAGCGCCACCCGGTGCTCGAAGACCACGTCACCGCGCAGGTCGAGGACCAGGATCGCCAGGTAGTCGACGTTGAGCTCGACCCCGATGCCGCAGACCCGGCGGCCGTCGAGGTGCACGATCAGACCCGGGCGGCCCACCGAGCCGGCGCGGTCGACGTCGCCGGCGGTGATCAGCCGGCGGTCGGCCAGCTCCGCGACGAGGCTGGACACCGTCGCCTTGTTCAGGCCGGTGTCCTGGGCGATCCGAGCGCGGGACCGGGGTCCGGCGTCGCGCAGGTGCCGCAGGACGAGTCCGAGGTTGCTGCGCCGGACCGTGGCCTGATCGGCGGGCGCGCGCCGCCGGGCGGTGGCGCCGTCGTACAGACGGTGTTCCTCGAACACGGTCGTGCCCACCCCTCGATCGCCTGGTCGCGCTCATTAGTCGGTCGCGTCAACAAATTAGTGACGGTCTCGCGCTGTGGTCAAGGTCGCACGCCGCCGTTATCCAACCGGGACCGGTCCGGTCGTTCCAGTGCGGCACCGGCCACGGCGCGGACATCACCCGGTCGTGGCTACAGTCCGCCCGTGACGTCTCTCCTGGCGACCATCCGATGACCCCCCGGCTCGTCGCCGGGGTCGACACCTCGACCCAGGCGTGCAAGGTCGTCGTCCGCGACGCCGAGACCGGGGAGCTGGTGCGGTTCGGGCGCGCCCCGCACCCGCCGGGCACGGAGGTGTCCCCCAGCGCGTGGGAGACGGCCTTCACCGCCGCCGCCGAGGCGGCCGGCGGCCTGGCCGACGTGGGAGCACTCTCCGTCGGCGGGCAGCAGCACGGCATGGTGTGCCTCGACGAGGACGGCGCCGTCGTGCGGGACGCGCTGCTGTGGAACGACGTCCGGTCCGCGGGAGCCGCCGCGGACCTGATCACCGAGCTCGGGAACGGCGACGAGGCGGTCGGCCGCCAGGCCTGGGCCGACGCGGTCGGGGTCGTCCCGGTCGCCTCGTTCACCGGGAGCAAGCTCCGCTGGCTGGCCGACGCCGAGCCGGGCAACGCCGACCGCACGGCCGCGGTCTGCCTCCCCCACGACTGGCTCACCTGGCGGCTGGCCCGCGACCGCGGGCTGGGCGACCTGGTCACCGACCGCGGCGACGCCAGCGGCACCGCGTACTGGTCGGCTCGCACGGGCGAGTACCGCTACGACCTGCTGGAGCTGGCCATGCGCGGCCGGCGGCCGGCGGTGCCCCGTGTCGCCGGGCCGGCCGAGCAGGTGGGGGTCCTGGCCGGGACGTCGGCCGCGCTCGGCCCGGGGACCGGGGACAACGCGGCGGCCGCGCTGGGGCTCGCGGCCCGCCCCGGCGACGTCATCGTGTCGATCGGCACCTCCGGCGTGGTCTCCGCGGTCACCACCACGGCCGTCGCCGACGTCACCGGGACCGTCGCCGGGTTCGCCGATGCGACGGGAAACCACCTGCCGCTGATCGCCACGCTGAACGCCGCCCGGGTGCTGGACGCCGCCGCGGCGATGCTCGGGGTCGACCACGCCACGCTGTCCGATCTCGCCCTCTCCGCCCCGTCGGGTGCGGGCGGGCTGGTCCTGGTCCCCTACCTGGAGGGCGAACGGACGCCGAACCTGCCGCACGCGACCGGCGCCGTCCACGGCCTCACGCTGCGGACCGCCACGCCGGCGCACGTCGCACGGGCCGCGGTCGAGGGCCTGCTGTGCGGTCTCGCCGACGGGATGGACGCCGTCCTCGCCCAGGGCGTCACGGTCGAGCGCGTGCTGCTGATCGGCGGCGCCGCCCGCTCCCCCGCCGTCCAGCAGCTGGCACCGGGCATCTTCGGCCGCCCGGTCGTCGTCCCCCCGCCCGGTGAGTCAGTCGCGGACGGGGCGGCGCGCCAGGCCGCCTGGGTGCTGTCCGGCGCCGCCTCGGCACCGGACTGGGCGCAGCCCGGGCTCCAGGCGTTCGAGAGCGCACCGACCCCCGCCGTGCGCGAGCGCTACGCGGAGGTCCGCGGCCGCACCGACGGCCAGTAGGACAGGCCCGGCGCGACCGGGCGGGAGATCATGTCCGGGATCACGTCGGCCCGGCGCGGGTCGACGCGGCCGAGATGGGAGGATGACTCATCATGACGACATCACCGGTGCGCGAACCCGCTGCTCCTCCGCACGGTGGGCGCCCGCGCGTCGTCATCATCGGCTCCGGCTTCGGCGGGCTCTTCGCCGCGCAGCGACTGCGCAAGGCCGACGTCGACATCACGCTGATCGGCAAGACCAGCCACCACCTGTTCCAGCCGCTGCTGTACCAGGTGGCGACGGGCATCCTCTCCGAGGGCGAGATCGCACCGTCCACCCGCGAGGTGCTCCGGCGCCAGGCGAACGCCCGCGTCGTCCTCGGTGAGGTCGTCGAGATCGACCTCGCCGCCCGCACGGTCACCTCCACGGTGCTGGGCCGCGCGACGGTGCACCCCTACGACGAGCTGATCGTCGCGGCCGGCGCCGGCCAGTCCTACTTCGGCAACGACCGCTTCGCCGAGTTCGCACCCGGCATGAAGAGCATCGACGACGCCCTCGAGCTCCGCGGCCGGATCTTCGGCGCGTTCGAGCTGGCCGAGCTCGCCGAGTCGCAGGCGGAGATCGACCGGCTGCTGACCTTCGTCATCGTCGGCGCCGGCCCGACCGGCGTGGAGATGGCCGGGCAGATCGCCGAGCTCGCCCACCGGACCCTGCGCCGGGACTTCCGGCACATCGACCCCACCACCGCACGGGTGGTGCTGCTCGACGCGGCCCCCGCCGTCCTGCCCTCCTTCGGGGAGAAGCTCGGCGACCGCGCCCGCCGCCAGCTCGGTCAGACCGGTGTCGAGGTCCAGCTCGGCGCGATGGTGACCGACGTGGACGCCGACGGCATCGAGATCAAGGATGCCGACGGCCACGTCCGCCGGATCCAGGCGGCGACCAAGATCTGGGCGGCCGGCGTGCAGGCCTGCGGCCTGGGCCGGCTCCTCGGCGAGCAGTCCGGCGCCGAGGTCGACCGCGCCGGTCGCGTCGCGGTGCAGCCGGACCTGACCCTCCCCGGCCACCCCGAGGTCCACGTCGTGGGCGACATGATGGCGCTGGACAAGCTGCCGGGCGTCGCCCAGGTGGCGATCCAGGGCGGGCGCTACGCGGCCGATCAGATCATGCGCCGATTGGCCGGCAAGGCTCCCAAGCCGCCGTTCCAGTACCACGACAAGGGCTCGATGGCGACGATCTCCCGCTTCCACGCGGTGGTCGACCTCGGAAAGCTCAAGTTCGAGGGCTTCCTCGCCTGGCTGATGTGGCTGGCCCTCCACCTGTTCTACATCGTCGGCTTCAAGAGCCGCGTGACGACGGTGCTGCACTGGCTGGTCAGCTTCCTGGGCCGTGGCCGGTCCCAGCGGGTGGCCACCCAGCAGCAGGTCTACGGCCGGCTCGCGCTGGAGCACCTCGGCCCGGGCTGGGAGGCCAGCAAGACCGGTGGGCCCAAGGTCGCCCCACCCGCCGACGAGGACGTGACCGGCCGCCAGTCGGCCTGACCCGCTCTCAGGGGATCGCCGCCCACCAGTCCAGGGCCGTCGCGACCAGCTCGGGCGTGACGACGTGGCCGCCGTCGAACTCGTCGTAGGTGACGTCGTGACCGGCCGCGGACAGGTCCCGGGACACCCGCCGCCCGCAGCGCTCGACGGGCAGCACCCGGTCCTGGACGCCGTGCGAGATCCACACCCGGGGTCGACCCTGCCGGCCCGGCGGGGCGGCGAAGCCCGGCGAGAACGCGAGCACCGCGTCGAACAGCTCCCCGTTGGCGAGCCCGAGCGACAGGGCGTAGGACGCCCCGTCGGAGAAGCCCCCGACGGCGACGCGGCCCACCGCGACGCGGGCCGACGTCTCGGCGAGCGCGGCATCGAGGGCGGCGACGTCAGGCCCGAGACCTCCGGCGATGAGGTCCCAGGTCGCGGCCACCGAGCTCGTGGCCAGCACCAGCACCCCGCGCTCGGCGGCCGTCCGCCCCACCAGTCGCAGGCCGTGGTCGGCGCTGCCACCCGCGCCGTGGAAGAAGACCAGCAGCGGGATCGGACCTTCGCGGTCCGGCGGCACGGCCAGCACCGCCTCGGCGCCGACCTCGACGGGCAGCGCGTGCACGCCGGCCGGGAGCGGCGCTGCCGGCGGGTCCGGGGACGGACGGCTCGCCAGCAGCCCCTGGGCCGCGCGTCGCGGGGCGGACACGGCTCACCCCGCCGCGGAGATCAGCGGCACGCACGGGTCGCCGGTGCTCATGGGATCCCCCGGTCGCGTCAGCGGTTCTCCAGCGCGGTGCCCTCCCGGACGATCCGGGCGGCGACCTCGCGCCAGTCACCGGTGCGCAGCCAGGTCCTCCGCTGCCGCGACGACGACGTACCCGACTCGAAGAGCCTTTCCACCATGTCGACGACGTGATCCCACTCGTCGTGGTCGACCAGGTCGTCCCGCAGCTCCTCGAGCAGGCGGCGCACCGCCACCCGCGCCGGCACCAGGTCGCCCCGGACCGCGTCGAACAGCCCGCCGTCCAGCCCGTGGCGGGCAGCCCGCCACCGGGCCGCCCGCAGGTGCTCCGGGCGGGGCTGCGGGCACGGCTCGCCCCGCTCGGAGCGCTCGGCGAGCACCCGCACCAGCGATCGGGCCAGCGCCGCGTGCAGGACGACGTCGTCGACCTCGGTGCAGACATCGGCCAGCCGGAACTCCAGCGTCGGCAGGTGGCTGGACGGGCGGAGGTCCCAGTAGAGGTGCGAGGCGTCGGCGATCACTCCGGAAGTCACCAGGCCGGCCACCACCTCGCGGAACCGGTCGGCGCTGCCGAAGTACTCCGGCGGACCGGTGTTGGGCCACCGCGACCACCACACCGTCCGGTAGCTGTGGTGCCCGGTGTCGAAGCCGTCGTGGAAGGGCGAGCTCCCGGTCATGGCCAGCAGCACGCTGAGGTAGGGCCGGGCCCGGTCCATCACCGCGACCGCGGTCTCCAGGTCGGGGACCCCCACGTGGACGTGGCACCCGCAGATGTCCTGCTGCTCGGCCAGCCCGGCCCAGCGATCCACCATCGCCTGGTACCGGGGTGCCGGCGTGATGTCCTGCTGCTGCCAGCTGTCGAACGGATGGGTCGAGGCGGCGAGGATTCGCACCCCCGCCCGTGCCGCCGCCCCGGCCGCTTCGGCCCGGGTGGTCACCAGTTCCGCCCGCAGCTGCGACAGGCTCGTGCAGATCCCGGTCGCCGACTCCAGCTGGGTCGTGGTGATCTCGGCCTGCAGGTGCGGCCCGGACTCCTGCCGCAGGACCGCGCCGGCGAGGGCGGGGCTGCGGGTCAGGTGATAGGTGGACGGGTCGACGAGGTGGAACTCCTCCTCGACACCGAACGTGGCGCCGGCTCCCCGCAACTGCCCAGCGTCGATCCCATCGATCTGCTCGACCTCCAACGCGCGTGCTCCTGTGCAGCGAGGCGACCCCGCGGTCGCCGGCCTCCCCGGACCCGGGGCGACTGAGGTCCAGCCGTGGAGCTGACCGTAGAGGGTGCGTCCTCCGGACGCACCCCCCTCTTCCGGACCGACGTCCACCGGTCGTGCGGCGGCGGTCAGGGAGGCGCCCGGTGGGCCTGCGGCTGCCGCCCCTCGGAGGGGCACCGAGATACGGAACCGTCCGTTGCCATGCAGGATGAGCACCATGCGGACCGACCGCTCGACGCCGGCTCTCCTCCTGGCGGTGCTGTACGCCGTCAGCGGAGGCCTGTGCCTGTACTCGGCGCTCTGGCCCATGCACCCCGACAGTCCGGTGGCGTTGCTGAGCGCGGTGGCGGTGCTGGGTCTGGCCGGCGGTGCGGTGCTGTGGCTCCTCCGGAACCGGTTGCGCGGCTGGGCGGTGCACGCCGCGGTCGTGCTCGCCAGCGTGATCATCGCGCTGCTCGCCTGGCAGTCGGCCACCGCGGTGGGGGTGGTCGCGCTCGGACCCGCGCTGATCGGCGTCGGCCTCTACGCGGCGCACTTCTTCGACCTGACCGCGGCCCGGTGCCACGCCGGGCTCCTGGTCCTCCTGTCCACGGCCGGGGCGATCGCCGCCCCTCCCGAGCAGTTCACCGCGGCCTGGGTCGTGGTCGTCGTCTCGGTGTTCGCCTTCACCGAGGTGCAGGGACGCCTGGCGCGGACGCTCCGGACCGCGGCGACGACCGACCCGCTGACCGGGGTGGCCAACCGCCGCGCCTGGGAGGAGGAGACGGGTCGCCACCTGGCCCGGGCGGTGCGCACGGGAGAGCCGCTCAGCGTGGCGATCCTCGACCTCGACGCCTTCAAGCAGGTCAACGACCGGCACGGGCACGGAGCCGGCGACGCCCTGCTCCGCGAGCTGACCTCCGGCTGGTCCCGCCGGCTGCGCCAGGCCGACCTGCTCGGCCGCTACGGCGGCGACGAGTTCGTCGTCTGCCTACCGGCGACCGACGGTGCCGGAGCGCAGGAGATCCTGCAGCAGCTAGAGGCCACGCACGAGTTCGCGTGGTCGGTCGGGGTGGCCACCCTCCGGGGCGGCGACGACCTGGCCGCGCTGCTCGCGCGAGCCGACGCCGACCTCTACCTGCACAAGCGCAGCGGCCGGACCGCCTGACCGGGGGCGGCCCCCCTCGTCGGCAGTCAGTCCCGGGCGAGTGCGTCGGCGTGCGCCACGGCGCGGTCGCGGGCCTCGGCGGCGTCGGCGGCGTCCCGTTCGGCGGCGGTGAGCCGGCGCTGGGCGCGCTTGAGCGTCACGCCGGCGTCGGCGGCCGCCCGCTCGGCGTCCGCGAGCTGGTCGGCCAGCTCGTCGACGCGCGCCCGCAGCTCGGCGTGCCGGGTGTCGAGCGAGGCCACCTCCCGCCGCTGCTCGTCCGCGGCGCTCTCGGCCTCCGCCGCGGCGGCTGCCCCGGCCTCGGCGGCCTCCCGGGCGCGGGCGAGGTCCCGTCGGCGCTTCTCCTCCTCGGCCCGCCGTCGTTCCTCCTGCTCCCGCGCCCGGCGGTCGGCCGCCGACTCCCCTGCCTGCTTCTTCGCCGGCTTCTTCGGGGCCAGGGCCTGCGCCGGCGCTGCGGCGCGCTCGGTCGTTGGCGGCGGCGGGTGGACCAACCGGAGGTCCGGCTGGGCCACCGTCGTCCCCATGCCGCTGTAGGACATCGGCGAGGTGAGCCGGCCGGTGAGCAGCGCCTTGCCGGCGTCGGGATCGCTCATCGCCGCGCGGAGGGTCTCCTCGACCTGGGTGGCGACGGCGGTGCTGACCGGGTGCCCAGCCCCGTTCGCCAACGACCGGGCCTGCCGGGTGAGCGCGGTCAGGAGCTGGCGGCGCTGGACGTCCAGCGCGCGGAGCTGGTCGCCGGCCAGATTCTGCTGCGCCTCGCGGAGCAGGTTCCCGAGCTCAACGAGGCTCTCGATCTCCTCCCGCTGCTCGCGCACCAGCAGGTTGCAGGCCCAGGCGGCGGCCGACGGCTTGGGCAGGCCGCCGATCTCCTTGGCCAGCGCCTTGTCGCCGTCGGCCTTCGCCTCGTCCTGGCGGGCCTTGCGGAGCTCGATGAACTCCTCCGGCGGCACCGCGTAGAGCTCCTCGGCCACCTCGTCCAGGTCCACGGCACCTCCTCCGAATGCGACGAACTCGTGGTGATCAGCGCCTGATCACCACGAGTTCGTAGCACTCGCGCCCCCGGCGGCGCGCACCGAAGCCCCCGGTTCAGGCGGCGGACCGCTCGAGGGAGTCGGCGCTGCCGTACTGCGGGGACGGCTCGTGGACGTCGGGACCACCCGAGCGGCCGGCCGCCACCGGAACCCCCGAGGTCGCGGACGCACTCGCTCGGCGGCTGGACGAGGAGTCCGCCAGCACCGGCGTGGCCGTTCCGCCATGGGAGCGACGCCGGCTCCGGGAGGTGTGCCCGGTCCTGCCGACGTAGGGCGACCGCGACCGCCGGTGGATACGGTGAGGCCCGAGGCGCTGACCGCCGTCGCCGCCGTCGACGTGTACGCCCGGACCGACGTCCCCGCGGACGTCCTCAGCAGAGGAGCGCCCCGTGAGCACCCCCAGCGTCCTGTTCGTCTGCGTGCACAACGCCGGCCGCTCGCAGATGGCCGCCGGCTGGCTGCGGCACCTCGCCGGGGACGCCGTCGAGGTCCGCTCGGCCGGGTCGCACCCCGGCGAGCGGGTCAACCCCGCGGCCGTCGAGGCCATGGCGGAGGTCGGCGTCGACATCGCCGACCAGCGGCCGAAGGTGCTCACCACCGACGCGGTGGAGGCCTCCGACGTCGTCATCACCATGGGCTGCGGCGACGCCTGCCCCGTCTTCCCGGGCAAGCGCTACCTCGACTGGCAGCTCGAGGACCCGGCCGGCAAGGGTGTCGAGTCGGTCCGGCCGATCCGCGACGAGATCGAGCAGCGGATCCGCGGGCTGCTCGCCGAACTCCGAGTCCCGGTCCGCCAGAGTTCCTAGTTCGGCCCACGGGCGCGTCGGCCGGCCGGACCTGCCGGATCGACTGGTCCACGCCGTGCCGCGGCGAGGCGGCTCGGCCGCCGTCACGTCGTCGGTCGTGCCCGTGCCGATCCGGTTGCTCCGCCTCGATAATCGCCTCGAACTTCTAACGAGAAGACTAGTCGGTATCCGTTAGTGATGGTAGACCTGCGGATAGCAGGTCCCCGGAGAGCCCGTGCGAAGCGTGGTGCGACGGGACAACGTCAGGAGATGCGATGAGCACCCTTCCCATGATGGACCCCAGCACGGCGGTCGGACCCGCAGCGGACCTGATGGCTGGGGCCCAGCGCGATTACGGCATCGTGCCGAACATGCACAAGACGATGGCCAACAGCCCGGCACTCCTGTCGGGTTACATGAGCCTGTCGAAAGCGCTGGGGGATGGTGTGCTGTCCCCGCAGGTACGCGAGTCCATCACCCTGACGGTCTCGCAGAGCAACGGCTGTGGGCACTGCCTGTCCGCGCACAGCTTCCTGGCCGAGAAGGTCGCACACCTGAGCGCAGACGACATCGCGAAGGCACGCCAGGGCCACGCTCGTGATCCCAAGACCGCGGCGTTGTTGTCGTTCGCCGCGACGGTCAACGACACACGCGGGAAGGTCACAGAGGACGACTTCGACGACGTGCGGGCCGCCGGAGCGACGGACGAGGAGATCGCCGAGACGATCGGGAACGTCGCCCTGACCGTCTTCACGAACTACTTCAACATCGCGTGCGACGTCCCGCTCGACCCGATCTTCCCCACTGTGGACCTGTAGGCCGTCGCGCATTGCTAGGCGGTGCTCCGGACGACGTAGCCCCGACGTCGATCTGCTCCGGGGGACCCGTCACGGCAGCCCGATCCCCGGTCGCGAGGGGCGCGGCCGGTCTCCCCCACGGGAACGCTTCGTCATCCCTCTCGCGCTCCAGCAGGAAGAAGAACGGCGCCGGGAGCCCGCGCATGTCCATCGCGCCGAGGACGACGTCGGGGCCGATCCGGCGGAAGACGTCGATGATCGGCAGCGCGTCGTAGATCATCGCCGCGGTGCTGACCCCGCGGTGCTCGACCGTGCGCAGCCGTGCCGCGGGCCTGTTCGTGGACAGCAGCGGGCGCAGCCGGCCGAAGACCGTGCGGACGGGCCACAGCCGGGCCAGGTCCGAGTGGTCACGCAGCAGCCCGAGCGGGATCCACGACGGGTCGACCGGCCTCGGCTCGCCGCCACGTCGGGTCGCACCCCGGCGAGCGGGTCAACCCCGCGGCCGTCGAAGCCATGGCGGAGGTCGGCGTCGACATCGCCGACCAGCGGCCGAAGGTGCTCACCACCGACGCGGTGGAGGCCTCCGACGTCGTCATCACCATGGGCTGCGGCGACGCCTGCCCCGTCTTCCCGGGCA
>CADCTN010000112.1 GCA_902805535.1 uncultured Blastococcus sp. | reverse complement strand
GGCTGCCCAACACGGTCGTGACCCCGCACCTGGGCGCCTCCACCACCGAGGCGCAGGACAAGGCCGGCACCGCCGTCGCACGGTCGGTCCGGCTCGCGCTGCAGGGCGAGTTCGTGCCGGACGCGGTGAACGTCCAGGCCGGCGGCATCGTGGCCGAGGACGTCCGCCCGGGGCTTCCCCTGGGCGAGAAGCTCGGCCGGGTCTTCACCGCGGTCGCCGGCGGCCTCGCGCAGTCGGTCGCCGTGCAGGTGCGCGGGAAGATCGCCGAGTTCGACGTCTCGGTCGTGCAGCTCGCCGTCCTCAAGGGCGTCTTCTCCGACGTGGTCGAGGAGCAGGTGACCTACGTGAACGCCCCGCTGCTGGCCGAGCAGCGCGGCCTCGAGGTGTCGCTGTCCAGCGACGTCGAGAGCCCCGACTACCGCAACCTCATCACCGTGCGGGGCGCGATGGCCGACGGCACGCAGGTGACCGTGTCCGGCACGCTGTTCGGCAAGAACCAGGTCCCGAAGCTGACCGAGGTCGACGGCTTCGACATCGACCTCGACCTCTCCGGCTACCTGCTGTTCTTCATCTACACCGACCGCCCGGGCGTCGTCGGCACCGTCGGCGCGGCGCTGGGCGAGGCCGGGATCAACATCGCCGGCGCCCAGGTGAGCCGGACCACGCGGGGCGGCGAGGCGCTCATGGCCGTCACCGTGGACAGCCGCGTGCCGGCCGAGCTGCTCGGCGACATCGCCACGCACATCGGCGCCCGCCAGGCGCGCTCCGCCGACCTCAATCCCCGCTGAGCCAGGAGTTCTCCGCCATGCGTCTGGCAGTCATCGCCGGAGACGGCATCGGTCCCGAGGTGGTCACCGAGGGGCTGAAGGTCCTTCGGGAGGTCGCCCCCGACGTCGAGCCCTTCCACTACGACCTGGGTGCCACGCGCTGGCAGCGGACCGGTGAGCTGCTGCCCGACACGGTGCTCGACGAGCTGCGCGGCCACGACGCGATCCTGCTGGGCGCGATCGGGGATCCCGGCGTGCCGCCGGGCATCCTCGAGCGCGGACTGCTGCTGCGGCTGCGCTTCGAGCTCGACCACCACGTCAACCTGCGCCCGGCACGGCTGTTCGACGGCGTCACGAGCCCGCTCGCCAACCCCGGCACCATCGACATGCTGTGCGTGCGCGAGGGCACCGAGGGGCCCTACGTCGGCAACGGCGGCGTGCTGCGCAAGGACACCCCGCACGAGGTCGCCACCGAGGTCAGCCTCAACACGGCGTTCGGCGTGGAGCGGGTGGTCCGCTACGCCTTCGAGCGCGCGGTGGTCCGGCCGCGCAAGCACCTCACGCTGATCCACAAGACCAACGTGCTCACCCACGCCGGCGGCCTCTGGTCGCGCACGGTCGAGGAGGTGTCGGCGGAGTTCCCCGAGGTCACCGTCGCCTACCAGCACGTCGACGCCGCCTCGATGTTCTTCATCACCGACCCGGGCCGCTACGACGTGATCGTCACCGACAACCTCTTCGGCGACATCGTCACCGACGTCGCGGCGGCGGTCACCGGCGGCATCGGGCTCGCGGCCAGCGGCAACCTCGACGTCTCCGGCACCAACCCGAGCATGTTCGAGCCGGTGCACGGCTCCGCGCCCGACATCGCCGGCCAGGGCATCGCCGACCCGACGGCCACCGTGCTCTCCGTCGGGCTGCTGCTGGACCACCTCGGGCGGGCCGAGCAGGCGAAGAAGGTGAACGCGGCCGTCGCCTTCGACCTCTCGACCCGCGTTCAGGGCGGCGGGGTCCGCACGACCGAGGTCGGCGACCGGCTGGCCGCACTCGCCGGCGGCTGATCGGAGCGGCCCGCCCATGCCGGTGCGCGGCCGAGCGGGTCACTGGGCGGGCGTTCGGGACGTAGGGGTGTTCGCTCCACGGGGCCCTGTGCTGTACTGGTCGCGATGGACAGCACCCGCACGATTCTCATCACCTAGCGCGCAGTCACCTCCCCGACCGCGCGCAGACCTCCCGTACCCGGGGGGTCTTTTTCGTGTTCGGGCCATGATTTCCCTCCGGGAGCAGCGATGACCGACCTCGACTTCCACGTGTTCGACACCACCCTGCGCGACGGGGCCCAGCGGGAGGGCGTCAGCTACTCCGTGGCCGACAAGCTGGCCGTGGCACGGCTGCTCGACGAGATCGGGGTCGGCTTCATCGAGGGTGGCTGGCCCGGCGCCCTGCCCAAGGACACCGAGTTCTTCGCCCGCGCGCGCACCGAGCTGAAGCTGCGGCACGCCCAGCTGGTCGCCTTCGGCTCCACCCGCAAGGCCGGGGTGCGTGTCGAGGAGGACCAGCAGGTGCAGGCGCTGCTGGACGCCGGGACGCCGGTGATCTGCCTGGTTGCGAAGTCCGACGTCCGCCACGTCCGGGAGGCCCTGCGCACGACGCTGGAGGAGAACCTGGCGATGGTCGCCGACACGGTGGCCTTCCTCGTGGGCCACGGGCGCCGGGTGTTCCTCGACTGCGAGCACTTCTTCGACGGGTACGCCGCCGATCCCGACTACGGCGTGCGGGTGCTGGAGGCGGCGTTCGCGGCGGGTGCGGAGGTGGGCGTCCTGTGCGACACCAACGGCGGGATGCTGCCGACGGGGGTCGGCCGCGTCGTCGCGGACGTGCGGGCGCGTACCACCGGGAAGCTCGGCATCCACTGCCAGGACGACACCGGGTGCGCCGTGGCGAACACCCTGGCGGCGGTGGAGGCCGGCGTCACCCACGTCCAGGGCACCGCGAACGGGTACGGCGAGCGGGCCGGCAACGCCGACACCTTCGCGCTGATCGGCAACCTGGTGACCAAGATGGGTCTGCCCGTCGTCCCGGCCGGGTGCCTGGGGGAGCTGCAGCGGGTCAGCCACGCGATCGCCGAGCTGGCCAACATTGCGCCCGACGAGCACCAGCCCTTCGTCGGCACCTCCGCCTTCGCCCACAAGGCCGGGCTGCACGCCAGCGCGATCAAGGTGCGTCCGCAGCTCTACAACCACCTCGACCCGACGGTCGTGGGCAACGACATGCGCATCCTGGTCACCGAGATGGCCGGCCGGGCCTCCATCGAGCTGAAGGGCCGGGAGCTCGGCGTCGACCTCGCCGGCCAGGGCGATGCCATCGGGCGGGTCGTCGACCAGGTGAAGGTGCTCGAGGCCGACGGGTGGTCCTTCGAGGCCGCCGACGCGTCCTTCGAGCTGCTGCTCCGGGGCCAGCTGCCCGACGCGCCCCCGCCGCTGTTCGAGCTGGAGAGCTACCGCACCTCGGTCGAGCACTGGGGCAACGGCGTCGTCGTCAGCGAGGCCACTGTGAAGGTGCACCTGCTCGACGAGGACGGCACGCGGGAGCGGGTCATCAGCACCGGCGAGGGCAACGGGCCGGTCAACGCGCTGGACAACGCCCTCCGGCAGGCGCTGGTGACCCGGTTCCCGCAGCTGGCCGACGTCTCGCTGGCCGACTACAAGGTCCGCATCCTCGGGTGGAAGGGCGGCACCAGCGCCACCACCCGCGTGCTCATCGACACCACGGACGGCGTGCGGGAGTGGACCACCGTCGGCGTGCACGACAACGTCGTCGAGGCCTCCTGGCACGCGCTCGTCGACGCGCTGACCTACGCCGTCGTCCACCGGACGCCGTCCGCCGGGTGATGCTCCCGGGGATGAGCCGGGCCGGCCGTTCCCGGGCTCAGAGCGGGTCGAGCCTCCGGCGGAGGAGGCAGAACTCGTTGCCCTCCGGATCGGCGAGCACGTGCCACCCCTCGTCCCCGGTCTGACCGACGTCGGCCGGCGTGGCCCCGAGACCCAGCAGCCGCTCCAGCTCCGCGTCCTGGTCGCGGTCGGTGGCGTTGAGGTCGATGTGCAGCCGCGCCCTGCCGGGCGCCGGGTCGGGCACCGGCGCGAACACGAGCGTGGGGGCGGCCCCGCCGAAACCGGCCTCGGGCCCGATCTCCACGCCGCCGTCGTCCTCCCTGCCGAGGACGCGGTAGTCCAGGACGGCGGCCCAGAAGGCGGCCAGCGCCTCGGGGTCGCGGCAGTTGACGACGAGTTCGGAGAAGCGGCAGGCCATGGGCGCACGGTAGGCGGAGGAGGCCGTCGATGCGGCGCGACTAACCTCGGTCCGTGCGCATCGTCCGTTTCGCCTCACCCCAGGGCATGTCCTTCGGCGTTCTCGACGGGGACGGCCAGGTGGCCCAGATCGAGGGGCACCCCTTCGGCCGGATCTCCTTCACCGGCGCCCGCTACGCGCAGGCCGACATCCGGCTGGTGTCGCCGATCCTGCCGAGCAAGGTGGTGTGCGTCGGCAAGAACTACGCCGCGCACATCGCGGAGATGAACACCGGCGACGCGCCGAAGGAGCCGCTGCTGTTCCTGAAGCCCTCGACGTCGGTCATCGGCCCGGGGGACGCGATCCGCATCCCGCCGGGGAGCACCAACGTGCACCACGAGGCCGAGCTGGCCGTGGTCATCGGCGCGCGGGGCGCCCGGAACGTGACGCCCGAGCAGGCCGGCGCCAGCATCTTCGGCTACACGATCGGCAACGACGTCACCGAGCGGGACATGCAGAAGAGCGACGGGCAGTGGACCCGCGCCAAGGGCTTCGACTCCTTCTGCCCGATCGGTCCCTGGATCGAGACGGACCTGGCCGGCCTGGGCCTGGACCCCGCCGACCTGGAGGTCACCTGCACCGTGGACGGCGAGCTGCGCCAGCAGGGCCGCACCAGTCAGCTGATCTTCGACGTGCCGACGCTGATCTCCTACATGTCGAAGGTCATGACGCTGCTCCCCGGCGATGTCGTGCTCACCGGCACGCCGTCGGGCGTCGGCCCCGTCCGGCCCGGTCAGCGGGTGGAGGTCACCATCCAGGGCCTGGGCTCGCTGGCCAACAGCGTGGCCGCCGCCGAGGGCGTGTCCACCGCGGGCGGCGCCCGGTGAGCTCCGGCACGCTTCCGCCTGCCGTCCCGACGGCGCCCGTGCGGACCCGCTTCTGCCCGTCGCCCACGGGCACCGTGCACGTCGGGCTGATGCGGACGGCGCTGTTCAACTGGGCGCACGCCCGGCACACCGGCGGCACGTTCGTCTTCCGCATCGAGGACACCGACGCCGCCCGCGACTCCGAGGAGTCCTACCTGCACCTGCTCGACTGCCTGCGCTGGCTGGGCCTCGACTGGGACGAGGGCCCGGAGGTCGGCGGTCCGCACGGTCCCTACCGGCAGTCGGAGCGAGGGGAGGTCTACGCCGACGTCGCGGCCAGGCTGCTCGCCGCCGGGCACGCCTACGAGTCCTTCTCCACCAACGAGGAGGTCGACGCCCGCCGCCGCGCCGCCGGCCAGGACCCGAAGCTCGGCTACGACAACCACGACCGGTTCCTCACCGACGCGCAGCGAGCGGCGTTCCGCCACGAGGGGCGCACGCCGGTGCTCCGGCTGCGGATGCCCGACGAGGACCTCGCCTGGACCGATCTGGTGCGCGGCGACGTGCGCTTCGCCGCGGGCGCGGTGCCCGACTTCGTGCTGGTGCGCGGCAACGGCGCTCCGCTGTACCCCTTCGTCAATCCCGTCGACGACGCCCTGATGGGGATCACCGACGTGCTGCGCGGAGAGGACCTGCTGCCCTCCACCCCGCGCCAGCTGGCGCTGTACGCGGCACTGGCCGAGATCGGGATCGGCTCCGGCGCCCCGCGCTTCGGCCACCTGCCGCTGGTCACCGGCGAGGGCACCAAGAAGCTCTCCAAGCGCGACCCGCAGTCCAACCTCGACGTCTACCGCGACCGCGGTTTCCTGCCCGAGGGCTTCGCGAACTACCTGGCGCTGCTCGGGTGGTCGATCGCCGAGGACCGCGACATCTTCGCGATGGCAGAGCTGGTCGAGGCCTTCGACGTCACCCGGGTCAGCGCCAACCCGGCCCGCTTCGACCTCAAGAAGGCCGAGGCCATCAACGCCACCCACCTGCGTGCCCTGCCGGTGGCGGAGTTCACCGCGAAGGTGACGCCGTACCTCGCCGGAGCCGGACTGGTCAGCGAGCCCCCCACGCCCGAGCAGCAGCGCGTGCTGGCCGCGATCGCACCGATGGCCCAGGAACGGATGATCGTCCTCTCCGAGGCCGTGGGACTGCTGCGCTTCCTGTTCGTCGAGGACGTCGAGATCGAGCCGGCGGCGGCGGACAAGCAGCTGTCGGGCGCCGACGCCGCCGAGGTGCTCGACGCCGCCACCGTGGCACTGGGGGAGCTCGCCGACTGGTCGACCCCGGCGATCGAGGGGGCCCTCAAGAGCGCCCTGGTCGACGGTCTGGGCCGCAAGCCCCGGCAGGCCTTCGGCCCTGTGCGCGTGGCGCTCAGCGGCCGCACCGTGTCCCCACCGCTCTACGAGTCGATCGAGATCCTGGGGCGCGAGCGCACGCTGGCCCGGCTGGCCGCCGCCCGAGCCGTCACCGGATGACCGGAGCGGGGAGCGACCGGTCCACCGAGCCGTACGAGGGCCCGCCGCCGACGCGCCGGCCCGAGCCCTGGCAGGTCCGGCCGGCCCCGCCGCCATGGGGTGCCCCGCCGTGGGGTGCCCCGCC
>CADCTN010000111.1 GCA_902805535.1 uncultured Blastococcus sp. | reverse complement strand
CCACCAGGGCGGGGCAGTCGAACGCGCCGGCGATGTAGTTACCGGCCTTGGCGAAGGCGCGCAGCAGCTCGGTGTTGATCGGGGAAGCGCCGCTCCGGCGCCAGATGCCGTCGTAGAGCCGGACGACCTCCTCGAGCTCGGCGATCTCCCGGAGCTCCCTGATGCGCACGCCGGCCGATCGCGCCGCGGCCTCGGCCGCGACGAGCGCCTGGTCGGCGACCGCATGCTCATCGGACAGGACGAGCTTCGAGTCGGGCACGATGCCCATGGTGTGGTGCTCCCGTCCGGCGGTCATGGTCGCGCCGCACCAGACGGTGCGGTCCGGTTGGTGGCGCCGGACGAGTCGGGGGTCGCCAGGACGTCCGACACGAGCGCGGCCACCAGCGCCGCGCGCGGGCCCAGCTCCGCCACCAGGACGTGCTCGTCGTCGGCGTGCGCACCCCCGCCGACGGCGCCGAGCCCGTCCAACGTCGGCGCGCCCACGCCGGCGGTGAAATTGCCGTCCGAACCACCGCCGACGGCCGCCCGGAGCAGCGTCGGCAGTCCCAGCTCGCCGGCCAGGGTGGCCGCCCGGTCGAAGAGGGCGGCCGAGCTGGCCGCCTCCAGGGGTGGGCGGTTCGGGCCCCCGGTCACGGTGATCCGCGCGCCGGGCAGCACCGGCCGCAGTGACCGCATCGCGGCATCCACCCGGGCCTGCTCGCCCTCGTCGGGCACGCGCACGTCGACGGCGAACGTGCCGGCGGCGGGCACCGTGTTGGCGGCCGTGCCCGCTGCCGTGACGGTCGGCGTCACCGTCGTGCCGCGGGCGGGATCCCCGAGCTCGGCCACGACGAGCAGCTGGTGGGCGAGCTCGAGGGCCGCGTTGACGCCGGCCCCGGGGTCCAGGCCGGCGTGCGCGGCCCGGCCCGTCACCTGCACCGAGTACATCGACACACCCTTGCGCTCGGTCTTGAGGGCACCGTGCCCGGCGGCGGCCTCCAGGACCAGCACGGCGCTGCATCCCCGCGCCTCCGCCTCGATCAGCGCCCGGCTGCTGGGTGACCCGACCTCCTCGTCGCCCGTGACGAGGATCGTCAGGCCGGCTCGGTCGGGCAGGGCTGCAGCAGCAGCGAAGGCCAGGGCCAGCCCCGCCTTCATGTCGACGCAGCCGGGCCCACGGAGCACGCCGTCGACCACCCCGTACGGATGCGACTGCAGGGAGCCCAGCGGCCACACCGTGTCGTGGTGGCCGAGCAGCAGCACCCGGGTCGGCCCGGCACCGAACCGCCAGCGCAGGTGCGACCGGCCCTCGATGGTGATCCGTTCGGGCGGCACGCCCAGTCGTCCGGTCCCCACCCGGGCCACGACGTCGGCGCTGCGGGCGACCGCATCCAGGTCGGCCGACGGCGACTCGCACCTCACCAGCGTCTCGATGTCGGCCAGCATCGCCGGGAGCGCGGCGTCCATCCGCGCGGCCGAGGTCACAGCCGCCTCCGGCAGCCTCATTCAGCCCACTTCCTGCGGCGCCGGCGCGCCGCCGCCGACGACGGCGGCGGCGCTGCTGGGCGCGAAGTGGCACGCCGCGGCGTGCCGGTGGTCGGTGGCGGGTTCGGTGGTGCGGCAGATCTCGCGCTCGGGATGCACCAGCGGGCCGATCGGGCAGCGGGGGTGGTAGCGGCACCCGGAGGGTGGGTCGTGCGGATCGGCCGGCTCGGCCATCGCCACGGCGGCAACCGGGCTGGTCGGC
>CADCTN010000110.1 GCA_902805535.1 uncultured Blastococcus sp. | reverse complement strand
GCGCGGTGCGGGCCTCGCCGCCGCGCCGCCGCCGCCGGCGCCGCCGCGGAAGGAGAGGCCGCCCGGCAGCGACACCTCCAGGCGTCGGCCGCCGACCTCGACCACCATCGAGGTGCGCGGTTCCCCGTCGGTCCCCGCGCCCGCGCCGCCCTCGAACGGCGGCACGGTGTTGTCCCACTCGGTCTCGATCCACCGGGTGTGGACGGTGAAGTCCTCCTCGACGGCCGCGGCGAACGCCGGGTCGTCGACGACGGCGCGGTGGAACGGCAGCACCGTCGCCATGCCCTCGACCCGGAACTCCCGCAGCGCGCGCCGCGAGCGCTCCAGCGCCTGCGCGCGGTCGGAGCCGGTCACGATCAGCTTGGCCAGCAGCGAGTCGAACTGCCCGCCGACCACCGACCCGGCCTCGACGCCCGCGTCCACGCGCACGCCGGGGCCGGCGGGGAAGGAGATGGCCGACACGGTGCCGGGGGCGGGCAGGAAGTTCCGCCCCGCGTCCTCGCCGTTGATGCGGAACTCGATGGAGTGCCCGCGCGGTTCGGGGTCGGACAGCAGGTTGAGCACCTCGCCCTGCGCGATGCGGAACTGCTCGCGGACGAGGTCGAGCCCGCTGGTCTCCTCCGAGACCGGGTGCTCCACCTGCAGGCGGGTGTTGACCTCCAGGAACGAGATCAGCCCGTCCTGCCCGACGAGGAACTCCACGGTGCCGGCGCCGTGGTAGCCGGCCGCCCGGCAGATCTTCTTCGACGCCTCGTGGATGGTGGCGCGCTGGGAGTCGGACAGGAACGGCGCCGGGGCCTCCTCCACGAGCTTCTGGAAGCGGCGCTGCAGCGAGCAGTCCCGGGTGCCGACGACGATGACGTTGCCGTGGGTGTCGGCGAGCACCTGCGCCTCGACGTGGCGCGGCTTGTCCAGGTAGCGCTCGACGAAGCACTCGCCGCGGCCGAACGCGGCCGTGGCCTCGCGCACCGCCGAGTCGTAGAGCTCCGGGATCTCCTCCTCGGTGCGGGCGACCTTCATGCCGCGCCCGCCACCGCCGAACGCGGCCTTGATCGCCACGGGCAGGCCGTGCTCCTCGGCGAAGGCGAGCACCTCGTCGGCACCGGACACCGGGTCGTTCGTGCCGGGCACGAGCGGCGCGCCCGCGCGGGTGGCGATGTGCCGCGCGGTGACCTTGTCGCCGAGGTCGCGGATCGCCTGCGGGGTCGGGCCGATCCAGATCAGCCCCGCGTCGATCACGGCCTGGGCGAAGTCGGCGTTCTCCGACAGGAAACCGTAGCCCGGGTGGACGCCGTCGGCACCGGCCTTGCGCGCCGCGTCGATGACCTTGTCGAACACGAGGTAGGACTCCGCCGCGGTGGTGCCACCGAGCGCGAAGGCCTCGTCGGCCAGCCGGACGAACGGCGCGTCCCGGTCGGGGTCGGCGTACACGGCGACGCTGGCCAGTCCCGCGTCGGCGCAGGCGCGGACGACCCGGACGGCGATCTCGCCCCGGTTCGCCACGAGGACCTTGCTCAAGCGCGGCAGGGCAACCGACGTCATCTTCTGCGCAGCCTCCTCAGCAGGGCCGGGAGTGGACGCCCCGGCGCGAAGTCACCGGCGGGAGTCTGGCACGCGGCCGGCGAGAAATCCTCGCGGCGTGCTCGACGCCGCACCCGGCCCCACCACCCGCGCCGCCGCGGAGCGGACGCCCCGTCGTATCGCAGGGCGGCCTCGCGTCCGGCGAGCTCCCGGCC
>CADCTN010000109.1 GCA_902805535.1 uncultured Blastococcus sp. | reverse complement strand
TTCTACCCCGACATCCCCAAGGGCTTCCAGACCACCCAGTACGACGAGCCGCTGTGCACCGCGGGGCACCTGGACGTCGAGGTCGACGGCGAGACCTACCGGGTGGAGATCGAGCGGGTGCACCTCGAGGAGGACACCGGCAAGAACCTGCACGTCGGTGGTGCGACCGGCCGGATCCACGGCGCCGACCACTCGCTGATCGACTACAACCGGGCCGGCATCCCGCTGGTGGAGGTCGTCACCCGGCCCATCCCGGGGACCGGCGCGAAGGCGCCCGAGGTGGCGAAGGCCTACGTCACCGAGCTGCGCGAGGTACTGCTCGCCCTCGGGGTCTCCGAGGTGCGCATGGAGCAGGGCAACCTGCGCTGCGACGTCAACACCTCGCTGGCGCCGATCGGCAGCCTGGAGTGGGGCACGCGGACCGAGACGAAGAACGTCAACTCGCTGCGCTCCGTGGAGCGGGCCGTCCGCTTCGAGATGCGCCGTCAGGCCGCCATCCTCGACGAGGGCGGCCGGATCCTGCAGGAGACCCGCCACTTCCACGAGGACACCGGCACCACCTCACCGGGCCGCAGCAAGGAGGAGGCGACCGACTACCGGTACTTCCCCGAGCCCGACCTCGTGCCGGTCGCCCCGGACGAGGAGTGGGTCGCCAAGCTCGCCGCGACGCTGCCGGAGCTGCCCGCGGCGCGGCGGTCCCGGCTGTCGGAGGAGTGGGGCATCGCCCCGACCGAGATGGCGTGGCTGGTCAATGCCGGCGCGGTCGAGCTGGTCAGCGACACCGTCGCGGCGGGGGCGTCACCGTCGGACGCGCGCAAGTGGTGGCTGGGCGAGCTGGCCCGCCGGGCGAACGACGCCGGCATCGAGCTGGCCCAGCTCGCCGTCACGCCGGCGCAGGTGGCCGAGCTGATCGGGCTCATCTCCGCCGGGACGATCAACGACCAGCTCGCCCGGCAGGCCCTGGACGGCGTCCTGGCCGGTGAGGGCGACCCTGCGACGGTCGTGCAGGCGCGCGGCCTGGCCGTCCTGGGCGACTCCGACGAGCTGGTCGCCGCGGTGGACGCCGCCATCGAGAGCAACCCCGACGTCGCCGAGAAGGTCCGCGGCGGCAAGGTCCAGGCGATCGGCGCGCTGGTGGGTGCGGTCATGAAGACCACCCGCGGCAAGGCCGACGCCGCCACGGTCAAGCGGATGCTCGAGGAGCGCCTCACCGCCTCCTGACCCGCCCGGTCACCGTCAGAAGGGCGCGGGTTCGTCCTGACCCTGGGTCGTGTGGAGGCCCGGGTCGTCGTAGCCGGGCGGTCCGGTGGTGCGGGTGACGCCGCTGGGTGTGGTGACGGTGAGCACCCCGTCGGGGGTCATGGTGAACGACCAGCCGGGGGCGTGGGTCTTGAGCCGGTGGTGGCGCCGGCAGAGGCAGCAGAGGTTCTCGCAGGCGGTGTCGCCGCCGTGGGCGTGGGCCACGACGTGGTCGAGGTCGGCCCAGCCGGCGGCGTTGCCGCAGCCGGGATGGCGGCAGGTGCGGTCGCGGATGGTGATGAACCGGCGCTGGGCTGCGCTGGGCCGGTAGCGGTGGACCGGGGGTGGCCGGTCCAGCACCGGGCAGCCGCAGGTCCCGTCGGGGTGCCGTGGGCAGCCGCGGCGGGCCAGGCGCTCCAGTTGGGTGCGGGTCACGGTGGCGCGCAGGGCGCCGGTGGCGGCGTCGGTGAGGGCGACGTCGAGCGTGCCGCCGGCCGGTGCCTGCAGCCCGCCGGGGCACAGCGCGTCGAGTTGCTCGAGCAGGGAGCGAAGGTGGGCGGCGGTGATCGGCTGCCCGTCCACCTCCGCGGTGGGTGCTGCGGTCGGGGCGCCGGCGTGCAGGGTGGGCAGAGGTGCGTGCACGGTGAGATGGGCCGTGACCGGCGGCCGGGTGGTGTCCCAGGGGCGGGTGACGAGGTCGCAGAGCACCCCGACGCGCAGTTGGCCGAGGCTGTGCTGGTCGCCGTCGGCCTTGGCGATGCGGGCGTAGCGGTCCAGCGTCCGGTCGAGGGTGGTGGCCATCTCCTGGGGCAGGAACACCGACACTTCGGCCATGCCGTCGGGCAGCGGGCGCACGGTGACGTCGGCGGCCCGCGCTGCCTGCGCCCGCCGGCGGTCGGCCGCGGCCGCATCCTGGCTCAGCAGTTCTGCGCGGGCGGCGGCCTGCAGCCCGCGGATCGACAGCCGGCGCGCTCGCGGCAGCACGGCGGCCTCGACCTGGGCCAGCACGCCCGGCTCCACCTCCCGCGCCGGTAGGGCCAGCTCGGCGGCGAGCGCCCGGGCCCGCGGCCAGTCCAGCGCGCCGTCGGCCAGCGCTGCCCACGTCGCGCGCAGGGACGTGGTGAGCAGGAGGGCGGAGTCGGCCAGCTTGGTCGCCGCCGTGCGTGAGCAGTTCAGCACGAGCGCCAGCTCGTCGGCGAAGAACTCACTCACCCCGGCCGCGGCCTCCCGGCCCGGCCCCGGCGCCCAGTCCGGCGACGCCGCTCCCGGCTCCCCGAGCTGACGGTCCCGCGAATCCGGCCGACGACCGGCCAGCTCCGCGACCAGCTCCGCCCGGTAGGCGGCCAGCCGGCCCTCCATCTGCTCGATCCGCTGCAGCTCCACCGCGATCTCCGCGTCGGTCCGCGCGGCGACCGGCATCAGCTCACCCAGCCGCGTAGGCCGCTCCACCACCCCCGGCGGCAGCACCGAGGGCCACGACGGCGCGTCGAGGTGGTTGACCGTCACCCCGACCCCGAACCCACCGCCCTCGAACACATGGACGACTCTAGGGACGGGGTCTGACAGATTCCGGACACCAGGCCCGCTGCGGGGAGAGCGCTCTCGACCAGCCGTGCCGAGCGGGACTGCGCGCCGTGGTCAGAGAGGCGACGTGCCGGCCGCGGACGGCGGAAGGATGCGCAGGACCCGGTCGTCGTCCTCGGCCGGTGTCCCGATGCCGTCGCGGTTGGACGTGGTGATCCACAGCGCGCCCTCGGGGTCGAGCACGACGGTCCGCAGCCGGCCGTACTGCCCGCCGAGGAACTCCTCGGGATCGCCGACGACCGCCCCCGTGCCGTCGAGGGTGAAGGCGTGGATGCGCTGGCCGTCGAGGCCGCCGAGGAAGATCGCGTTGCCGGCGGCTGCGCACCCGCCCGGACCGCCCTCCTCGGCCGGCACCTCCACCAGGGGCGCCACCGTGGCGTAGTCCGCCCCCTCGGTCACCAGGTCCACCGCGTCCGCGCCCTCGGCCGCGTCGTCGGTGGCGTAGAGGGTCGCCGTCGGGTTCTCCGGGTCGGGGACCACCGCCTGGCAGAGCGCCGTCACGTCACGGTGCCCCCGGCTGTGGACAGGGCTCGCGCCCACCGGCCGGCCGAAGACGTCGATCTGCAGGACCTTGCCGGCCAGGGATTCCGGGTCCGCGGCGAGGGCCGGGTCGCCGACGTCGCCGGTGCCGACGAAGAGGGTGCCCTGGGGTCCGAACACCAGCCCGCCGCCGTTGTGCCGCTCACCGCGGGGGATGCCGCTCAGCACCGCGTTGGGCGTGCCGCCGAGCGGGAAGCGCACCACCCGGTTGTCCGACGCCGTGGAGACGTAGGCGTAGAGCAGCCCGTCCTCGATGTAGGTGGGCGACAGCGCCAGGCCCAGCAGTCCGCCGTCGCCGGCGGTGTCGATGCCGGGGACGGTCATGAGCTCGCGCGCGGGGGAGCGGTCGGGGAACACCTGCAGCAGCCGGCCGGTGTCCCGCTCGCCGACGATCGCGCTGCCGTCCGGCAGGAGGACCAGGCCGGTCGGGACGCTCAGCCCGGACGCCACGACGTTGGGGTCCCCGCCCTCCTCGCCCGCCCCCGGCTGCGCGGGATCGCCGGGAATCGGTGCGCTCGACGACGGCGGGCCCACCTCCGGCGGCGCCCCCTCGGGCAGTGGCCGGAACGGGCCGCTCGGCTCGTAGCCGTCGCTGCCGCACCCGCTCAGGACGGCGGCTGCCAGCGCCACGGCGAACAGCCGCGACCGCCGCGGCGCCGCCCGTCGTCCCACCGCATCACAGTACGTGCGCCGGCGGGGGCGCCGCCTAGAGTCCGGGCGTGCCGACCGTGTCCCTGGAACCGGACGAGACCCTCCACGTGCTGGTGCCCTCGGGCCCGCTCGGGACCGCCGTCGAGGCGCTGTCCCCGCGGGTGCGGGCGCACCGCGTCGGTCCCGGCGACGGGCCGCCGACCGGGGACGCGACGGGGGCGCAGGTGTGGGTGCCCTGGTCGGGCGGCGAGCCGCTGCCCGCCCCGGAGTTCTTCCAGGCGCTGCCGCGGCTGGGCCTGGTCCAGCTGACCACCGCCGGCGCGGAGCGGTTCGTCGGCCGGCTGCCCGAGGGGCTCGTGCTCTGCAACGCGCGCGGGGCGCACACGCCGTCCACGGCGGAGTGGGCGATGGCCGCGATGCTGGCGGCCCAGCGGGGGATCCCGTTCTTCGTCCGGGAGCAGGACGCCGGGCGGTGGTCCACGACGACGCACCGGTCCCTCGTGGGCGCCCGCGTGCTGATGGTGGGCGCCGGGGACATCGGCCGCAGGATCGGGCGGATGCTGGCCGGCTTCGACGTCGAGCTGACCTACGTCGCCCGGACCGCGCGCGACGACGTGCGCGCCATGGCGGAGCTGCCCGACCTGCTCCCGCACGCCGACGTCGTCGTCCTCATCGTCCCGATGACGCCGGAGACGACCGGCATGGTCGACGCCGGCTTCCTCGCCGCCATGCGCGACGGCGCCCTGCTGGTCAACGCCGCCCGCGGGGTGCTCGTCGACACCCACGCCCTGCTCGCCGAGCTCAGCGCCGGCCGGCTGCGCGCCGCGCTCGACGTCACCGATCCGGAGCCGCTGCCACCGGGCCACCCCCTGTGGGCGGCTCCGGGTCTGCTGCTCACGCCGCACGTCGGCGGCGAGGTCCCGGCGACCGGCGGCCGGGCCGCCGCCGCGGTCACCGACCAGCTGTCGCGGGTGCTGGCGGGCGAGCCGCTGGTCAACGTCGTCGACCGCTACTGAGACCGGCGGCCGCCGACGGGTCAGGCGCCCAGCCGGGTCAGCTTGGCGCCGCCGTCCGTGCCGGCGGCTGCGGTGTAGACCACCAGCTGCAGGCCGGGTGCGTCCGCGGGCGTGACCTGGTGGTGCTCGAGCACCAGCGTGCCCACGACGGGGTGCTCGAAGCGCCGTTCGGTCGAGCTGAACCGGTCGACGTCGTGGCTGGCCCATCCCTCGCGGAAGGCGGGGCTGGCCGCCTGCAGCCGGCTGACCAGGTCGAGGACCTCGGGGTCGGCCAGCCGGGGGCCGACCTCGGCGCGGAACTGGGTGAGGAACCGCCGGCTGTCGGCGGCCCAGTCGCCGAGGAGCGTGCGGACGGCGGGATCGGTGAACACCACCCAGAGCAGGTTCCGGTCGACCGCCGGGAGCTCGGCCACCCCGGGGTAGAGGCGTTCGTAGGCCTGGTTCCAGCCGACGATCGACCAGCTCGAGGTGATCGCGTAGGCGGGGGAGGAGCCCAGGGCGTCCATCAGCCGTTGCAGGTGGGCCGGCACCCCGTGGAAGGCCTCGACGGCCGGCGTCCCGCCGTGGCCGGAGAGCCGCAGCAGGTAGTCGTGCTCGGCCGTGGACAGGCGCAGCGTCCGGGCCAGGGCGTCCATCACCTGGCGGGAGGGCCGGATGTCCCGTCCCTGCTCCAGCCACGTGTACCAGGTGTGGCTGACCCCGGCCAGCAGCGCGACCTCCTCCCGTCGCAGACCCGGCGTCCGGCGGTTCCCGCCCGCGGGCAGGCCGACGGCGGCGGGCGAGAGCTGGCGGCGGCGGGAGCCGAGGAACTCGGCGAGCTCCCGGCGGGCGGAGGCGGTCACGGGAGGCTCCTCGGTCGATGGTGGTGCCAGTACTAGTACCACTGGACACTCGGGAACGGGCCAGGAGCGGCCTAGCATCGCCAGGCGTGACGACCGTCGAGGACCGCCCCGCAGGCAGTGCGACCGCCAACGTGAAGCCCCGCAGCTTCGAGGTGACCGACGGGGACGCCAGGGCCCCCGCCCGCGCCATGCTGCGTGCCGTCGGCATGCAGGACGAGGACTTCAGCAAGCCGCAGATCGGCGTGGCGTCGTCCTGGAACGAGATCACACCCTGCAACCTCTCCCTGGACCGGCTGGCCAAGCGGGCCAAGGAGGGCGTGCGCGCCGCCGGCGGCTTCCCGCTGGAGTTCGGCACGATCTCGGTCTCCGACGGCATCTCCATGGGCCACGAGGGCATGCGTGCCTCGCTGGTGTCCCGCGAGGTCATCGCCGACTCCGTCGAGACCGTCATGTTCGCCGAGCGGCTCGACGGCTCGGTGCTGCTGGCCGGCTGCGACAAGTCGCTGCCCGGGATGCTCATGGCCGCGGCCCGCCTGGACCTCGCCGCGGTCTTCCTCTACGCCGGCTCGACCCTTCCGGGAAAGCTCGGTGACCGGGACCTGACGATCATCGACGTCTTCGAGGGTGTCGGGGCCTGTGCCGCCGGCAAGATCACCCGCGACGAGCTCACCGCGATCGAGAAGGCGACCTGCCCGGGCGAGGGCGCCTGCGGCGGCATGTACACCGCGAACACCATGGCCAGCGCCGCCGAGGCGCTGGGCATGAGCCTGCCCGGCAGCGCCGCGCCGCCGGCGCCCGACCGCCGCCGCGACGCCTTCGCCGTCGCCTCGGGCGAGGCCGTCGTCCAGATGCTCCGGCAGGGCATCACCGCCCGCCAGATCCTGACCAAGCAGGCGTTCGAGAACGCCATCACCGTGGTCATGGCGCTGGGCGGCAGCACCAACGCCGTCCTGCACCTCCTGGCGATCGCCCACGAGGCGCAGGTCGACCTCACCCTCGAGGACTTCAACCGGATCGGTGACCGCACGCCGCACCTGGCCGACGTGAAGCCCTTCGGCCGTTTCGTGATGACCGACATCGACCGCATCGGCGGCGTCCCCGTCGTCATGCGCGCGCTGCTCGACGCCGGTCTGCTGCACGGCGACGCCCTCACGGTGACCGGGCGGACGATGGCGGAGAACCTGGCCGAGATCGCCCCGCCGGACCCCGACGGCGCGATCATCCACGCGATGAACGATCCGATCCACGCGACCGGGGGGCTGAGCATCCTCCGTGGCTCGCTGGCCCCCGAGGGCGCCGTGGTGAAGTCGGCCGGCTTCGACGCGGCGACCTTCGAGGGCACCGCCCGGGTCTTCGACGGCGAGCAGGGCGCCATGGACGCCGTCACCGAGGGCACGCTGAAGCCGGGCGACGTCGTCGTCATCCGGTACGAGGGCCCCCGGGGCGGCCCCGGCATGCGCGAGATGCTGGCCGTCACCGGCGCGATCAAGGGTGCCGGCCTCGGCAAGGACGTCCTCCTCCTGACCGACGGCCGCTTCTCCGGCGGGACGACCGGGCTGTGCATCGGGCACGTGGCACCGGAGGCGACCGACGGCGGCCCGATCGCCTTCGTGCGCGACGGCGACCCGATCCGCCTGGACCTCGCCGCCCGCACGCTGGACCTGCTGGTCGACGAGGACGAGCTCGCCCGGCGGCGCGAGGGCTGGAGCCCGCTCCCGCCGCGCTACACCACCGGGGTGCTCGGCAAGTACGCCAAGCTCGTGGGATCCGCCGCGCAGGGGGCCATCTGCGGCTGAGGGCACCCTCACCCCGACGGGTGACACCGTCGCCGCACGGCTCGTCCGGCTCCCCAGGGGTGCCGACAGGAGGGTGTGGACTCCCGTCGATGGTGGCTGCTCGCCGCCACGGTGCCGGTCGCCCTCGGGTGCGCGCTGTCGGCGGTGCAGCCTGCCCTGCGCGCGGTCGGCGAGGTGCCCGTCCTGGCCGCCGGGCTGCTCGCCGCGGCGGTGATGTGGTCGACCGCGCCGCGGACCGCCCGCCCGCGCGCCTGGCGGTTGTTCGCCCTGGCGCTGCTGTTCCCGGTCGCCGGGGCGCTCGCCGCAGCGGTGGCGGCCCCGGTCGACCCGGTCGGGTCGGCGGTCGTCCGCTGGGTGACGACCGTGCCCGGGTACCTGATCGCCATCGTCGCGATCCTCTGCCTCGTCGACTGCCGCGGGCTGCGCGTGCGGCCCCGGGTCGCCGTCGAGGTCGCCCTCTTCCTGGTCGCGTCGCTGATCATGGTCAGCCTGCTCGTCGTCGGCCCGGCCGACCGCTGGTCGGCGCTGGGCACGGACGCACGCCTGGTCCTCGGCGCCGCCGTGCTCACCACCTCCGCCACGATGGCCGCGGCGCTGACGGCGCTCAGCGTCACCGAGCCCAGCCGCCGCACGATGGCCGTCGTCCTCCTGGCCGGCACCGCGCTGTTGACCGCCGGCCGCGGCCTCGGCACGTCGGCGTCATTCTCCGGCGGGCTGGTGCCGCTGGGCGCCGCGCGGTTCGCCGTCGCCGCCGGACTGTTCCTGCTCGCCCTGGCCGCGCTGCTCGACGCGCGGCCGGGTGTGGGCGACCGAGAGGGACGCGGCCGGCGCTCGTTCGACCTGGCCCAGCTCCTGCCCCATCTCGCGCTGCTGTCCGCGGTGGCCACCGTCGGCGGGGTCACGCTGACCGGCGGGCGACCGGCGCGGGGCGTGGTCGCCGGCCTGATCGTCTGCGTCGTGCTGACCGTCGTCCACCGCTGGCTCACCGCCCGCGAGGAGCACCGGTTCGCCGCACGACTGCGACGCAGCGAGGCGTACTTCCGCTCCCTGGTGCGGTCGGCAGGGGACGCCGTCGTCATCCTCGACGACGCCCTGCGGATCAGCTGGGCATCCCCGGCGCTCGACCGCGCCCTCGGCGACGCCGCGGCCGGGCTCGTGGGCCGCGCCCTGCTCTCCTCCGTGCACCCCGATGACGTCCCCGGCCTGGTCGCGGCGCTGCCCGCCGACGGCGGCGCCCCCGTTCCCGCGCCGGCGGGCACCGGGCTGCTGACCCTCCGGCTGCCCGACGCGGCAGGCGAGTGGCACTACCTGGAGGCCGGGATCTCCGACCTGCGCGGGGACCCCGACGTCGGCGCGGTCGTCCTGCACTGCCGCGACATGACCGAGCGGCACGCCCGCGAGCAGGCGCTCCAGGCCATCGCCTACACCGACCCGATGACGGGGCTGCCCAACAACGCCGGGCTCCTGCGCGCCCTCCAGGCGACGCTCGCCCGGCCCGCTGGGGAGCCCGCGACGCTGCTGCTCGTCGAGCTCACCGGCCTGGACGCCGCGCGCGGCAACGCCGGCCGGGAGACCGTCAGCAGCGCCGTGGCCGAGGTCGGCCGGCGGCTGCGGGCGGCGGTGCGCGGCGAGGACACCGTGGCCCGCATGGGCGGCGGCGCCTTCGCGGTCCTCGCCCACGGGGACGACCCCGACGTCCGCCGGCTGGCCGACCGCTGCCTCGCGGTGGTCGAGCAGCCCATCGCGACCGCCGCGGGCATCGTCGAGGTGAGCGCGGCCGTCGGTCTCGCGGGCATCGAGACCGGCGTCGGCGTCGAGGCACTGCTCGAGCGGGCCGACCTCGCCGTGCGGGCCGCGCACGACGCCGGGCCCGGCTTCGCCCGCCGGTACGACCAGGCGCTCGGTGACGCCGCTGCCCGCCGCACCCGGCTCCGTCACGACCTCCAGGGCGCCGCCGCGCGCGGCGAGCTGTTCCTGGCCTTCCAGGCGATCGTCTCGCTCGAGCAGCAGCGCATCACCGGCGTCGAGGCCCAACTGCGCTGGCGGCACGGCACGCTCGGGGAGATCTCTCCGGCGGAGTTCGTGCCGGTCGCCGAGCGAGCCGGCCTCATCGGGGAGCTCGTGCGCTGGGCGCTGGAGGAGGCCGCGGTCGCCGCCGTCGGGATGCCCCGGTCCGGCGAGCCGCTCCGGCTCGGCGTCAAGGTCCCGGCCGGTTACCTGGCCGGGGGCAGCGTGGTCAGCGACGTCGAGGCCGCGCTCCTGCGCTCGGGTCTCGCCCCCGAACGGCTGGTCCTCGAGATCGACGCCCCGGCCGTGATGGCCGACGGCGAGCGGCTGGGCCAGGACGTCGCCAGCCTGCGGCTCATGGGCGTGCACGTGGCCCTGTGCGGCTTCGGCAGCGGCTCCTCGGCCCTGGCCAACCTCACCCGCCTGCCGATCGACATCGTGAAGCTCGACCGCTCGCTGATCACCCGCATCGACCGCGACCCGCAGAGCAAGGCGCTGTGCGAGTCCGTCATCGGCATCGGCCGGACGCTCGGCATCGACGTCGTCGCCGAGGGCGTCGAGACGACGGCCCAGCTGGCCGCGCTCAGCGGTTTCGGCTGCGGCTTCGCCCAGGGCTTCGTGATCGCCCGTCCCGTACCGCTTCCGCAGTTCGTCGAGTCGCTCGTCGGCGGGGACGGCGTCCTGCTGCCCGGACTGATCGGCGTCCGGTGACCGCCACGGGCCGGCGGGGATCGTGGACCGTCATCCTCCTGCTCGCGGTGATCGCGCTGGTCATGGCGGTCCTGCGGCTTGCCGCCCCCGCGGTCTCGGGCGTGGTGACCTCGCCGCTGCTGGGCGTCGCGTCGGCGCTCGCCGCCCTCGTCGTGTTCCGGCACGCCGCCCGGCTGCCGGCCCGCTCGGCACGCCCCTGGCGCGCGATCGGCCTGGCAGGCGTGTCGCTCGCCGTCGGCCAGGCGATCGCCACGGTCACCGAAGGCGGTCCGGAGCGCGGGAACTGGGGCGATGTCGCCACCCTGCTGGCCGTCCCGGCCGTCGTCACCGCCTGCCTCCTGCTGCTGCCGCCGAGCACCGGTCGCCGCATCGGCTCGCGGATCCTCCTGGACGGCGCCGTCGTGCTCGTGGCCGTGGCGCTGCTGGCCGCCGTCGTGCTGCGCGACGTCCTCGCCCGGACCGACGGACCGGCGTCCGCGCTCATCACGGTCGGCTACCCGGCCGTCGGGGCGGTCCTCTGCGGGGTCGGCCTCGTCGCCGTGGCCCGCGTGCACGACGCGCGCCGTCGGGCCGCCGGCTGGCTGCTGGTCGCCGTGGTCGCCACGACGGTCGTCGCCGTCTCGGGGGCGCTGGCCCGGCTACTGGGCAGCGCGGCCTCCGACGTCCTCTCCATGGTGGCCTGGACGGCGATGCTGGCGGCCGGGATCCGCGCGGTCGACGCCGATCCGGGGGAGCCCGCGGAGGCGCTCGAGCCGCCGGCCGGACTGCCGCTGCTCGGCTTCTTCGTGAGCACGGTGTCGGCCTACTCCGTCAGCGGGCTCGTGCTCGTGCGGCTGCTGGGTGGTGGGGACCCGTCGCTGGTCGAACTCTGGGGGCTCGGCAGCCTGCTCGCGCTCTGCTTCGTCCGCCAGCTGCTCTGGGCCCGCGACGGGGCGCGGCTGACCGGACGGCTGCAGCGCACCGAGGCCTACTTCCGTGCCCTCGTCTCCAGCGCCGAGGACGTAACCGCCGTCGTGGACGTGCAGGGGACGATCACCTGGCTGTCCGGGCCGATCAGGACCCAGCTGGGCTGGACCGCGCAGGACCTCACCGGGCGCAGCCTTACCGAGCTGCTGCACCCCGACGACCGGGGGGTGGTCGAGCGCGCCGCGGCGATGCTGTCCGGCGCTCCGGCGGACGGCTTCTCCGCGACGGTCCGGCTGTGCACCCAGGACGGCGGCTGGCGGGACATCGAGATCTCCGGCGCCGCGCGGGCCGGCATACCGGGCACCGCCTGCCGGGACGGTCTGGTGCTGCACCTGCGCGACGTCACCGAGCGCCGCTCCAGCCAGCGCGAGCTCGAGCGGCTGGCCTACACCGACTTCCTCACCGGGCTGCCCAACCGTGCGCGCCTGATGGCCGGCCTGGCCGCAGCCCGGTCGCGTGCGGCGACGGGACACCCGGCCAGCCTGCTGCTGCTGGACCTCGACGGCTTCAAGCCGGTCAACGACGTCGCCGGTCACGAGGCGGGCGACCACCTGCTGGTCCAGGTCGCGGAACGACTGCGGGCCAACGTCCGCGACGGCGACCTGGTGGGCCGGCTGGGCGGCGACGAGTTCGCCGTGCTCGTCGGTGACAGCCTGGAGGAGGCGACGGCGCTGGCCGAGCGGATCGTCGCCGACCTGCGCACCGTGCAACCGGCGCCCGGCGCGGGCGGCTGGACCGACGGTGTCGTCTTCGACATCTCCGGGAGCATCGGCGTCACCGAGCTGGACCCGGCCGACGAGGTGTCCACGACGGTCCGGCGGGCCGACGTCGCGCTGCGCGCCGCGAAGGCCGCGGGGAAGAGCTGCGTGCGGACGGCGGGACACGCCATCGACAGCGCGCTGGGCCGGCGCACCCGGCTGGCCCGCGACCTCCCTGCTGCGATCGAGCTGGAGCAGTTCCGCATGGTCTACCAGCCGGTGGCCGGGAGCGAGGAGCGCCGCATCCTGGGCCTGGAGGCCCTCGTGCGCTGGGAGCACCCGGTGCTCGGCACCGTGCCCCCGGACGAGTTCATCGCGCTCGCCGAGGCCGACGGCCTGATCGTGCCGCTGCAGCAGTGGGTCCTCCGCCGGGCGACGGCGGACTTCGCCGGCCTGCTCGCCGAGGGCCTTGATCTCAAGCTCGGCGTCAACATCTCGGTCCGCCACCTGCAGGCCGGGTGCCTGGCGCCCGACGTCGCGCAGGCACTGGCGGACTCCGGTGTGCCGCCGGACCGGCTGATGATCGAGGTCACCGAGTCGGTCATGCTCGATGCCGAGGACCGGCTGCAGAGCGATCTGACCACCCTCCGCGAGATGGGCTGCATCATCTCGCTGGACGACTTCGGGCGGGGCTACTCGTCGTTGGCCTACCTCGCCCGGCTGCCGGTCGACGTCCTCAAGATGGACCGGGAGTTCATCTGCGACATCGAGACCGACCCGCGGGGCGCGGCGCTGGTGGCGGCGGTCATCGACCTCGGGCGCACGCTCGGCATGGACGTCGTGGCGGAGGGGGTCGAGACCCCCGGGCAGCTGCAGGCGCTGCTGTCCATGCGGTGCCGCTTCGTCCAGGGGTGGCTGCTCGGCCGGCCGATGGCCATCGCCGAACTCCCGGGGTTCCTCGACTCCTTCGACCCGGCGGTGTTCGGCATCGACCCGCTCCTTGTGGACACCGCTGTCCACGTGGTGGGACAGACTGGTTGACGACCGGCGCCCGTGAGGCGCACAGTGTGCAGGTGACCCGCGCGTGCCTGCTTCTCGACGGCTGCCCCCTCAGCCTCGTAGTCGCCTAGCGCGTCGGTCCTGCGACCGACGCGCTGACCCCTCCGTGCCTGCGGCACGAGGGGTTTTTTGTTGCCCTGAGCTCGTTCCACCCGACCCACCCGCCGGCAAGGCCAGGAGAACGCCGAGATGACCACCACCCCGAGCGAGCCCGCCTCCCGGGACCACACCTCCCGGGACGCGCCCACCCGCGAGGCCGCCGCCGCACTGGCCGGTGTCGAGACGACCGCCCGGTCCATCGCCGAGGCCGCCGCCGAGCCGGCGACGGGCATCACCGGGGCGCAGAGCCTCGTCCGCTCGCTCGAGGCCGTCGGCGTCGAGGTGATCTTCGGCATCCCCGGCGGGGCGATCCTCCCGGCCTACGACCCGCTGTTCGACTCCCGGGTCCGGCACGTGCTGGTCCGCCACGAGCAGGGCGCCGGCCATGCCGCGACCGGCTACGCCCAGGCCACGGGCAAGGTCGGCGTCTGCCTGGCCACCTCCGGTCCCGGGGCGACCAACCTGGTGACGCCGCTGGCCGACGCGCACATGGACTCGGTGCCCGTCGTCGCCATCACCGGTCAGGTCCCGAGCGCAGCCATCGGCACCGACGCCTTCCAGGAAGCCGACATCCGCGGCATCACGATGCCGGTCACCAAGCACAACTTCCTGGTCACCGACGCCGCCGAGATCCCGCAGCGGATCGCCGAGGCGTTCCACCTCGCCTCGACGGGGCGGCCCGGCCCGGTCCTGGTCGACATCCCCAAGGACGTCCTGCAGGCGACGACGGACTTCTCCTGGCCCCCGCGGCTGGACCTGCCCGGCTACAAGCCGACCACCCGCCCGCACGGCAAGCAGGTCCGCGAGGCGGCGGCGCTGATCGCCGGCGCCCGCCGGCCGGTGCTCTACGTCGGCGGTGGCGTGCTCAAGGCCGGGGCCACCGACGAGCTGGCGGAGCTGGCCGAGCTGACCGGGGCGCCGGTCGTCACCACGCTCATGGCCCGGGGCGCCTTCCCCGACAGCCACCCGCAGAACCTGGGCATGCCCGGTATGCACGGCAACGTCACCGCGGTCACGGCGCTGCAGAAGGCCGACCTGCTGGTCGCCCTGGGCGCCCGCTTCGACGACCGGGTCACCGGGAACCTCGCCAGCTTCGCGCCCGGCGCGTCGGTGGTGCACGCCGACATCGACCCGGCCGAGATCGGCAAGAACCGCAAGGCCGACGTGCCGATCGTCGGCGACGCCAAGGAGACCATCGCCCAGCTGGTCGAGGTCCTGCGCGGCGACCGCGGCCCGGCCCGGGCCCCCGACCTGAGCGCCTGGTGGGCGCAGCTGGACGAGTGGCGCCGGCGCTACCCCCTGGGCTACGACTGGCCCGAGGACGGCTCGCTGTCGCCGCAGTACGTGATCGAGCGGCTCGGTGCCATCGTCGGGCCGGACGCCATCTACACGGCGGGCGTCGGCCAGCACCAGATGTGGGCGGCGCAGTTCGTGAAGTACGAGAAGCCGGGCACCTGGCTCAACAGCGGGGGGCTGGGCACCATGGGCTACGCCGTCCCGGCGGCCATGGGCGCCAAGTACGGCCGCCCCGACACGACGGTGTGGGCCATCGACGGTGACGGCTGCTTCCAGATGACCAACCAGGAGCTCGCCACCTGCGCGATCGAGGGCATCCCGGTCAAGGTCGCCGTCATCAACAACGGCAACCTCGGCATGGTCCGGCAGTGGCAGACCCTCTTCTACGAGGGCCGCTACTCCAACACCAGGCTGCACGCGCGCAACCCCGACGGCACCCCCAAGGCGGTGCGCATCCCCGACTTCGTCCTGCTGGCCGAGGCGCTGGGCTGCGTCGGGCTGCGCTGCGAGAGCAAGGACGACGTCGACGCGGTCATCGAGAAGGCCATGTCGATCAACGACGTCCCGGTGGTCATCGACTTCGTCGTCGGGCACGACGCCCAGGTGTGGCCGATGGTGGCCGCTGGCTCCAGCAACGACGACATCCTGGCCGCGCGGGACGTGCGGCCCGTCTTCGGGGAAGGGCAGGTCTGATGGGGCGCCACACGCTCTCGGTGCTGGTCGAGAACAAGTCCGGTGTCCTGGCCCGCGTCTCGGCGCTGTTCAGCCGCCGGGGGTTCAACATCGAGTCGCTGGCCGTCGGGCCGACGGAGAACCCCGACCTCTCCCGGATGACGATCGTCGTCGACGCCGAGAGCCAGCCGCTCGAGCAGATCACCAAGCAGCTGAACAAGCTGATCGAGGTCATCAAGATCGTCGAGCTGGACTCCAGTGCGGCCGTGCAGCGCGAGCTGCTGCTGGTCAAGGTGCGTGCCCCCCTGGCCGAACGCACCCAGGTGCTGCAGACCGCCGAGCTCTTCCGCGCGCGGGTGATCGACGTCAACCCCGACACCGTCACGCTCGAGGCGACCGGCACCCCGGACAAGCTCCAGGCGCTGCTCGCCGTCCTGGCTCCGCTCGGGATCAAGGAGATGGCCCAGTCCGGGACCGTGGCCCTGGGCCGCGGCCCGCGCTCCATGTCCAGCGCCGGCAGTCTGCGCCCGGTCGAACGAACCGCCTAGCACACCGAACGGCCCTCCTGCAGGATCCCGCCGCGAGCTTGCGAGCGGCGGGGGCAGGAGGGTCCTTACCCGAAGGGAACAACCACCAGCATGGCCGCCGAGATCTTCTACGACGACGACGCCGACCTCTCGATCATCCAGGGGCGCACGGTCGCCGTCCTGGGCTACGGCAGCCAGGGGCACGCGCACGCGCTCTCCCTGCGCGACTCCGGGGTCGACGTCCGGGTCGGCCTGCCCGAGGGCAGCGGGAGCCGGGCCAAGGCCGAGGCCGAGGGCCTGCGCGTCGTCACGCCCGCCGAGGCGGCCGCCGAGGCCGACCTGATCATGATCCTGGCGCCGGACCACGTGCAGCGGACCCTGTACGCCGAGTCGGTCGAGCCCAACCTGCAGGACGGCGACGCGCTGTTCTTCGGCCACGGGTTCAACATCCGCTTCGGGTACGTCAAGCCGCCGGCCGGCGTCGACGTCGCCATGGTCGCCCCGAAGGGGCCCGGCCACCTCGTGCGCCGCGAGTTCTCCGACGGCAAGGGCGTGCCCTGCCTGGTGGCCGTCGAGCAGGACGCCAGCGGCAGCGCGCTGCAGCTCGCGCTCTCCTACGCCAAGGGGATCGGTGGGACCCGCGCCGGCGTCATCCGGACGACGTTCGCCGAGGAGACCGAGACCGACCTCTTCGGCGAGCAGGCGGTGCTCTGCGGTGGCGCCAGCGCGCTGATCACCGCCGGGTTCGAGACGCTCACCGAGGCCGGCTACCAGCCCGAGGTCGCGTACTTCGAGTGCCTGCACGAGCTGAAGCTGATCGTCGACCTGATGTACGAAGGGGGCATCGCCAAGCAGCGCTGGTCGGTGTCCGACACCGCCGAGTACGGCGACTACACCTCCGGACCCAAGATCATCGACGCCCGCGTGAAGGAGTCGATGGGGGAGGTCCTGGCCGCCATCAAGGACGGCTCCTGGGCCGCGGCCTTCATCGCCGACCAGGACGCCGGCGCGCCGGACTTCAAGCGCCGCCGCGCCGAGGCCGAGGCGCACCCGATCGAGGAGACCGGCCGCAAGCTGCGCGGTCTGATGAGCTGGGTGTCCGCCTCCGACGACTACACCGGCACCGCAGCGCGTAGCTGACGGGACCGCGTAGCCGACGGGACGCAGAACGGCCCCCACCGCCGAGGCGGTGGGGGCCGTTCTGGTGCTCCGTCCCGGGCAGGGGCTCTCAGTAGCCGATGCCCCGCGAGGCGAAGTACTGCTTGGACTGCGGCTGCAGCAGGAAGTACACGATCAGCGCCGGCAGCACCAGGCTGAGCAGGTTGGACCCCACGAAGCCGTACCCGCTGACCGCCGACCACAGCATGAACAGCACCGTGATGGCCAGGCTGGCGTAGCTGCCGAGCAGCAGCAGCTGGGGTGACCTGCCGGTGAGGACCTGGATCCCGCCGACCAGCACCACCACGGCAATGACGAGGGACACCAGGCTCAGCACACCGAGGACGGCGCTGAAGTCGAAGATCAGCGACAGGCCCACCAGCCCGAACAGGGCGCCGATCCCGCCGATGACGATGCCGATGACGGCCGCCGCGGTCACCTGGCCGGGCCGCTTGCCCGTGGGGGAGCCGTAGCCGGCAGGCGAGCCGGGGGTCGGGGCGCCGTAGCCCTGGGCGCCGTAGCCCTGGGCGCCGTAGCCCTGGGCGCCGTAGCCCTGGGCCGGCGGCGGCGCGCCCCACGGCTGCCCCTGCGGCGCACCGCCCTGGGGCTGGTTCTCGTCCGAACCGGGTGTGGGGCTGGACATGGGGCGGTTCCTCCTAGGGCGTCCACTCCGCCGGGCAGGCGGTCGGTGACGGAGTGTAGGGCGCGCCACCTCGTCCAAGGAGTTTCTGGCCCGCCACGCGGATGGGTACCCGCCGGTCAGCGCCCGCGGCGGGACCGGTGCAGGGCGAAGAACTGGGCGGCTGGCTTCAGGCAGAGCAGGACGACGATCGCCGCGGCCGCGAGCAGCAGCAGGAGGTTGAAGATGACGCCGCCGGCAGTCGTCCCGCCGTCGCCCAGGGTGCCCAGGAACCCGACGAGGGTCAGCGCCACGGCGATGGAGCCGCCGACGAGCAGCATGACCCGGCTGCGCCCGGTCAGCGCCCACACCGAGCCCCAGATCATGGCCACCGTCCAGGCCAGCACCAGGACGCCCACGACGATCAGCACCCCGCCGACCGCACCGGCGACCGCGCCGAACCCGGGGATCTCCTCGTCCGCGCCGCCGGCGGCGCCGGAGGCCACCGCGCCGCCGATGATGGTGACGGCCGAGGCCAGGACGCCGAACGCGCCGAAGACGAACCCGAGGACCGCGGCGGTGACCACCGAGCCGGGCTTGGCCGGCTGGGCCGACCCGTACTGGCCGTAGGCGGGCGCCTCGCCGTACTGCTGGCCGTAGGCCGGTGCGTACTGCTGCCCGTAGCCGGACTGGTCGTAGGTGGGCTGCGGCTGTCCGTACTGGGGTTGCCCGTACTGCGGCTGCCCGTACTGGGGCTGGCCGTACTGCTGGTCGCCGGACTGCGGCTGGCCGTACTGCTGGCCGCCGGACTGCGGCTGGCCGTACTGGGACTGGCCGTACTGGGGGCGGCCGTACTGGGGCTGGCCGTACTGCTGGTCGCCGTACTGCGGCTGGCCGTACTGGGGAGTGCTCCCCGACCCCGGGGTGGTGGACTCTGGGCGACCCTGGTCGTCGGACTGGCTCATGATCTCCTCCGTCGGCGCCGGCTGTCCCGACTCCCGCGCCAGGATGTCCGGGCGGCCGCGCGGACACAAGCGCGGCGCTCCCGGCAGTGCCGCAGGGAGTCTGGTCGTGCCGCAGGGAGCCTGGCGATGGTGCGGTGTCGTCCCACGGTGTGGACGCTCCTAGGCTGCGCCTTGTGACTGCCATCGTGCCGGGGACCGCGCCCGTCGTCCTGATCGCCGAAGAGCTCGCACCCAGCGTCCTGGAGGTTCTCGGCTCCGACGTGGAGATCCGGCACGTGGACGGCGCGGACCGCAGTGCGCTGCTCCCCGCGCTGGCCGACGCCGCGGCCGTGATGATCCGCAGCGCCACGCAGATCGACGCCGAGGCGCTGGCCGCCGCGCCGCACCTGAAGGTGGTCGCGCGCGCCGGGATCGGCCTGGACAACGTGGACGTCTCCGCCGCCACCGAGCGCGGCGTGATGGTGGTGAACGCGCCGACGTCCAACATCGTCAGCGCCGCCGAGCACGCCGTCGCGCTGCTGCTGGCCGCCGCGCGGCAGATCCCGGCGGCCGACGCCTCCCTGCGCGAGGGCGCGTGGAAGCGGTCGAAGTTCATGGGCGTCGAGGTCACCGACAAGACCGTCGGCGTCGTCGGGCTGGGGCGCATCGGCGTCCTGGTGGCCCAGCGCCTCGCGGCCTTCGGCGTCACCCTCATCGCCTACGACCCCTACATCCAGCCCGGGCGTGCCGCGCAGCTCGGCGTCCGGCTGGTGTCGCTGGAGGAGCTGCTCCGCGAGTCGGACTTCATCTCCATCCACCTGCCGAAGACCCCCGAGACGCTCGGCCTGATCGGCGCCGCGGAGCTGGCCACCACGAAGAAGGGCGTGATCATCCT
>CADCTN010000108.1 GCA_902805535.1 uncultured Blastococcus sp. | reverse complement strand
GCCGCTTCCCGGTGCGGGTGTGCGGCACCCCGGGGACGGCGATGATCTCGTCCGGCACGTGCCGCGGCGACGCGTTCTCCCGGATCGCCGCCTTCAGCCGGCTCCGCAGCTGCTCGGTCAGCTCCTCGCCCGGCGCGAGCTGCACGAACAGCGGCATCCAGTAGCCGCCGTCGGGCTGCTCGACGCCCAGGACGACGGAGTCCAGGACGGCGGGAACGGACTCGACCGCGGCATAGATGTCGGCGGTGCCCATCCGCACCCCGCCGCGGTTGAGCGTCGAGTCCGAGCGGCCGGTGATGACGCAGGTGCCGCGCTCGGTGACCTCCAGCCAGTCGCCGTGCCGCCAGATCCCGGGCCAGGGCTCGAAGTAGGCCTCGCGGTAGCGGGTTCCGTCGGGGTCGTTCCAGAAGCGGAGCGGCATCGACGGCATCGGCTCGGTGACGACCAGCTCGCCGAGCTCGCCCACCACCGGCCGGCCGTCCTCGTCCCACGACGCCGCCGCGACGCCCAGCAGCGGCCGGGACAGCTCCCCTGCCGTCACCGGCAGCAGCGGCGAGCCGCCGATGAACCCGGTGGCGACGTCCGTGCCGCCCGACGAGGACCCGAGCAGCACGTCGGGCTTCACCGCCTCGTAGACCCAGGAGTAGGTGGACACCGGCAGCGGTGAGCCGGTCGAGCCGATCCCCTTCAGCGCCGACAGGTCGTGGTTCTCCCCGGGACGGATGCCGGCCTTCTCGCAGGCACTGAGGTAGCCCGCGCTGGTGCCCAGATAGGTCATGCCGGTGGCGGCGGCGAGCGCGAACTGGGCGTCGATGGAGGGGTAGGCCGGGGCGCCGTCGTAGACGACCACCGTGACGCCCGACAGGAGCGCCGACGTGGCGATGTTCCACATGATCCAGGCGGTGGAGGCGTACCAGAAGAGGCGGTCGCCGGGGCCGGCGTCCAGCTGCAGCATCGTGGACTTGCGCTGCTCGAGCGCCACGCCACCGTGACCGTGCACGATCCCCTTCGGCAGCCCGGTCGTGCCCGACGAGTAGACGATCCACAGCGGGTGGTCGAACGGCAGGGCCTCGAACTCCGGCTCGTGCTCGTCGGCGACCGCCTCCGCCCAGGACAGCGCGCCGTCGGGCACCTCACCGGGGAAGAGCCGCGGAACCGAGATGGTCGTCCGGACGCCGGGCAGGCCGGCCCGCAGCTCGGCGACGACGTCGCGACGGTCGTGGTCGCGGCCGTTGAAGCGGTAGCCGTCCACGGCGACCAGCACGGTGGGCTCGATCTGGGCGAACCGGTCGAGCACGGCCCGCGTGCCGAAGTCCGGCGCGCAGGAGGACCACACCGCGCCGATCGAGGCGGCGCCGAGGAAGGCGACCACGGCCTCGGGCACGTTGGGCAGGTAGCCGGCCACCCGGTCCCCGCGCCGCACGCCGAGCCTGCGCAGCGTGGCCGCGAACGCCCCGACCTGACCGCGCAGCGCTGCCCAGCCGACCTCGACCGGCTCGGTGTCCTCGGCCGCCACGACCAGGGCGGGGTGGTCGTCGCTCGCCGCCCGGAACGCCTGCTCGGCGTAGTTGACCGTCGTCCCCGGGAACCAGACGGCGCCCGGCATGCGCCGGTCGGTCAGCACCCGGTCGTCGGGGACGTCGGGCAGCACGCCGGTCCAGGTGGCGAGGTCGCCCCAGAACTGGTCGAGGTGCTCGACCGACCAGCGCCACAGCGCGTCGTAGTCGGTGGGGTCGCCGAAGGAGAGTCCGCGGCGTTCCTCCACCCAGCGGGCGAAGGCGGCGACGCGGGTCGCCCGCATGCCCTCGGCCGTGGGCCTCCAGAGTTCGGCGGGGACGTCGGCCACCTCCGCACCATGCCATCCTGGGCGCGCGCCGACCACCGTGCCCGCCGATCCCAGGAGCGCCCGTGCAGCCCGAGCCCGCGGACGAGCGCAACGTGCTGGGCGGCCCGCTGGAGCCGTGCGGGACCGAGCCGCTCACCGGCTTCTACCGGGACGGGTGCTGCAGCTCCGGACCCGAGGACCTGGGATCGCACACCGTCTGCGCCGTCGTCTCGGCCGACTTCCTCCGCGTGCAGGGCGAGCTGGGCAACGACCTGTCCACCCCGCGCCCGGAGTACGGCTTCGCGGGGTTGAAGCCCGGCGACCGCTGGTGCGTCGTCGCCGTCCGGTGGCTGCAGGCCTACCAGGCGGGCGCGGCGACCGGCGTCGTCCTGGCCGCCACGAACGCCCGGGCGCTGGACGTCGTGCCGATCGAGGCGCTGCGGCAGCACGCCGTCGACGTCCCCGACGACATCAGCGACCTCGAGTGATCCGGGCCCGCGCAGGGCTGCACGGGCCGAAGTCAGGTAGAAACCGGTGATGGCGAACTCCGATCTCCGGTTCTGGTTCGACCCGGTCTGCCCGTTCGCGTGGATGACCAGCAAGTGGGTCCGCACGGTGTCGGCACGACGGGACTACGGCGTCGAGTGGCGGTTCATCTCGCTGCGCCTGCTCAACGGCCACGTCGACTACTCGGCCACGTTCCCGCCCGAGTACGAGGCCGAGCACACCGCCGGCCTGCGGCTGCTGCGGGTGGCCGCGCGCGTGGGCGCCGAGCACGGAGCCGAGGCGGTGGACCGCTTCTACGAGACGTGTGGGCAGCGCGTCTTCGAGACCGCCGAGCGCCGGGACGGCGAACGACCCGGGAACGTCGCGTTCACCGAGGCGGTGCTCACCGACGCCGGCCTGCCCACCACGCTCGCCACCGCCCTGGACGACGAGTCGTGGGACGCGGAGATCCAGGCGTCGACGGACGAGGCCCTCGCGCTGACCGGCAAGGACGTCGGCACGCCGATCCTGCACTTCCGCCCGGCCGGCGGGCCTCCGGGCGGGGTCGCCTTCTTCGGGCCGGTGATCAGCCGGCTGCCCGACGAGGCGCAGGCGGTCGAGCTCTGGGACCACGTGATCGCGCTCGCCTCCTTCCCGGGCTTCACCGAGCTCAAGCGCAGCCTGCGGGAACGACCCCAGCTCCCGTCCTTCGGGGTCCGGCCGGGCGAGGTGGGCATCGAGGAGGACTGGCACGGCGGCAGCCGGCGCCTGAAGCGGTGACCGGGCCCCGGAATGAGACCGGGCGGGCCGCTGCTGCAGCGGGCATGAGCGATCTCCTCGACGTCCCCCTGACCACGCTGCAGGGCGAGCCGACCACGCTGCGGGAGCTGACCGGGGGCGGGCCGGCCCTGCTGGTCAACGTGGCCAGCCGCTGCGGGCTCACCCCCCAGTACGCGGCTCTGGAGGCGATCCACGAGGAGTACGCGCCCCGCGGGTTCACCGTGGTCGGCGTCCCGTGCAACCAGTTCATGGGGCAGGAGCCGGGCACCGCCGAGGAGATCGCGGAGTTCTGCTCGGCCACCTACGGCGTCACGTTCCCGATGACGGACAAGGTCGAGGTGAACGGTCCGGGCGCCCACCCGCTCTACCGGCAGCTCACCAGCACCCCGGACGTCGACGGCGCGGACGGCGACATCGCCTGGAACTTCGAGAAGTTCGTGCTCGGCGGGCACGGCGAGGTCGTCGCGCGGTTCCGGCCGCAGACCCTGCCGGACGCCCCGGAGGTGCGGGCCGCCATCGAGTCGGTCCTGCCGTCCTGACCTCCGGCGGGAGCGTCAGCTGGAGAGCGCGGCGTCAGCTGGAGAGCGCGGCGGGGGTCTCGGGCAGCGGGGACGGCGCCGGCGCCGTCCGGGCGGTCTGCGCGAGCAGGATGCCGGTCAGCACGACGGCCCCGCCGAGGACCTGCCACCCGCTGAGCACCTGCTCGACCCACAGCCAGGCGACCACCGAGGCGAAGACCGGCTCGGCGGTCGCGACCAGGCCCGCCGCGGTCGGCGCCAGGTGCCGCAGCGCGGCGATGGACAGCCAGAAGGGCACCACGGCGCCCATGACGACGATCCACCCGACGAGCAGCCACAGCGGGAACTCCGCGGAGCCGATCGAGACCGGTACCCGCTCGGCCAGGACACCGGCGTCGAAGGCCCACCACGGGGCGGCGAACGCCCAGAAGACCGCCGCCGCCACGAAGCTCCAGCAGGTCAGCGTCACCGGGTCGCGCGTGGCGGTGCCCCGCTCGCCCATCAGGTAGTAGGTGGCCAGGCAGACCGCGGCCAGCAGTGCCGCGCCCACGCCCACGGGGTTCAGCGATCCGCCGCCCTCCCACACCTCCGCGACGAACACGAGCCCCGACAGCGAGAGCAGGAGGGCCAGCCACAGCCGGCTGCGCACCTTCTCCCGGCGCACCAGCCACACGTACAGGGCGATGAGCACCGGCGCGGTCATCTCGAAGACCAGCGCGATGCCGACCGGCAGCCGGCCGATGGCCACGTAGTAGAGGAACTGGGTCAGCGCCACGCCCACCACGCCGAAGACGGCGAGGAAGGGGACCTCGCGCCAGGTGATGCGCAGCCGCGCGGGAGCGACGACGGCGAGCACCGCGACCAGGCCGACCGCGGCACCGGTGCACCGCAGCGCGGTCAGCCGGGCCGGCTCGATCCCCGCGTCCAGCGCCAGGGTCGACACCGTTCCGTTCACGGCGAAGAAGCCGGCGGCCGCCAGCGTGAAGGCGTAGCCGAGTACGGGGCGGGCGGTGCGGGGCACGGGCTCGAATGTAGTCCCCGTCACGGCAGTAGACACCTACGCGGGCCGCCGTCCGGCGAGCCTCGCGGTCCTACCGGTATCGACAGGCCGGGCGCAGGGGTGTCCGAGCGGGACGCCAGACTGCTCGGCATGGACCTCCCGGCCAGCCTCTACGAGCCCACGGACGACGGTTACCTCGCCACCGCCCTGACCATCGGGCCCTGGGATCCCGCGCTGCAGCACGCCGGCCCGCCGGCCGCCCTGCTGCTCCGGGAGGCCGAGCGCGCCGGCGCCATCGAGGGCGGGCAGACGGTCCGGCTGGCCTACGACATCTTCGCGCCGGTGCCGGTGGGCCCGGTGCGCCTGCGGTCGTCGGTCGTGCGCCCAGGACGGCGGATCGAGCTGGTCGAGGCGGTCCTGACGGCCGAGGACGAGCGGCCGCTCATGCGGCTGTCGGCATGGCGCATGCGCTCCCGCGCCGACGGCGCCGCGCCCCCCGTCCCCGCCCCGCACCCCGCGGCGGCCCGGCCCGCGGACAGCCGGGCCGAGGACGCCGCGTTCTTCCGCACCGACGTCGCCTACCACCGGGCGCTGGAGTGGCGCTTCCCGACCGGGAGCTTCAACTCGCCGGGCCCCGCGTCGGCGTGGACGACCCCGCGCTGCACCCTGGTCCGGGGCGAGCCGATGACGCCCCTGCAGCACCTGCTGGTCATGACCGACGCGGCCAGCGGGATCTCCGCGGAGCTGGACTGGACGACCGCGACCTTCGCCAACGTCGACCTGCTGGTCTCGCTCAGCCGCGCACCCCGCGGCGAGTGGGTGGGCATGGACGCCGTGACCACGCTCGGCGGGTCGGGCGCCGCGCTGTGCACGGCCGTCCTGTTCGACGAGGACGGGGCGATCGGCCGGTCGGCGCAGTCGCTGTTCGTGGAGCCGCGGTGAGGGTTGCGCGCCCGAGCGGGCGACCAGGCATGGTGGACAGGACGACCGATCGAGTGACAGGAGCGGCATGGATGCGCTGACCGAGGTGCGCGACTGGCTCTCGGGCCGCGGACTGGAGGTGGTGCTGATCGTCCTCGGGTCGGTGCTGCTGGCCCGGTTCGTGTCGTGGGTGGGCCGCCGGATCACCGACCGGATCGACGCCCGCTACACCGGCGGCGACGCGCTGGTCCGCTCGGAGGCGGCCAAGCACCGGCACTCCCTCACCCAGGTGCTCACCTGGGCGGCCGTCGTGCTCATCTACTCGATCTCGGTGTTCTTCGTGCTGGACCGGCTGGGTGTCCCGGTGACCGGCCTGGTGGCGCCGGCGACCGTCCTCGGTGTCGGGCTGGGCTTCGGCGCCCAGCGGATCGTCGGCGACGTCCTGGCCGGGTTCTTCATCATCACCGAGCGCCAGTACGGCTTCGGTGACGTCGTCTCGATCCAGGTGGTCGGCGGTGGCGACCCGGCGACGGGCACCGTCGAGGACGTGACTCTGCGCGTGACCCGCGTCCGCTCCGCCGACGGCGAGGTCGTCACCGTGCCCAACGGCCAGATCGTGAAGGTGGTCAACCTCTCGCGCGACTGGGCCCGGGCGGTCGTGGACGTGCCGATCCCGACGACGGTCGACGTCAACCGGGCCAACGAGATCCTGCGCGACGTGGGCCGCCAGGCGTTCCGGGACCCGGCGCTGCGCCCGCTGCTGCTCGACCCGCCCAGCCTCATGGGCGTGGAGAGCCTCGACCTCGACCAGGTCAACGTCCGGATGGTGGCGCGCACGCTGCCGGGCAAGCAGTTCGAGGTCGGCCGCGACCTGCGCGCCCGGGTCGTCCTGGCCTTCCGCAACCAGGGCATGAGCGTGCCGCCACCGACGACGGTGTCGGCCGGCGTCCCGCGGAAGCGGTCGGAGGATGACGCGTGAGCACGCCGGAGGAGAGGCGGACCGCCGAGCAGCCGGCCGTCGAGCCCTCGGTCAGCACCGCACCCGCGCAGGGACCCACGCGAAGCCGCTGGCACCCCTCGCGGATCCCCTCGCACCTGG
>CADCTN010000107.1 GCA_902805535.1 uncultured Blastococcus sp. | reverse complement strand
AGCGGGCGAGTGTGCAGATCTCGTCCTCGGCGGTCAGTTGAGCGTGTCGCTGATGAGCTGATCCGCCTTCGCCGCCGCCTCGGCCGGGTCGGCCCCGCCGGCGATCTCCTGGAAGAAGTCCTCCAGGATGCGGGCGCCCTCGACGTCGGCCCACTTCTCGGCCGCCGGGGTGAGCTTGGCGTCGACCGCCGCGGCGAGCGCGGCCTGGGCGTAGGCGTCGTCGCCGAGCGCGTCGGCGTAGTCGCTGTTGCCCGGGATGAGGCCGTTCTCGGCCAGCATCGTCTGGTACTCCTCGCCGAAGATGATCCGCATCAGCTCGCGAGCCAGCTCCTGGTTGCCCGACTTCGCCGGGATCGCGATGTTGGAGCCGCCGGCGAAGACCGACGCCGCCTCACCGGACGTGGTGCCCGGCAGAGGGAAGACACCGGTCTTCTCCTCGTTGCAGGCCTGCTGCTCGGCCAGGAGCGCCTCGGCCTCGGCCGACTCGTCCTCCGGGTCCACGCCCTTGTTGCACTCGGGCAGGTCGATGCTGAACCGGGCCCACGTGGGCGCCGAGAACATCGCCGCCTCGCCGTTGTTGAACGGGATCCACGGCTCGTTGGAGTCCGCGTCCCGGGGCGCCGCCGTCGCCGTCGAGAACAGCTGCTGGACCTGGGCCAGACCCGCCTGCGACTCGGGGCTGGACAGCGCGCCCTTCCACTGGTCGCCCTCCTGCACGGCGAGGTCGCCACCGGCGGAGTAGATCCAGGCGATGCCGTTGTACCAGTCCTGACCGGGGAACCAGAAGCCCGAGAAGTTGGGCGTGCCGGCCGGATCGGCCTGCTGCAGGGCGACCGCTGCGTCGGCGAACTCTGCCAGGGTGGTGGGCACCGCGACGTTGGCCGCCGCGAAGTGGTCCTTGCGGTAGAACACCGCCCGGGCGCCGGAGTAGTAGGGGATCGCGTAGACGGTGTCCTCGGCCGTGCCGGCCTCGACGAAGCCCGGCAGCAGCTTGTCGCCGCCGACCTCCTCGTAGAGGTCGCCGATGTCGGTGAACGCGCCGGCGTAGGTGAACGTGGGGCTCTGGGTGTTGCCGATCTCGACCACGTCGGGCGTCTGGTCCTCCGACGCCAGCGCGGTCTGCAGCCGGGGCACCAGGCCGTTCCAGTCCTGCTCCTCGATGACGAGCGTCGCACCCGTCTCCTCCTCGAAGGCCGCCACGAGGTGGTCCCGCAGCTCCTGCGGGGTGTCGGTGCCGTTGAGCCAGAGGCGGATCTCCTCGTCGCCGCCGGACCCGCCGCCGCTGTCCGCACCGCCCCCGCACGCGGTCACCGCCATGAGGGCGGCAGCCATGACAGCCACTCCGCCCTTGCCTACTCTGGTCATGTTGGGGTTCCTTCCCGTTGCGCGGACGGTGCCGGACAGCGCCGCCATGAGGGTGTGGTTCTCCGACCTGCGACCGGCCGGCTCGGGGTCCTCACGAGACCCCGAGCTGACCGGAGAGCACGAGCACGGCGGCCCCCGACAGGGCGCCGTCCTCGCCGAGCGAGGTCATCCGCAGCTGCAGCTCACTGCTGATGACCGGCATGGTGCGCTCGCGGAGAGCCGCCAGCGCCGCATGGCGCAGCGGGCCGTCCAGGAGCTCCCGGGGTCCGCTGACCACGACCTCGGAGAGATTGAGCGCGCTGACCACCGGGGCCAGCACGATGCCCAGCCGCCGGCCGACCGAGGCCAGGGCAGCGTCCCGCGCGTCGGGTGCCAGGCCCTG
>CADCTN010000106.1 GCA_902805535.1 uncultured Blastococcus sp. | reverse complement strand
GCTGCTGGTGGGCGCGGCGGCCGCGCTCTGGCACGCCGGCGCCACGCCCGTGCCGCCGGTCAGCATCTCCTCGCACGCCGGCGCGGTCGTGTCTGCCCTGCTGCCCGCGCTCACCGCCGCCCTCGTGGCCGCGCTCGGGTTCCGGGCCTCCCGCCGCGGCCGCGGCGCGATGACGGGGCTGGTCGCCGTCGTCCTGGGCTGGCTGCTGCTGGTGCAGGGGCTGCCCGACGTCGACGTCCTCTGGACCGCCCACGTGCTCTCCGACGGCCCGCAGGCAGCGGCCCGGGTGGCGGTGGCGCTGCTGCTGGCGCTGGGCGCCGGCTTCGTGGTCGGCGGGATCGCCGCCGTCCGGCGGTTCCGCGAGGCGCCGGCCCCGCGGGACGGGGCGGGCCCGGGCCGGCCGGTCCCGGTCGGCTGACCGGGACCGGACCCGCGGGTCAGCCGGCCTCGGCGACGCCCTCGACGACGTGGTTGAGCGTGCCCGGCAGCAGGGTGTTGGCCCGCTGCAGGTCGGTCTCGAAGTCGACCTCGACGGCGGCGAACTCCGAGATGTCCAGCGGGCGGAAACGCAGGCCCTGCTGCTGGATGGCCGTCTCCATCCCGCGCTCGAAGTAGTCCTGGTCGCCGCAGGTCTCCAGGTGGGCGATCAGCGCCGCCTTGTCGCCGGAGGAGACGTAGTTGATCCCGACGGCCTCGCCGAGACCGCCGACGACGGTCTTGGACAGCTCCCCGACGAAGCCGTCCTCGTCGAGGGTGTACTTGACCTCCTCGTCGGCCACGGTGTTGGTGTCCACGCAGACGAAGCTCTGGTCGGCCCGCAGGAACGGCAGCGCCAGCTGCAGCACCGCCGGGTCGAAGACGACGTCGCCGTTGAGCCACAGGACGCCGCCCTCGTGCGAGGTGCGCAGCGCGCGCAGGAGGCTCTTGGACGTGTTCGTCGTCCGGAAGTCCGGGTTGTAGGCGAACAGCAGGTCCGGCGCGGCCTTCATGATCAGCTTGCCGCGGTACCCGACGACCGCCGTCACGCAGGTGTCGTGGCCGAGGACCGAGCGCACGGAGCTCAGCTGCCGCGCGAGGATGCTCTGCCCGTCACGCAGCATCGTGAGCGGCTTGGGGATGGACCGCCCCAGCCGGGTGCCCATGCCGGCGGCCAGGATGACGACCTGCACCGGGGCGGAGGTCGGACGCGACCGGGTGGTGTGGGTCGAGGGAGCCCTGTTGCGCAGGACAGTGGTCAGAACGCGGTCGGTGCTACGCACGGTTCTCATCTCCCTCGAGAGGTCGTGTGCTGGGTGCCGGTCGCGGGTGCGCCCGACGGGAAGAGCAGGTCCAGGACGCGCGCGGTGGCCGCGCCGTCCTCCAGGTGGGTGAAGGTCTCGCGGAACCGGGCGTACCGGTCGGCGTTCTGCTCGGCGAGGGCGTCGATGCCGGCGATGGCCTCGACCAGCTCCTCGCTGGTGCCGAGCAGGGGAGTCGGGGCGACCTCGGCCAGGTCGAAGTAGAAGCCGCGCAGCTCGTCCCGGAAGTACTGCAGATCGTAGGTGAAGAACAGCATCGGCTTGCCGGTGACGGCGAAGTCGAACATCGTCGAGGAGTAGTCGGTGACCATCAGGTCCGCGGCCAGGTACAGGTCGCGGATGTCGGGATGGCTGCAGACGTCGCGGACGGCGGACCCGTCGGTGATCTCCAGCCGGTCCATGACCATGTTGTGCAGCCGGAGCAGCAGCACGTGGTCACCGCCCAGGCGGGCCGAGAAGTCCTCGAGGTCGATGGCGAACTCGAAGTCCTGCGGCCCGGTCTTCTGGAACACCAGGTCGTCGCGCCAGGTCGGGGTGTAGAGGACGACGGTCTGGTCGTCGCTGATCCCCAGGTCGGCGCGGACGGCGGCGCGCACCTCGTCCCGCTGCGGCGAGCTCAGCAGGTCGTTGCGCGGGAGGCCGGTCTCGTGGATGGGGCCGGTGAAGCCGAACGCCTTGCGCAGGCGGTCGGTGCTCACCGCGTTCGGCGAGAGCAGCAGGTCCCAGCGGGCGATGTCCTGCTCCAGGTAGGCCAGCCGCCCCTCCGGCGCCCAGAGGACGTCGTTGTGGATGCGCTTGAGCATGGTGCCGTGCCAGGTCTGCAGGTACGTCGTCCCCGGCCGCTTCTCCCAGTCGAGGGGGATGTGGTCGTTGGAGACGACGATGTCCGCGCCCTCCAGGGCGGCGATGCACTCCGGGGTGCCGAACTCGATGGTGTCGACGCCGGCCGGGAACGTCGCCCGCAGGTGGGGCGCCGCCAGCCAGGTGTGGGTGGCGCCGGCGGCGGGGGAGTCGGCCCCCTGGCCGATCAGCGCCTCGTAGATGGCGCGGGGGCTGTCGGAGAAGTGGCCGCGGAAGGCGCTGTAGACGATGTTCACCGGGCAGCTCCGGCCGCGAGCAGGTCGCCGTCGGGGTCGTGCCGGGTCAGGACCGGGAGCAGGAGGTCGGCGACCTCCTGCCAGGAGCTGACGACGGCCAGGACGCCGGCCGCCTCCAGCAGCGCCCGGCGCTCCTCGCGCTCCTGCGGGGCGACGAACAGCAGGTTGCCGAGGGTGGGGCAGCCGGCGGCCACGGCCGACTGCGCGCCGGGGAGCGAGTCCTCGACGGCCAGCCCGGCCCGTGGCGGGATGCCGAGCTGGGCGCAGGCGTGCAGGTAGACGGCGGGGTCGGGCTTGCTCGTCGGGGTGGGCAGCGAGTCCTCGGCGCTGAACCGGCGGGCCGGTGGGATGAGGTCGTCGAGGTCCGTCGCGGTGAAGCAGCCGGCCAGGCGGGCGAGCGCGCTGGAGCTCACCGCCGCCAGCGGCAGGTGCCTGGCCAGTGACTCCAGCGCGGCGGACGTGGGGGCGTCCGGGCGCAGGGTCGCGGACAGGTGAGCGGTCACCGCGCGCTTCTCCTCGAGGACCCAGGGCTCGACGTCGACGTCGGGGACGCCGGCCTCGGCGGCCAGCCGCTGCGCGGTCGAGCGGAAGTTCAGCCCGGTGGCCGCCAGTCGCAGCTCCTCGGCGGTGAACCGGCGGGCGCTGCCGATCTCGGCCAGGAAGGCGTTGGTCACCTCGACCGACGCGTCGAAGGCGGGCTCCTCCGACGGGAAGAGGTTGCCGTCGGCGTCGCAGAGCAGGAACTGGACCTGCTCCAGCGACGGCGTCAGGTCGGTCGGCATGGCGGAGGCCCCCCTCGGGTGGCGGTCATGGGTCACCGGCCCAGTGTCCTGGACCGGAGCAGAGCGGTCGCCACGGTCGCCCGGACGCCGTCCCGGTCCAGCCGCTCCAGGGCGTCGGCGAGCTCCGCGACGAAGGCGGGGTCGCCGCCGAGGTCGCCGAAGACCGACCGGACGCCGAGCAGCGGTCGCGGGTCGCTCCCGCCGGCGAGGGCCAGCTCCTGGAGCCGCTCGGCCAGGGGGTCGTCGATCGCGAAGGCCCGTCCCTCGCCGTCGACCCCGCGCAGGTACCGGAACCAGGCCGCGACGGCGACGGTCAGCAGGGCGTGCGGCCGGTCGGTGGCCAGCGCTTCCCGCAGGGAGGGCAGCAGGTGGTGCGGCATCTTCGTCGACCCGCGGCGGCACAGCCGGTAGAGCTGGTCGGCGATCGCCGGGTTGGCGAACCTCTTGAGCAGCAACTGCTGGTACGCGACGAGGTCGATGCCGTCCGGTGGCGGCAGCAACGGGCGGACCTCGGCGTCCATCAGCTGCTCGGCGTAGTCGGCGAACAGCGGGTCGGCCATGACCCGGTCGATGCTGGCGTGCCCGGCCAGCGACCCCAGGTAGCCCAGCGCGCAGTGGCTGGCGTTGAGCAGCCGGGTCTTCATGAGCTCGTAGCGGGCGACGTCGGGGACGAACCGCACACCGACGAGGTCCAGCGGGGGACGGCCGTTGCAGAAGTCGTCCTCGATGACCCACTGCGAGAAGGGCTCGGTGATGACCGGCCAGTTGTCGTCGACGCCGTACCGCTGGGCGACGGCCTCGCGCTGCTCGGGGGTGGTGTGCGGCGTGATCCGGTCGACCATGCTGCTCGGGAAGGAGACGCGGTCGGTGATCCAGCGGGCCAGGACCTCGTCGCGCAGGAGCGCGAAGCCGACCAGCGCGGCACGGGCCGCATCGCCGTTGCGGTGCATGTTGTCGCAGGAGACGACGGTGAACGGGGGCAGCCCGGCGCGACGCCGGCGGTCGAGAGCCTCGACGAGGTAGCCGAAGACGGTGCGCGGGCGGCCGGGCTCGGCGAGGTCCCAGCGGATGTCCTCGTCGTCGGAGTCGAAGTCGCCGGTGTCGGGGAACAGCCGGTAACCGCTGCCGGTGATGGTCAGCGACACCATCCGGGTCCTCGCGTCGGTGAGCAGATCCAGGACGACGGCCGGGTCCTCGGGGGCGAAGTGGTAGTCGATCATCACGCCGACCACCCGGGCGCGCTCGCCGTCGGGGCTGCGCTCGACCACCGTGTAGAGGTGGTCCTGGGGCGCCAGGGCGTCCTTCATGTGCCGGCTGTTCAGGCCGACGCCGACGACGCCCCAGGCGTCGCTGATGCGGCGCTCGGCCACCTCGTCGAAGTAGAGGAGCTGGTGGGAGCGGTGGAAGCCGCCCACGCTGAAGTGGACGACGGCCGGCGTCAGGGCGCTGCGGTCGTAGGTCGGCACGATCAGCTGCTCGTCGTGCTGGCCGAGCGTGTCCTGCGTCAGGGGCCGGATGCCGGTGGGTGAGGCCACCACGTTGGCCAGGTCGGTCAGGGCGATGTCCCTGGCGCTTGTCCCCGCGAGGGTCTCCGGGGTGCGCGGTCCCGGGCTCAGGGGGAGGAGGGCGATCTCTGTCTGCGTCAACGCATCCCTCCGTCTCTTCGTTCGTGGACATGGCTCGTCCCGGCCGTCCCGGTTCGGGGTCGACGGGTGATCAGCACTATCCGGGTGCGGCGCCGTGCCGCGCGATGGTTCTGGCGTCCCTGCGCTCCGGGGACGCCGAAATTTCGGACGCCGGAGCAGCGCGGGAGGTTTCACGCCTGGAGGCACAACATGCCCTGTCGGCCTTCCGGTGAAACGCCCGGCCCACCCGCACGGGTGTACCGGCAGCGCCAGGTGTGGCCAGCCACACACTCCTCCCGTCCTCGGTGACCGAGTGCGGACTGCAGGGTCTCGAACGACACCGATGTCAGTCACGCGTGTGACTGGAGAGCAGTGTGAGGTACCCCGCTCGGCGAGTCGCGGCCGACGCGCCGCACGCTTGGTCACGGGAGAGTCACGCAATGTTTGGATGGCGCGTAGTCGAACTCCCCTTCGGCGAGCTACGGACAAGCGAACGGGCAGGTGCATGCGCGCACGTCACGGCCAGGAGACCCCCACCGATCTCCTGACCCCGGATCGCCCCGTCCGCCGTACCCGTGCGACCCAGCCGGCCGTCGGGACCGCCCGCCGTCCGGCCTTCCTGCTCGCGGCCCTGCTCGCCGGCGGCATGGCCGCCGCGGGGCTGGGCGTGCACGGCGCCACGGCGGCGCCCGCGGAGGCGACCTCCGTGCTGGAGGCGCAGCAGGCGCTGCTCACCAGCGACGAGGGCGTCGAGGTCATGCCGCAGGCCTCGGTCACCGTGGCGGAGGCCCAGGCACGGCTGGAGGAGGTCGCCGCCTCGCGCGCGGCCCGCGCCGAGGTGGAGGCCGCGGCCCGGGAGGCCGCTCGGCCCAAGTTCGTCCTGCCCATCGACGGCGCCCGGCTCACCAGCGGCTTCGGCAGCCGATGGGGAACCTTCCATCACGGCATCGACCTCGCCGCCCCCATGCGGACGCCGGAGTACGCGGCCGGCGACGGCGTCGTCCTGCGGGCGGGAGCGGCCAGCGGCTTCGGTCTCGCCGTCTACATCCTGCACGAGAACGGCGACGTGACCGTCTACGGCCACATGGACTCGATCCTCGTGGAGCCGGGCGAGTACGTCGACGCCGGCCAGACGATCGCGCTGCTCGGCAACCGCGGTCAGTCCACCGGCCCGCACCTGCACTTCGAGGTGCACCGCGGCGGCGAGGACGGCGAGCGGGTCAACCCCGTCAGCTGGCTCGCCGACCGCGGCGTCCGCGTCTGAGCGCCGGCGGCGCCGTGATCTGATCGGCCGGTGGGCCGGGCGGTCGAGGACTCCAACCGGAGGATGCTGCGCGCCCGGGACACGATGGACCGGCGCTACGCCGAGCCGCTCGACGTCCCGATGCTCGCGCGCATCGCGCACGTGTCGGAGGCCCACTTCATCCGCACGTTCCGCGCCACCTTCGGGGAGACGCCCAACCGCTACCTCCAGCGGCGGCGGGTCGAGCGCGCCATGTTCCTGCTCCGCTCGGGGGACCGGAGCGTCACCGACATCTGCATGGACGTCGGCTTCACCAGCCTCGGGACGTTCAGCCGCGTGTTCCGGGACATCGTGGGGGAGCCGCCGTCGGTCTACCGGCGGCGCGGTCCGCTGCCGCCGGTCCCGACCTGCTTCGCGATGGCCTGGGCCCGCCCGTCGCAGGTGAGCAGTTTCGGAGAAGCACCGGGGGAGTGACCCTCCCTAGCGTTCTCCCCATGCTGACCGCCATCACCATCACCCAGATCTACGTGCCCGACCAGGACCAGGCGCTCGACTTCTACGTCGGGAAGCTCGGGTTCGAGGTCCAGGCCGACATGAACTTCGGCCCGATGCGCTGGCTGACCGTCGCCCTGCCGGGGCAGCCCGACCGCGCCGTCCTCCTGGAGAAGCCGGGGGCGCCCTCGATGAGCGAGGCGAACGCCGCGCAGG
>CADCTN010000105.1 GCA_902805535.1 uncultured Blastococcus sp. | reverse complement strand
CCCGCCCGACCGAACCGCCGGTGCGCCGGATGGCGTCCAGGGCGTAGGGGCCGTCGGCGGGGTTGCCGATGTTGAGCGACTTGGCGATGCCGGTCGGCTTCACCGGCTTCACCACGTCCCAGCCCTGCTCGAAGGCAGTGGCGATCGGGTCGCACCCGGCCGACTGCGCGCCGAAGACCGTCCACTCGGTCGCCTCGACGATGCCGGCGGCGGTCAGCTCCCGGAAGGCCTTGTCCACCTTGGTGAGCAGCGAGCCGGACGCCATGGGGATGACGACCTGGGCCGGGATCCGCCAGCCGAGCTGCTCGGCGATCTCGTAGCCCATCGTCTTGGAGCCCTCGGCGTAGTAGGGCCGGACGTTCTGGTTGACGAAGGCGGTGTCCTCGAACTCGTCGGTCTCGGCGAGCTCGCTGGTCAGCCGGTTGACGTCGTCGTAGGACCCGTCGACGGCGACCAGCGTCTGCCCGTAGACCGCCGACTGGACGACCTTGCCCGGCTCGAGGTCGCTGGGGATGAAGACGAAGGACGGGATGCCGACGCGTGCGGCGTGCGCGGCCACCGAGTTGGCCAGGTTGCCCGTCGAGGCAGCCGCGATCTTGCGATAGCCCAGGCCCTTGGCGGCGGTGGCGGCGAGGCTGACGACGCGGTCCTTGAAGGAGTGCGTCGGGTTGGCCGAGTCGTCCTTCACCCAGAGGCCACCGGTGAGCCCGAGCTCGGCGGCGAGCCGGTCGGCGCGCACCAGCGGGGTCAGGCCCGGGTCGAGGCTCACCCGGCCGGCCGGGTCGTGGCCGACGGGCAGCAGATCGACGTAGCGCCAGATGTTCTGCGGACCCGCCTGGATCTGCTCGCGGGTGACCGCCTGCATCAGCGCGGGGTCGTAGTCGACCTCCAGCGGACCGAAGCACTCGGCGCAGGCGTGCTCGGCGATCAGCCCGAACGTGGCGCCGCAGTTGCGGCACACCAGGCCCCGGGCGGGGTTGCGGTGGATGGCGCCACCAGCAGGAGCATCGGCCCGGGAAAAGCCGGGAACGGTCAGGGCCATGTGACGACTACCTCCTCATCTTCCCCGCACCGGGCCGTCGAGCCGTGCGGGACGGAGTTGGCACCTCCCGCTCGCGAACTGCGCGAGCGGCGGTTGCCGGGGCTTCATCGGGCCGTGTCCCTCTGCCCCTCTGGATGAGTGGAACGCCGCGAACTCTACCCAGAGCCCGGGACCGATCGGCCGACGGTCAGGATGTGACGTGTGCCCGCCCGCATCCTCTACACCGACCTCGACGGCACGATGGTCGGCCCCCGGGGCTCGTTCTGGCACACCGCCGGCCGCGAGCTGACCGCCGCCCCGGCGACCGCGCTGCTCGAGCTGCACCGGGCGGGAGTGGCGTTGGTGCTGGTCAGCGGCCGGACGTTCGAGCAGGTGGTCGAGGCCGCGCGGATCTTCGCCGCGGACGGCGCCATCGCCGAGCTGGGCGCCACGATCTCCTGGGACGCCGGCCGCGGCACCCACCAGCTCACCGGAGCGCTCCCGGCCGAGCACGCGGGGCGCACCGCGATGCAGGTCATGGCCGAGCTCGGGGTGGTGGAGCAGCTGATCGCCGAGCACCCGGGCCGGCTGGAGTGGCACGCACCGTGGCACGCCACCCACTCCGCCGACGCCCTGCTGCGCGGCCGCGTCGACCCGGTCGAGGTGGACGCCTGGCTGGCGGAGAAGGGCGCGGGCTGGCTGACCCTCAAGGACAACGGCGCGATCCCGGCGGCGTCGCGGTTCGGTCTGGACGAGGACCCGCTGCCGCCGCGGGTCTACCACCTCATGCCGCGGGGAATCTCCAAGGGCGCGGCCATCGCGTGGGACCTCGAGCGCCGCGGCCTCTCCCCCACCGACGCCGTGGCGATCGGCGACAGCGTCAGCGACCTCGACATGGCCCCGGCCGTCGGCCGGCTGTGGATCACCGCCAACGGGGCCTCCGTCGACGGCATGGCCGGCCTGATCGACGCCGTCCCCAACGCGGCGGTCACCGAGGGGGCCATGGGCGAAGGCTGGGCCCGCGCGGTGCTCGCCAGCCTCTAGAACCCCCGTCCGGGGCACACTCGGGACCGGCGAGGACGGTGCCCGTTCTCAGCTGGTGACGTCGCGCCGCGCGAAGTGCCGGAACCCCAGCGCGGTGAAGAGCGCCGCGTAGACCAGCGACTGGATGACGCCGCGGAACATGTCGCCGGAGTCGACCGGCGTCAGCAGCAGGTCGATCCAGGCGAACTCCTCCGCCGTCGGGAACCAGTCGCGGATGGCGCCCAGCTGCTCGACCTGGTCGAGGATGGCGAACACGAACATCGTGAAGACGGCGCCGCCCACCGCGGCCAGCGGGGCGTCGGTGATCGTGGAGAACCAGAAGGCGAGCGCGCCGACGACGAGCAGGTGGACGGCGAGGTACCCGAGCATCCCGGCCAGCCGGAGCATGCCCTCGCCCTGACCGAGGGTCACGCCGACCGGGGTCCGGATGTCACCGAAGCCGAACGCGATGCCGCCGGCCACCACGGCGACCGTCGCCAGCGTGAGCAGCGCGCCGACGGACTGCACGAGGGCGGCCAGCCACTTCTGGCGCAGCAGCCGCATGCGGGGCACCGGCGTCGCCAGGGTGTAGCGCAGCGAGCCCCACTGCGCCTCGCTGGCCACGCTGTCGCCGAAGCACAGCGCGTAGACGACGACGAGGAAGAAGCCGGTGGTCGCGAAGAGCACGAACAGCGTGAAGTTCAGGCCGCTGGAGGTGGCGACGTCGACCAGGTTGATCCGGGCGTTCTCCGACGCCTCCTCGCTGGCGCCCAGCTGCAGGGCGCCGATGAGGATCAGCGGGAGGGCGACCATCAGGGCGAAGACGCCGATGGTCCGCCGCCGCTTGAACTGGCGGCGCAGCTCCACCGACAGCCGCAGCGTCCGCTCCGGGCGGTAGCCGGCGACCGCACCGGTCGGCTGCACGTGCTCGCTCAGCGACGTCATGACTCCCCCACCAGCGCCAGGAAGGCGTCCTCGAGCCGGCGGCGCGGCGTGAACTCGTCGACGTCGATGCCGGCCGCGACCAGCGCCTGCAGCGCCGCCGCGCGGCTGTAGCCGTCCAGGTCGGCGACCAGGCCGTCGTCGGTCCGCCCGGCACTCACCCCGGGCAGACCCTCCAGGACGGAGATCGCCCGGTCGGTCTCGGCGTCGTCGGCCAGGCCGACGAGCACGGCGCCACCGGTGCCGACGATCTCGTCGACGGTGCCCTGCGCGATCTTCTGGCCCTTGGCCATGACGACCACGTGGCTGCAGGTCTGCTCGATCTCGCTCAGCAGGTGGCTGGACACGATGACGGTGCGGCCGGTGGCGGCGTAGGAGCGCAGGACCTCACGCATGGCGTGGATCTGCGGCGGGTCGAGCCCGTTGGTCGGCTCGTCGAGGACGAGCAGGTCCGGGAGGCCCAGCATCGCCTGCGCGATGGCCACGCGCTGCCGCATGCCCTGGCTGTAGCGGCGGACCGGCCGGTCGATGGCGGCGCCGAGCCCGGCCACCTCGATCGCCTCGTCCAGGTGCGAGTCCTCCGCGGGGCGGCCGGTCGCGGCCCAGTACAGCCGCAGGTTGTCGCGCCCGGACAGGTGCGGCTGCAGGCCGGTGCCCTCCACGAAGGAGCCCAGGCGGGACAGCACCGGGGCACCCGGCCCGGCCGCGTGCCCGAAGACGCTGATCCGCCCCGCCGTCGGCCGGATCAGCCCCATGAGCATGCGCAGGGACGTCGTCTTCCCGGCGCCGTTGGGCCCCAGCAGGCCGAGGACCTGTCCGCGCCGGACCTCGAAGGAGAGGTCGCGGACGGCGACGAAGCCGTCCTTGTAGGCCTTCGTCACGCCCTCGAAGCGCAGCGGCACGTCCTCGCCGTCGGGCTCGACGTGCGAGAGCCGGCGACGGCGGCGCCGGCCCCACAGCAGCGCGGCGACCCAGCCGAGGAGCCCGAGCCCGACGACGACGGCCAGCATCACCCACCACCGCGAGGACCCGGTGTCGGCCTGCGTCGAACCGTCGACCTCCGGGACGGCGAGAGCCGCGCTGCCCGCCGTGAGGCCGCCGCCGCCCAGCGCGACCGAGTAGACGGCCGACTCGGCGGGGAGCGCGTAGGCCTGATCGGTCGAGGAGACGACCACCCGCATCGTGTGGCCGGCCTCGAACCGGTGCACGATGCCGGGCAGCGTCACCCGCACCGGCGTGGGCCGGGTCGGATCCGCCGAGAGCCCGGTGAGCGCCAGCGGGGCCACGAGCCCGGCCGGCAGCGTCGTCGCGCCGCCGGGGCCGACGTCGTACAGCTTGGCGAACAGGGTGGCGGTGCCCGCGGGTGCGGCGACGGCGAGCTCGACGGTGGGCGCGCCGACCACCTCGACGGCTGCGTCGAGCCGCTCGCTGTCGAAGGCCGCGAACTGCCCGGGGATCTCCAGCGTCGTGCCGCCCAGCGCCGAGGTCAGCGCGCCGAGCCCGGGGACGGTGGTGAGGGCGCCCGGCGTGCCTCCGGGCGGGGTGACGACGGGCTGCGTCGGACCGGTGAGCGCGATCTCGCGGCGGTCCGCGGGCTCGGCGCCGTCCAGGCCCGGGTAGGTGTCGGCGACGACGGTCTGGGTGCGGCCCTGCACCTGGCCGATGCCGGTGCCCAGGCCGGTCGGCGCCGGGAACTCGAAGCCGGTGCCCGGGTCCTCGCCCTCGCCGCGGAGGTGGAAGTCGAACCAGCCGGCGACCTGGGTGCGCAGGTCCTCGGTGACCTGGTCCGAGGCCGACCCGTCGTGCCCGCCCGCGTACCAGACCACCTTGACGGGGGTCCCGTTCGCGGCGATGCCGCGGGCGTTGGCGTCGGCCTGGCCGAGGCCGAACAGGGAGTCCTGAGTGCCCTGGATGAGCAGGGTCGGTGCCGCGATGCGGTCCAGCACCGGCGCCGGGCTGCTCCGGTCCAGGACGGCGGCGATCTCCGGCGTGAGCGCCCCGGTGGAGGCGGCGGTCTGGTACGCGGCGCAGATGTCGGCCCGGAAGCGGCCGCAGGTGAGGGCCTGCTCCACCGCGGCCGGGTCGAGCGAGGAGACATCGGGCAGGGCTTGGCCGCCGGCCGCCGCCGGACCGGCCCCTTCGCCGTTCTCGCCGTCGCCGCCCACCAGGCCGTCGAGCAGGCCGCCGGTCGGGGCCGAGCCGACCCCGAAGAAGAGCCCGGCCCAGAGCCGCTTGTAGACGCCGGCGCCGGGGGTCTGGGCCGTGGCGGCGACGGTCCCGTCGTCCGACGGGCCGGTCTGGGAGGGGAAGAGCGCGGCGGTGAGGGAGTTCCAGGTGATCTGCGGGGCGATGGCGTCGATCCGGTCGTCGTAGGCGGCCCCGAGGAGCGCCACGCCGCCGCCGTAGGAGCCGCCGGCGACGCCCACGCGGGGGTCGCCGTCCCCGTCGATCGCCACGTCGTCGCGCTCGGCCAGCAGGTCGATCAGCGTGGCGAGGTCGGCGATCTCGTACCGCGGGTCGTTGAGGCCGATCTCGCCGGTGCTCTCGCCGAAGCCGCGGGCGGAGTAGGTGAGGACGACGTAGCCGCGCGCGGCCAGGTCCTCCGCGTCCGCGGCGACCGACTGCTTGCTGCCCCCGAACCCGTGGGCGAGCACGACGGCGGGAGCGGGGTCGTTCCCGCCGGGCAGGTACAGGGTGGTGTCCAGCTCGACCGCGTCGGCACCGCTGCCGGACGGCACCCGGGCCTGCTCGGTCCGGACGTCCTGGGCCGCCGACGCAGCCGGGGCGAGGACGAGCAGACCGGGCAGGAGCAGCAGGAGGGCCAGAGCTGCCGACGTCGCGCGGGCGCCGGAGCGCGGGCGGGGACGCACCAGCCCGCGGAGGGGGCGCACGAAGCGGCCAACGGACGGCGAACGGCCCGTGTTCCGCCGGCGACCCACCGATTCCGGAACCGGCGGGGAGCCTTCCCGGACGCCGCGCTCAGGGCTGCCAGTCGCTCAGGGCTGCCGGTCGCTCAGGGCTGCCAGTCGCTCAGGGCTGCCAGTCGCCCGTCGTCACGAGGATCAGGCCGGGCGCCTGCACGTCGGCCGGGAGCTCGAAGAAGCGCGGCGTCGGGCCCTGGAGCTGGGGGTACATCTCGATCAGCTGCAGGGCGGCCTGCCGCTGGTTGTCGTCGCCCTCGGTGAAGAACACCGTGCTCGCGGCGACGTCGCCCGCGGTGTACCCGCCGACCTCCGGGGTCTCCCAGCCTCCGGCGGCGACGGCCGCGGCGACCTTCGCGGCCAGGCCGGTGATGTCGGTGGAGTTCAGCACGGTCACGGGCACCCGGATCGGCGACGCGACGACCGGCTCGGTCACGATCGGGTCGGCCGGGAGCTCCGGCAGGGACGCGACGTCCGGCACCTCGGGAGCGGGGTCGCTGACGCCCGCGGTGGTCTGGGCCGCCGCCTCCTTGGTCTGGGGCGAGACGAAGGAGTAGACGCCGAGGACGCCCAGGGCGACGACGGTCATGGCGACCAGTGCCTTGAGCACCCGGTGGGACCGGCGGGGCGCGTCGTCCTCGAGGACGGCGACGGCGGAGCCCTTCTGGCCCTCGGCCTTGCGACGGGCGGTGTCGGCCGCCTGGCGCTCGGCGCGCATGGCGGCCCGGCCACCGACGGGGCCGGTGCCCGGACCTGCGACGGGTGCCGGGACGTCGTCGACGCGGTCTGCCGAGCGACGACCGCGGACGGACCGTTCCGGGATCGCGGTGGTGCCGGGGGCCGCGGCCCGGGCCGGCGGGATCTCGGGGCCGAAGGTGTCCTCGCCCGCGCGGGACGGCTTCGTCCAATCG
>CADCTN010000104.1:913-1810 GCA_902805535.1 uncultured Blastococcus sp. | reverse complement strand
AAGTCGATGACCCGCACGATCGCCGAGGAGGTCGGCGGGCGAGGTCCCCGCGTCTACGAGGTGATCCTGGGCGTCGTCCGCACCAGACCCCGCCAACTCGCCGGCATCGACAACCCCGGCTGGATCCCGGCCGCCGACGTCGGCTTCCACGTCGCCGAGCTCGTCGCGGGCAACGCCCCGCTCGCGGGCACCGTCCTGCACTACTTCGTCGACCGCGACTCCGGCCCGCGTCCGACCCCGCCCGCGCAGTCATGAGCACGGCCGCGCTCGACGTCATACGCCCCGGCGACCCCCGATACCAGGGCGTCCGCCACGTCTACACGGCCACCGGCTCCCCCGCCGCCGTCGTCGTGCCCCGCTCCGCAGGCGAGGTCGCCGAGGCGCTGGAATTCGCCCTCGAGGCCGACGCGCCGTTCGCCGTGCGCAGCGGGGGCCACGGCATCAGCAGCGTCTCGACCAACGACGGCGGCACCGTCATCGACCTGGGCTCGCTCGACGCCATCGAGCGTAGCGGTTCCGACGGCCGCACGGTGCGGATAGGCCCAGGCGCGCGCTGGGGCCACGTCGCGCGGAAGCTCTACCCGTGGGGCCTCGCCATAAGCTCCGGGGACTCCGGGGACGTCGGCGTCGGCGGGCTCGCCACCACCGGCGGCATCGGCCTCATGGCCCGGGCGCACGGCCTGACCATCGACCACCTCCTCTCCGCCGACGTCGTCACCGCGGACGGCCGCCTGCGCAGGGTCGACGCGGACCACGAGCCGGACCTCTTCTGGGCGGTGCGGGGCGCCGGGGCGAACGTCGGCATCGCGACCTCCTTCGAGTTCCGCGCCGACCCCGTGCCCGTCGTCGTGCGCGCGACGGTGCTCTACGAGGCCGGCGACATCGCGCGGTTCCCGC
>CADCTN010000104.1:0-903 GCA_902805535.1 uncultured Blastococcus sp. | reverse complement strand
ACAGCGGCCAGCAGGCCGCACGGACGCACACCGGCCTCGCCGACCACCTCGACGGGGAGCTCGCCGGCCGGCTCGAGCGGCTCGTGCGCGACAGCTTCGGCGAGATGCTGCAAATCCGGTCCGTCGGCGGGGCCGTCAACGACGTGCCCCCAGAGGCGACCGCCTACGCCCACCGCCATCAGAACTTCTCGGTGACCGCCGTCTCCCGGCACGACCAGGCCGGCTTCGACGCCGGCTGGAGCGTGGTGAGGGAGTCGATGGACGGCATCTACCTGAGCTTCGAGTCCGACCAAGCCCCCGAACGCGTCCGCGACGCCTTCCCGCCGGCGACGCTCGAGCGCCTCCGCGCGATCAAGCGGGCGTGGGACCCGGACGGCATCTTCGACCAGAACTTCGACGTCACGCCCCTTTCGGACGTCGCGCCGCTCGTCACGTAGGCGCACGAAGGAGGCCGCTCGGGCGCAGATACCCGGAAGGCCTCCGCTGGCTAGCTTACACCCGACAAAGACTCGAAAACGATGAACACGTTCCTATGGGTCGCGCAGGCGTTACTGGCCGTCGTCTTTCTGACGCACGGGCTGCTGTTCTTGTTCCCCCGAAGGCCTTGCGCGAGATGGGAGAGCAGTCGCCTTTCCCGGCCGGGTTGATGCGGCCCGTCTTCGCGGCGGAGATCCTCGCCGCGAAGACGGGCTCGTCATGCCGGGGTTGGTGTGAGTGTTGCCCTCGCTGACCGCGCTGGCGGCAACCGGTCTGGTGCCCATCATGATCGGCGCGGTGGTCCTGCACGCCTCGCTCAGAGAGGTTCCACCCGCCGTCGTCACCGCCGACCTGCTCGTCCTCGCGGTCCTAGTCGCCGGCGGACGCTGGTTGGTGATCCCACTCTAAGCCGGCCCGGTGACGGGG
>CADCTN010000103.1 GCA_902805535.1 uncultured Blastococcus sp. | reverse complement strand
GCCGGCCGCCGTCGGCTCCGGCACTCCCGCCCGTGCCCGCGCACCGGACCTGGGCAGGAGGGAGCGTCGCGGCCCGGGCGTGAACGCCCAGGAGGCGAGGACGAGCAGCACCTCGGTGAGCACCGCCAGGGTGGCGACGAGGATGGCCCCGGCGAGGACGGCGCCGTAGTCCTGCTGGGCGAATCCGAGGGTGATGATGCTGCCCAGCCCCCCGCCGGCCACCAGCGCGGCCAGCGTCACGGTGGCCACCACCTGCACGGCGGCGGTGCGCAGGCCCGTCATCAGCAGGGGCGCGGCCAGGGGCAGCTCCGCGCGGAGCACGATCTGCCGGCCGCTCATCCCCATGGCGCGGGCCGCCTCCACCACGTCCCGGTCGACCTCCCGGAAGCCGACGTAGGTGTTGGTGAGGATCGGCGGGAAGGCGAAGATCGCCAACGCGATCGTCGTCGCCGTCGGGCCGAAGCCGATCGGGGTGACCGCGAAGAGGGTGAGCAGGGCCAGGGTCGGCACGGCCCGGGACACGTTGGACAGCGCGACGGTGAAGCCGCCACCTCTGCCCGTGTGCCCCAGCACCATGCCGAGGGGCACCCCGATGACCGCGGCGACCAGGACGGCCAGCAGCGAGATGCGCAGGTGCTCGGCCAGCAGGTCGAGGATGCCGCGCTCGCGGGTCCAGTTGAGCGGGTCGTTGAGGTAACGCAGCGCCTCCTGCAGCTGGTTCACGACCGCGCCCCCCGCGACCACGGGGTCAGCAGGCGGGCCGCACCGGCCAGCAGCAGGTCGGCGACGAGGGCCAGCAGCACGCAGCCCAGCGCACCGGTCACGATCTCGGCGCGGTAGAAGTTGGCGTTGAACCCGCCGGTGATGAGCTGGCCGAGCCCCCCGTGGCCGACGATGACCCCGACGGTGGTCAACGCGACCGTGGACACGGTCGCCACCCGGATGCCGGCCATGAACGCCGGGAGCGCCAGCGGAAGCTCGACCTGCCAGAACAGCCGCGCCGGTCCGTAGCCCATCCCCCGGGCCGCCTCGCGGACGTCGGCGGGCACCGCCTGGAGCCCGACCAGGAAGTTCCGCACCAGGATCACCAGCGAGTACAGGACCAGGCCGATCAGCACGGTGGTGACCGACAGCCCGGTGACCGGCGCGACGAAGGCGAACATGGCCAGCGACGGGATCGTGTAGATCAGGGTGGAGAGCCCGAGCACGGGCCCGGACAGCCAGCGCGAACGGCTGGCCACGACGGCCAGGGGCAGCGCGATGAGGGTCCCCAGCACCACGGCACCGACCGTGAGCCGCACGTGCTCGCCCAGATAGCCCACAATGGTGCCCCAGTTGGAGGTCACGTAGGACAGGTCGAACCACGGGTTCGGCGCCGCATCGGCCGCGAGCACGTCGGCGGTCCACGCGTTCAGCATCGAGCGCGCACCAGGAAGGCCACGCCGTGGACGCTACTGCTCCCCCTCGCTCCCCCGCACGACCCGGCGGCGGCGAGGCGATCCGGCTCGAGGGCGTCACGAAGGTCTTCGCCGACGGCACCGTCGGCGTCGCCGAGCTGGACCTGACCTTCGCGGCCGGTGAGCTGACGGTCCTGGTCGGCCCCTCCGGCTGCGGCAAGACCACGACGATGAAGATGATCAACCGGATCATCGAGCCGACCACGGGGCGCATCCTGCTCGGCGACGACGACGTCACCCGGGTCGACCCGGTGCAGCTGCGCCGGCGCATGGGCTACGTCATCCAGAACATCGGGCTCTTCCCCCACCAGAGCATCCGGACCAACGTCGGCACCGTTCCGCGCCTGCTCGGCTGGGACCGCGGCCGCGTCCGGGACCGGGTGGAGGAGCTGCTGGAGCTCGTGGGGCTCGACCCGGCGGTGCACGGCGACCGGTACCCCCACCAGCTCTCGGGCGGGCAGCGCCAGCGTGCCGGAGTGGCCCGCGCGCTGGCCGCCGACCCCGCCGTCCTGCTCATGGACGAGCCGTTCTCGGCGGTGGACCCGATCGTCCGCGAGCGGCTGCAGTCGGAGTTCCTCCGCCTCCAGCAGACCGTCCGCAAGACCATCGTGTTCGTCACCCACGACATCGAGGAGGCCGTGCGGATCGGCGACCGGATCGCGGTGATGAGCCACGGCGGGCACGTGGAGCAGTACGCCACCCCGGCGGAGCTGCTGGGCCGGCCGGCGAACGCCTTCGTGGCCGACTTCGTGGGCGCCGACCGCGGGCTCAAGCGCCTCGCCGTCACCGGGATCGACGCCGCCGACCTGGAGCAGCCGCCCGTCGTGCGGATCGCCGACGGCCTCGACCGGGCGCGGTCGGCCATGGGGCAGGCCGAGGCCCGCTGGGCCGTCGTCCTCGACGGCGACGGCCGCCTGCACGGGTGGCTCTCCGCCGAGCGGGCGGTCGGCTCGGACACCGTCGGCACGGCGGCCCGGCGCATGGAGGCCTGGGTGCCCCGGGAGGCCTCGCTCAAGACGGCCTTCAGCACGATGCTCCAGCACGAGGCCGGCTGGGTGGCCGTCCTGGACGGGGACCGCTTCCTCGGCGTGCTGACGCCCGAGTCGCTGCACGCCGCGCTGCGCCGGTCGGTGCAGGGTCGCGTCCCCGAGACGGCGGGGGCGTCCCAGGCCTGAGCGGTGGCTAGGCGCTGACGCCCTCCGCCGGGTCCTGCTCCTGCGGAGGGACCCGGCAGACCGACTCCAGCCACAACGCGGCGGCCACCAGCGCCGCGGAGCCCGCGACGCCGATCAGGGAGGCGACCGTGTCCCCCGCCGCGGCCTGGAGCCGGCCGACCGCGGGCCCGACGTGCAGCAGCACGCCCGCCCAGACGCCGAGGAAGACGGCGCCCACGTAGGCGCTGGCCTGCGCCAGCACGGCCAGGCGGGCGACCAGCATCGGCTCGACCGGGCGGACCGGCACGTCCCGGGACGCCGCGGCGGGTGCCCGCGCCCGCGTGCGCGCCTCGCGCAGCGCGGGGAGACGGGCCCGCAGCGTTCGGGCTCCGAGCGCCTCCGCCACGGCCAGCGCGGCCAGCGGTATCGGCTGCCACCACCGCAGCGCGGGCAGATCCCCGTACCGGGCGCGGACGAGCAGCCAGGCGGCGACGGCGAGGCCGGTGGCCAGCACGGCGAGGTCACGACGGCGGACGGGGGTCAATGCAGGTGGTCCCAGCGCGTGACGGCCAGCTTCTCCTCGGCGGGCAGCCCGGCCAGCAGGTCGGCGACCCGCCCCTTGCCGGGCACGACCGCCCCCGGCTCCAGCGTCGACCAGGGCAGCAGGACGAATGCGCGCTCGTGCGCCCGCGGGTGCGGGAGGGTGAGCCGGGGGTCGTCGGAGAGCACCGGCGTGCCGTCGTCCCCGGTGACCGTGACGACGTCGACGTCGAGGGTGCGCGGTCCCCAGCGCACCTCGCGGGTCCGGCCGGCCATCTGCTCGAGCTCGTGCGCGCGGGCCAGCCACCCGGCGGCATCCCGCGGGCCGCGGGCCACCACGACGGCATTCAGGTACGGCGGCTGCTCGACCGGGCCCCACGGCGGGGTCTCGTAGAGGGTCGAGCGGGCGAGCAGGCCGTCGTCCTTGAGCGCGGTGATGGCCGCGCGGATGGTGCCCGCGCGGTCGCCCAGGTTCGCTCCCAGCGACAGCACCACGCGGGTCACGCGCGCTCCCTGCGGATGGTGACCGTGACGTCGTCGAAGGGGACGCCGAGCTCGGCCTGCGGCTTGTGCACCGTGATCTCCACCGCGTCGACCAGCGGGTTGGCCAGGCAGACGGCGGCGAGGCGGGAGGCGAGGGTCTCGATGAGGTTGACCGGCTCACCGGTGACCACCGCGTAGAGCTCATGGGCGAGCTCGGCGTAGTTGACCGTCTTGGCCAGGTCGTCGCCGGCGGCCGCCGCGACGGTGTGCAGCTCCAGGACGGCGTCGACGCGGAACATCTGCCCGCGCTCGCGCTCGAAGGCGTAGACCCCGTGGTGCCCGCGCGCGCGGAGGCCGTGGATCGCGATCCGGTCGGGGGTGGGCTCAGCCACGAGCGGCCTGCCGCGCCGCGCGGACGGCCGCCACGGTGCGGACGGCGTCGATCGATCCGGCCGCGTCGTGCACGCGCACGCCCCACACACCGGCCTCGGCGGCCAGCACGGTGGTGGCCAGCGTCGCGTCGTCGCGCAGCTCGGCCGGGCGGGCCGTGCCGTCGGACCCGGCGAGCAGCCGGCCGAGGAACGTCTTCCGGGACGCCCCGACCAGGACCGGCAGGCCCAGCCCGACGAGCCGGTCGAGCCCGGCCAGCAGCGCCCAGTTGTGCTCGGCGCGCTTGGCGAAACCGAGGCCGGGGTCGAGGACCAGTTGCTCGGGGGCGACCCCGGCGGCCACGACGTCCTCGACGCGGGCGGTCAGCTCGGCGCAGACCTCGGTGACCACGTCGCCGTACCGGGCGGCCGCGTACATCTCGCGGCTGTGCCCGCGCCAGTGCATGAGCACCCAGGGCACGCCGGCCTCCGCGACCAGCTCCGCCATGTTCTTGTCGGCGAGCCCGCCACTGACGTCGTTGACCAGGCTCGCCCCCGCGCCGATGGCGGCCTCGGCGACCTCGGCGCGGGTGGTGTCCACGCTGGTGCGGACGCCGGCGGCGCTCAGCTCGCGCAGGACCGGCAGCACGCGGCCGCACTCCTCCTCGGCGTCCACCCGGTCGGCGCCGGGGCGGGTGGACTCCCCGCCGACGTCGACGTAGTCCGCGCCCGCGGCGTGCATGGCCAGGCCGTGCGCCACCGCCGACGCGGTGTCGGCGAAGCACCCGCCGTCGGAGAAGGAGTCCGGCGTCACGTTCAGCACGCCCATCACGACGCACCGGCCCGGCCGCGGCAGCAGGGTCACCTGCCCAGCACCAGGCTCATCGCCTCGGCGCGGGTCGCCGGGTTGTCCCGGAAGACGCCGCGGACGGCGGAGGTCGTCGTGGTCGATCCCGGCTTGCGGATCCCCCGCATCGCCATGCACAGGTGCTCGGCCTCGATCACCACGATCACGCCCCGGGGCTTGAGCACCTCGAAGAGCGCGTCCGCGGTCTGGCGGGTCATGCGTTCCTGGAGCTGGGGCCGGCGGGCGTAGACCTCGACCAGCCGGGCCAGCTTCGACAGCCCGGTCACCCGCCCGTCGGCACCCGGGATGTAGCCGATGTGGGCGTGACCGTGGAAGGGCACCAGGTGGTGCTCGCAGGTGGAGTACATCGGGATGTCCTTGACCAGGACCATCTCGTCGTGGTCCTCGTCGAACGTCGTCGAGAGGATCTCGTAGGGGTCCTGCCCGAGGCCCGCGAAGATCTCGGTGTAGGCGCGCGCCACCCGCGCCGGGGTGTCCTGCAGGCCCGGCCGGTCCGGGTCCTCGCCGATGGCGAGCAGCAGCTCCCGCACGGCGGCGGCAGCCCTGTCCTGGTCCACCCGGCCGACGGTCCGCATCCCACCGGGGCCGATGTCGTCCGGCGAGACACTCATCGCTGGGCGGGCGCCCCGACGTCGCCCACCGGAGAGCTGTGGCCGCTCAGGTGACCGTTGCCGTTCTGCGCGGCCACCTCGGCCGGCGTGAGCACCGGGGGCTGCTCGGACGGCGTCCGCTTGCCGAACCCGTTGTAGGGCGCGAGGGAGGGACGCTTGGTGACCGGCGCGCAGATGCGGGCCATGTCCTCCTTGGACAGGGTCTCCTTCGCCATCAGCTCGAGGACGAGCTGGTCGAGGACCTGCCGGTACTCGACCAGGATCTCCCATGCCTCGTCGTGGGCGGCCTCGATCAGGGCGCGGATCTCCGCGTCGATGTCGGCGGCCACGGCCTCGGAGTAGTCGGGACGGGAGCCCATGTCGCGGCCGAGGAACGGCTCGGCGTCGGTGCTGCCGTACTTGACCGCCCCGAGCTTGGCGCTCATGCCGTACTGGGTGACCATCGCGCGGGCCATCGAGGTGGCCTTCTCGATGTCGTTGCCCGCGCCGGTGGTCGGCTCGTGGAAGACCAGCTCCTCCGCCGCGCGGCCACCGAGGGCGTAGGCGAGCGTGTCGATCATCTCCGAGCGGGTCTGGGTGTACTTGTCCTCGGTCGGGAGGACGAGCGTGTGCCCCAGCGAGCGGCCGCGCGGCAGGATCGTGACCTTGTGCACGGGGTCGAGATTGGGCAGCGCGTGCGCCACGAGAGCGTGGCCGCCCTCGTGGTAGGCGGTCACCTTCTTCTCCTTCTCGCTCATCGCCCGCGTCTTGCGCTCGGGCCCGGCGACGACCCGGTCGATCGCCTCCTCGAGGGTCTCGTCGGTGATCAGCGACCCGTTGTTCCGGGCGGTGAGCAGCGCGGCCTCGTTGAGGACGTTGGCCAGGTCCGCGCCGGTGAAGCCCGGCGTCCGGCGGGCCACGGTCTCCAGGTCGACGTCGGGCGCGAGGGGCTTGCCCTTCGCGTGGACGGAGAGGATGGCCTTGCGGCCGAGCAGGTCGGGCCGGTCGACGGCGATCTGGCGGTCGAAGCGCCCCGGGCGCAGCAGCGCGGGGTCGAGGATGTCCGGGCGGTTCGTGGCGGCGATCATGATGACGCCGCCCTTGACGTCGAACCCGTCCATCTCGACGAGCATCTGGTTGAGCGTCTGCTCGCGCTCGTCGTGCCCGCCGCCCATGCCGGCGCCGCGGTGCCGGCCGACGGCGTCGATCTCGTCGATGAAGATGATCGCCGGGGCGTTCTCCTTGGCCTGGTTGAACAGGTCGCGGACGCGGCTGGCGCCGACGCCGACGAACATCTCGACGAAGTCCGAGCCGGAGATGGAGAAGAACGGCACGCCCGCCTCGCCGGCCACCGCACGGGCCAGCAGGGTCTTGC
>CADCTN010000102.1 GCA_902805535.1 uncultured Blastococcus sp. | reverse complement strand
TCGTAGTGGCCCTCGTACCGCTCGTCGGAGTAGCGGCCGCCGTAGCGCCGGTCGTGCTCCGGGTGCTCGGACTGACGGGCGTCGTACCGGCCGTAGCCGCGGGCGTCGTCGTCCTCGACGAGCCCCAGGTAGATACCCATCCTCCGCATGGCTCCAGCCATCGGACCTCCCCCTCTGCTGGCGTCCTGCGCCTTGCCTGCCTGGCGCGGTCGACCCCGTCCCGCGGGGCTCCCGGAGACCGGGCGACCGGTGTGACTCATGTGGCTGATGAGACTTGCTCTCGGTCGCAGGGTAGGGGCCGGTCCCCGAAGAGTGCGGTTCCGACACGCACGATGGTCGCGCCGGCCGCGATCGCGTCCTCGAGGTCCCCGCTCATGCCGGCGGACAGCTCGACGGCCTCCGGATGGTCGGCCCGCACCCGGTCGGCGAGGGCCGCCAGCCGGTCGAAGGCGGGCCCGGGGTCCTCGTCCCTGGGGGCGACTGCCATGAGACCGCGCAGCCGCAGTCCGGGCGACCGGTCCACCAGGTCCGCCAGCACCCGGACGTCGTCGGGCGCGGCGCCGCCGCGGGCGGCGGTCGCCCCGGCCGCTCCTCCGAGGTCGACCTGGAGGAGGACGTCGACCGGACGCCCGGCCTGCTCCCCCGCCCGGTCCAGCGCCAGGGCCAGCGACTCCCGGTCGACCGTGTGCACCACGGCCCCCAGCCGGGCCACCGCGGCCGCCTTGTTGCGCTGGAGCTGGCCCACGAAGTGCCACCGGACGTCGAGGTCCCCGACCTCGGCGGCCTTGGCCAGCAGCTCCTGGGCGCGGTTCTCCCCGAAGGCGCGCTGACCGAGGGCCGCCAGCGCACGGACGTCCGCGGCCGGCCACGTCTTGCTCACCGCCAGGAGCGCGACCTCCGCGGGATCACGCCCCGACGCGCGCGCCGCGGCATCGATGCGCGCCCGCACCGCGCGGAGGTTGTCCTCGAGGCCGGCCACGCCACCGATCCTCCCAGCCGTCTCGTGGGTCCTGCGTCAGGCCAGCCAGATGATCCCGGCCTGGCGGCCGGTCACCCCGTCGCGCCGGTGGGAGAACAGCTGCGGGTCCTCGACGGTGCAGCGCGGGTCCTGCACCACCTCGGGGATCCCCGCCCCCCGCAGGATCTCCGCCACGCCGGCCCGCAGGTCCAGCCCGGAGGTTCCCCGCCGGGTCGCCACGGCGGCAGCGGGCGCCACGCGGGCGACGTCGGCCTGCATCTGCGCGGGCACCTCGTAGCACTCCCCGCACACGGCGGGGCCCAGCAGCGCGGTCACGTGGCGCGCGCGGGCGCCCAGGCTCGCCATGGCCGACAGCGCGGCGGGGACGACACCCTGGCGCACGCCCTCCCGTCCGGCGTGCACGGCGGCGACGACGCCCCGGTCGTGGTCGGCCATGAGCACGGGCACGCAGTCGGCCACCAGGACGCAGAGCACCAGGCCGCGGGTCGCCGTCACCAGGGCGTCGGTGCCGGCCACCGCGCCGTCCCGCGGCCCGTCGACGACCGCCACCCCGGCGCCGTGCACCTGCGACATCCAGACCAGCCGGTCCGCGGGCACGCCGAGCTCCCGTGCCACCCGGGCGCGGTTGGCCGCGACGTCCCCGGGGTCGTCGCCGACGTGGTCGCCGAGGTTGAACGAGTCGTACGGGGAACGGGACCGGCCGCCCCGCCGATCGGTGACGACCCTGCGGGGTCGTACCGACGGCGGGGCGGCCGGGGAGTTGCTCGTCATGCCGTCCAGCATGACGTCCGTTCTCAGCCCTTCACGCTCAGCCCTTCAGGAACTCCGGGATGTCGAGCT
>CADCTN010000101.1 GCA_902805535.1 uncultured Blastococcus sp. | reverse complement strand
GGAGTCCAGTCGGATGCCCCCCAGCTCGGGGCCGGCCACCTCGACCGCCGTCCGGATGCCCTGCTCGACGTCGTAGGTGTCGACCAGCAGCGTGGTGCCCTTGCCCAGGGCCGCCACCTGGGCCTCGAAGGCCGACCGTTCGTCGTCGTGCAGCAGCGTGAAGGCGTGCGCGCTCGTGCCGGTGGTGGGCACCGCGTACCGCCGTCCGGCCTCCAGGTTGGAGCTGGTCGCGAAGCCGACGAGGTGGGCGGCCCGGGCGGCGGCGACGGCGGCCTCCTCGTGCGTGCGGCGCGAGCCCATCTCGATGCACGGCCGGTCGCAGGCGGCCGAGATCATCCGGGCCGCGGCGGAGGCGATCGCGCTGTCGTGGTTGAGCACCGACAGCGCGAGGGTCTCCAGCAGCACGCCCTCGGCGAAGGACGCCCGCACGGTGAGCACGGGGGAGCCGGGGAAGTACAGCTCGCCCTCGGCGTAGCCGTCGATGTCGCCGGAGAAGCGGAAGTCGGCCAGCCAGTCCAGCAGGCGCGTGTCGGTGAGCCCCTGCTCGCGGAGGGCGGCGATCTCGTCGTCGCCGAAGCGGAAGAAGGGCAGCGCCTCCAGCAGTCGCCCGGTGCCCGCGAGCACGCCGTACCGGCGTCCGTGCGGCAACCGGCGGGCGAAGACCTCGAAGACGCAGTCGCGCGCGGCCGTGCCGTCGGCCAGCGCCGCGGCGACCATCGTCAGCTCGTACCGGTCGGTGAAGAGCGCGGGTGCCGGTGGGGGAGTCAACCCCGTGTCGATCCGGGTGGACAGGTCGAGGTGCGCTGCCATGATCGGGAAGCGTAGGCGGGCGCCGCGACCAGAGCAGATCGGCGTCGGGCGAATTCGGAGGGGTGGAGGCGCAACGTGTCGAACATCGACGTCAACGCCGTGCGCGCCGACGACCTCAGGTACCTGGTGGCGGTGGCCAACAGTGGCCGGCTGGTGTCCGCTGCGACGACGCTCGGCGTCGACCACACCACGGTGTCCAGGCGGATCAAGTCGCTGGAGAAGGTGCTGGGTGCCCGTCTGCTCGAGCGCGGCACCGATGGCTGGGAGCTCACCGAGGCCGGGCGCGCCGTCGCCGAGCACGCCCGACCGATCCAGCACGCGGTGGAGCAGGCGGCGATGGCGGCGAGTGGCGCGCGTCCGGACTCCCTCACGGGAACCATCCGGATCACCTCCGCCGAGGGATTCGGCGTCGCCTTCGTGGTCCCCGCGCTCGCCCAGGTGCGCCGCCAGCACCCTGACCTCAACGTCGAGCTGATCACGGCCACCCGCGAGCTGCGGCTGTACCAGTCCGGTTTCGACCTCGCCATCGCCGTCGGCAAGCCGGTGGCGACGAAGGTCTTCACCGAGCTGCTGGCCGAGTACACCCTCGAGCTGTACGCCAGTGAGGACTTCCTGGACGCCCACGGCGAGCCGACGACGGAGGAGGACCTGAGCCGGCACCCGCTGATCTTCTACGTCGACTCGATGCTCCAGATCGGCGACCTGGATCTGAGCCGGTACCTGCCGCAGGCCACCGCGAGGTTCACCTCGACCAACATCTTCGCCCAGCTGGAGGCCGTGCGGCACGGTGCCGGCATCGGACTGCTGCCGAAGTACATGGCGATGCGTGAGCCGGGGCTGCGTCGCGTCTGCTCGGCAGTCGCCCCGCTCCGGTCCGTCTTCTCGTTGGCGGTGCGCCGGGACAGCGTCTCCCGACCGAGCGTCCGGGCGGTACGGGAAGCGCTCTTCGAGCAGGTCCGGCACCGCGCTGACGAACTGAGCTGACCCACCGGGAGTCCGAGGCTCCTCGTCGGTCCCGCCTCGACCCGGTACTGGCGGCGTCGGCCTGCCGGCGCTGCCATCTGCCATTCCGGATCGCGCCGTGTGCAGATCTGCACGCGGCGTCTGCGGATTTGGGTCTGTATGTGATGCCCCTCACCCGGCATTCTTGCCCACAGTCCCCATCGGCGAGCGGAATGTTCCGCGGACGCCCACCGGGCCATTCCGCCATCTCTCAGCGCATCGCGGGCAGATTCACGAGGAGAAACACATGAAGACCACCGGCGCAGTTCTCGAAGAGAGCGGACTGCCACGCCCCTATGCCCGGTCGAGGCCCATCACCATCGTCGAGCTCGACATCGGCGAGCCGGGGCCGGGAGAGGTTCTCGTCCGGATCGAGGCCGCCGGTCTCTGCCATTCCGACCTCTCCGTCGTCAACGGGACACGGCCGCGTCCCATGCCGATGCTCCTCGGCCACGAGGCCGCCGGTCGCGTCGTCCGGGTCGGCGACGGCGTCGATGACCTCGCGGCAGGTCAGCGGGTGGTGATGACCTTCCTTCCCCGATGCGGAGAATGCCCGAACTGCGACACGAACGGGCGCCTCCCGTGCACGCAGGGCTCCGCCGCGAACAACCTCGGCGAATTGCTGACGGGCGGTCGACGGCTGCATCGGGACGGAGAACCGGTGCACCACCATCTCGGCGTCTCCGCGTTCGCCGATCACGCCGTGGTCGACCGGCGCTCACTGGTTCCGGTCGACGACGACGTGCCTGCCGACGTCGCCGCCGTGCTCGGGTGTGCCGTGCTCACCGGGGGTGGCGCCGTCATCAACGCCGGAAAGCCGACCGACGGCGACACGGTGCTCGTGGTGGGACTCGGTGGCGTCGGCATGGCCGCGCTGATCACCGCGGTGTCGCTCGGACGCGGGAAGGTGATCGGCGTCGACGCCGTCGCCGCGAAGCGCGAGCAGGCGCTCGAACTGGGTGCCGACGAGGCATACGGGCCCGCCGAGGCGCTCGCGGCCGGCGTCAGGGCTGCGGTGGTGATCGAAGCCGCCGGCAACTCCCGTGCCTTCGAGACCGCGATGGCCCTCACGGGCGCCGGTGGCACCACGGTGACGGTCGGTCTGCCGGCGCCGACCGATACGAGCACCATCACGCCCCTGCTGCTGACCGCCGAGGCCCGCACCATCGTCGGCAGCTACCTGGGGTCCGCAGTGCCGTCCCGGGACATCCCCATGTTCGCCCAGCTGTGGCGGGAGGGACGCCTCCCGGTGGAGTCGCTGATCTCCTCCACGATCGCGCTGGCCGACATCAACTCCGCCATGGACACCCTCGCGGACGGCAACGCCATCCGCCAGATCATCACCTTCGACGAGGAAGCCTCCCCATGACCACCGCCCTGAACGAAGAACGACTTCTCGCATCCCTCCCGACCGGGCTGCTCATCGGAGCGGAGTGGCGGGAGAGCGCATCCGGCCGACGTTTCGACGTCCACGATCCGGCCACCGGACAGATCCTGACGACGGTCGCCGACGCCGCCCCCGCCGACGCCGAGGCCGCTCTCGACGCGGCGGCCGCGGCGCAGCGGGACTGGGCGGCGACGTCGCCCCGCAGCCGAGGTGAGATCTTGCGCCGCGCGTTCGAGGCCATCCACGCCCGCGCCGACGACTTCGCACTGCTGATGACGCTCGAGATGGGCAAGGCGCTGGCCGAATCCCGCAGCGAGGTCGCCTACGGTGCCGAATTCCTCCGCTGGTTCAGCGAGGAGGCGGTGCGCATCGACGGCCGCTATTCGACGGCGCCCGACGGCGGCTCGCGGCTGCTGGTGACGAAGCGACCGGTCGGGCCGGCGCTGCTCATCACGCCGTGGAACTTCCCGCTCGCGATGGCGACCCGCAAGATCGGTCCGGCCGTCGCCGCCGGGTGCACCATGATCCTCAAGCCGGCCGATCTGACCCCGCTCACCTCGCTGCTGCTCGCGCAGGTGTTCCTCGACGCCGGGTTGCCGGCCGGCGTCCTCAACGTCATCCCCACCTCGACCGCCGCCCTCACCACCGCGCCGCTGTTCAGCGACCCCCGGTTGCGCAAGCTCTCGTTCACCGGCTCGACGCCGGTCGGCCAGAAGCTGCTGCAGCAGGCGTCCACCACCGTGTTGCGGACCTCGATGGAGCTGGGTGGGAACGCGCCCTTCCTGGTCTTCGCGGACGCTGACATCGACGCCGCCGTCGACGGTGCCGTTGCGGCGAAACTGCGCAACATCGGCGAGGCGTGCACCGCGGCCAACCGCTTCCTCGTGCACGAGGACGTCGCCGAGACCTTCGCCGCGGAGCTCGCGAAGCGCTTCACCGCGAAGGCCATCGGACGCGGTACGGAGGACGGCGTCGACATCGGCCCGCTGGTCGACGAGCGCAGCCGGGAGAAGGTCAGGGCTCTCGTCGACGACGCGGTGGACAAGGGCGCCACGGCGCTCGCCGGTGGTGCGGTCGTGCCCGGTGCCGGCTGGTTCTACCAGCCGACCGTGCTCACCGGCGTCTCCGCGTCCGCCCGGATCCTGGACGAGGAGATCTTCGGTCCGGTGGCCCCGATCGTCACGTTCCGCACCGACGACGAAGCGATCGAGGCGGCGAACGGGACTCCATTCGGCCTCGCCGCCTACGCATTCACCCGGGATCTCGGGCGGATCATCCGTCTCTCGGAGCAGTTGGAGACGGGAATGCTCGCCATCAACACCGGCGTCATCTCCAACCCCGCGGCGCCATTCGGTGGCGTGAAGCAGTCAGGCCTCGGGCGCGAGGGCGGATCCGAAGGCATCGAGGAATACCTCGAGACCGTCTACGTGAACATCGCGCAGCCCGCCGCCTGAAACGCCGCGCGCGGCGCAGCAATCGGCCACCCACACCCGATCCGTCCTTTCCACCGCTGCCGAGGAGGCAATGATGACTCCACCCCCCACCATCAGTCCGAGCGCTCGACGAGCGGCCATCCGCTCGTTGCAGTCCGGAACCATCGGTGCGATCGTCGAATGGTACGAATACACCATCTACGGAGCGACCGCCGCACTCGTCTTCGGCACGTTGTTCTTCCCGGGATTCGCGCCCGGTATCGGCCAGATCGCGGCACTGGCCACGTTCGGCGTCGGGTTCCTCGCCCGACCGGTGGGCGCTTTCGTCGCCGGGCACCTGGGCGACCGGATCGGCCGCAAATCGACACTGATCCTCACCTTCTCGGTGATGACGGTGGCGACGGCACTCATCGGGATGCTTCCCACCTTCTCCCAGATCGGGGTGGCCGCGCCGATCCTGCTGTGTGTGCTCCGGCTCGCTCAGGGCTTCGCCGTCGGCGGCGAGTGGGGTGGAGCGGCGATCATCGCCGTGGAGAACGCGCCCCGTGACCGCCGTGGTTTCTACGGGTCGTGGCCGCAGATCGGGGTCTCGTCCGGGCTGCTGCTCGGTTCGGCGGCGATCGCGTTCGCGGTGGCCGTGTCGGGTGACGACTTCGAGGTCTGGGGATGGCGGATACCGTTCCTGCTCGCCATTCCGCTGGCGATCGTCGGGTTCGTCATCCGGCTCCGGGCCCAGGAGAGTCCCGCGTTCCTGGTGGAGAAGGCGCGACAGGACGCACTCGTGGAGAAGGAGAGGGCGCCCGTCGTGGTGCTGTTCCGGGACCACCGCCGGCCGTTGCTCATCGCGATCTTCGCCCGCTTCGCGGAGGCCGGGAACTACTACATCTTCACCATCTTCGTGCTCAGCTACATCACCACGGAGTTCGACGTCTCGCGTCAGGTGGGCCTCGTCGCCACGATGATCGGTGCCGGCGCCAACGTCGCCCTCATCCCCGTGTACGGGAAGCTGTCGGACCGGATCGGACGACCGAAGACGTTCCTGCTCGGCGGCGCGTGCATCATCGTCACCACGGTGCCGATCCTCCTGCTGATCCAGACCGGTCAGACCTGGGCGATCATCGCCGGGGTCGTGCTCTTCATGGGGCTGGGCCACGGACTCGTCTACGCGCCGCAGCCGGCGTTGTACTGCGAGCTCTTCCCGACGGCGGTGCGCTACACCGGGATCTCCGTCGGGTACCAGATGGCGGCTGTCCTGCTGTCGAGCTTCACCCCGGCACTGGCTGCCGCGCTCGTCGTCTTCAGCGGTGGCGCCCTGTGGCCGATCATGATCTTCGCGATCGTCACGACCGGCATCGCGATGGTCGCCGTGCGCATGGCGCCGGACCGGAGGGACGTCGAGCTCGACCGGATCGGGATGCCGGACCTCCCCAGCGTCGCACGCGAGCCGGCGTACCTGTCGCGCTGACCGCGTCGACGCGCAGGTACCGCACACGTGCGCGTCCGACCGTGCCCGGTCGGGCGCGCACCTGTGCGCATCAGGTCGCTGCCCTGGAGGCGCGTGGGCGCGTCGCGACCGACGACCTGCCGACACCGGTCGCACGCTCGACCTGGGTCCAGGTCAGGTGACTAGACGACCGGTCTAATTGGTGCTACGGTTGCGGCATGCCCACCACCGACGCCCGCCGCAGCATCCTGGACGCCGGCCAGCGGATCATGGCGCACAGGGGATACGCGGCGGTGGGGCTGACCGAGGTGCTCACCGAGGCTCGGGTGCCGAAGGGCTCGTTCTACTACTACTTCGCGTCCAAGGACGCGTTCGGTGAGGCCATGATGCGGGCCTACTTCGTCGAGTACCTGGCGGACATGGACCGGATCTTCGCCGGCGACGCCGCCTCGGCGGCCGATCGACTCCTCGCCTATCTGCAGCAGTGGCGCGACACCCAGACCCTCGACGACTGCCAGGGCAAGTGCTTGGCCGTCAAGCTGGGAGCCGAGGTCGCCGACCTGTCCGACAGCATGCGCGCAGCGCTCGCCGAGGGCACGGACGGCGTGGTGGACAGACTCGAGCGCATCATCCGGCTCGGCATCGAGGACCGGTCCCTGACCATCGACACCGACCCGCGGTCCACCGCCGAGGTCATCTACGACGCCTGGCTCGGCGCCAGCATCCTCACCAAGATCCACCGCGACGCCGCCCCGCTCGACCGGGCCATGGCGGTCACGCGCCACCTGCTGCACATCTAGGCGCGACCGCTACCCCCACGGAGACCCCGGCTCGACTCGGAACCATCGCTAGTCGACCGGTCTACTTGATCGTGGAGAGAGCGGCTGTAACGGATGAGCGACGACCCCGCACCACCCATCGAGACCGGCACAGCCGGTCCAGCACTAGGAGATCCCGTGAAGGTCCTTATCGTCCTCACCTCGCACGACACGCTCGGCGACACCGGCCGCAAGACCGGCTTCTGGCTGGAGGAGCTCGCCGCGCCGTACTACACCTTCCGTGACGCGGGCGTCGAGACCGTGCTCGCCTCCCCCGAGGGCGGCCAGCCCCCGCTCGACCCCGCCAGCAACGAGCCGGCCTTCCAGACCGACATGACGCACCGCTTCGAGGCCGACCCCGAGGCGCGGGCCGCACTGGCCAGCACCGTGCGCCTGGACTCCGTCTCGGCCGCGGACTTCGACGCCGTCTTCTACCCGGGCGGGCACGGACCGATGTGGGACCTCGCCGAGGACAAGACCTCCAAGGAGCTGATCGAGGCCACGCTGCGTTCGGGCAAGCCCGTCGCACTGGTCTGCCACGGGCCCGGTGCGCTGCGCCGCGTCACCAACGAGGACGGCACGCCGCTGGTCCAGGGCCGGGCCGTCACCGGCTTCGCCAACACCGAGGAGGAGGCCGTCGGCCTGACCGACGTCGTCCCCTTCCTGCTCGAGGACGAGCTGAAGAAGCTCGGCGGGAACTACAGCAAGACCGCCGACTGGACCCCGTACGTCGTCGAGGACGACCTGCTGATCACCGGCCAGAACCCGAACTCGTCCACGGCCGTCGCCACCGCGCTGATCGCCCGCACAGCCTGACGAGGAAGTGATAGCACCGCCAGGCACGGCGTAGACCCCCTCCGGGGTGGGGCTGCACCCACCCCGGAGGGGCGCCACCGTGCGCACTAGCCGCACCCGGCCCACGCCCACCACTCGGCCAGCCATCGAGATCACCACAGGCTCGCAGCCCATCGATGCGGCGCTGTCCCGGTTCAGGTCCGGCCCCCAGTAGAGCGGTCCACCGCGACCCGTCACGGCCACCGACCCGGTCGATGTACGGATCACCGTCACCGCGCTCGCTGCGGACGGCTGCACGTCCGCGCGGGCCACTCGCGGACAGGGACCCAGCGATGGGCCACCGCACGACCACCCCCTGCCCGTCCGACGAAATGAGTCCAACCAATGAGCAGCGGTATCGAAGGCAAGGTCGTCCTCATCACCGGGGCAAGCTCCGGAATCGGCGCCGAGACAGCTCGGTACCTCGCGGGGCGTGGAGCCGCGGTGGCGGTCGCCGCCCGGAACGAGCAGGCGCTCGACGCCGTCGTCGCGGACATCGCGTCGGCGGGTGGCACGGCGAGGGCGTACGCCCTCGACGTGACGGACAAGGCCCGGGTCGACGCCGTGGTCACCGAGGTGATCTCGCACTTCGGTCGACTCGACGTGCTCGTCAACAACGCCGGCATCATGCCCATCCGACCGATGTCGGAGGTCAACACCGACGAGTGGGACGCGATGATCGACGTGAACCTCAAGGGAACCCTCTACGGCATTGCGGCCGCGCTCCCGCACTTCCTGGCGCAGCAGAGCGGTCACATCGTCAACCTGGGCTCGGTGGCCGGCCTGAAGGTGTTCGCGCCGGGCGGGACCGTCTACTCCGGGACCAAGTTCGCCGTCCGGGCGATCTCCGAGGGCCTCCGGCAGGAGGTCGGTGACCGCATCCGTGTCACATCCATCGAGCCCGGCGCTGTCGACAGCAATCTGAAGCACACCACGTCCGGCACCGCGGCAGAGGCCGTCCAGGCGTTCTACGAGCGCGCCGTCCCTGCCGCTTCCGTCGCACGGGCGATCGCCTTCGCCATCGAGCAGCCGGACGACGTCGACGTCAACGAGATCGTGCTCCGTCCCACGAGTCAGGACTTCTGATGGACCGACGGTCACGAGCCCGGGCGCTCCGGGTGGACGGTATCGACCGAGGGCCGGACGCTGCGGCAGCCGGACCAGCCACCACCGGGCCGACCGCCGTCGGGCAGGTCCGCTCGTGAGCGCCTACGTCGTGATGATCCGGCGGACGGTCACCGACGAGACCGAGATAGCGGCGTACCGAGCGGAGGCCCCGCTGGCCCGCGAGGGTCACGACGTCACGCCGATCGTCGCGTACGGGGCCCTCGACGTCCTCGAGGGAGCGGACCTGGACGGTGTCGCGATCAACCGCTTCCCGTCCATGGCGGCGGCCCGCGAGTGGTACGACAGCGACCGGTACCGGCACGCGATGGCGCACCGCCACAGGGGTGCGGACTACCAGGTGATCCTGGTAGAGGGAGTCGATCGACCATGACCGCAGGGACCACGGTGACCGGCGCTCCAGCGACTCAGAGCACCGTCACCACGCCACCCCGGACCACGGCTCCCCGCTCCTGGGCCAGCGCAGCCCTCACGATGTTCATCGTCGCCTGGGGTGCCAACATGTTCGCCCCGCTCCTGCACGTGTACCGGGCGACGCTCAGTCCGGTCGAGGTGGCGGCGCTGTTCGGCGCCTACGCCCTCGGCCTCATGCCGGCGCTGTGGTTCCTGGCCCCCGTTTCCGACCGGTGGGGCCGTCGAGCAGTCCTCATCCCGGCGCTGCTCCTCTCGGCGATCGGTTCCGGGGTGCTCCTGCTCGCGGACACCTCCTTCGGCGGCCTGCTCGTCGGGCGCATCCTCGTCGGGATCGCCGCCGGCGCCACCTTCGGGCCCGGGACCGCCTGGGTCAAGGAGCTCTCCGATCGGGGCGGAGCAGGATCGTCGGGAGTGATCCGCGCAGCGGTCGCCCTCAGTGCCGGCTTCGCAGCGGGTCCGCTCGTCGCGGGAGTGACCGCGCAGTGGGCGCCCGGTCCGCAGTCCACCCCCTACCTCGTGCACCTGGCACTCGTGGCCCTGATGCTGCCCTTCCTGTGGAACACGCCGGAGACCGTGACGCCATCACCAGCCGCCAAGGACGAGACCGCCTCGGGGATCCGGTCCGCCGTGCGGAGCGGCGTCTTCCTCAAGGTCGTGCTCCCCACCGCGCCCTGGGTCTTCGGCGCTGCCACGACACCCTTCGCCGTGCTCCCGGGGTTGGTCGCCCTCGGGGAGTTCCGGGTGGTCGCCAGCGGCACCGCCGCCGCGGTGACCCTGGGCACGGGTGTGCTCGTCCAGCCGTGGGCGCGCTCGCTCGCGGCCCGCACGCCGGCCCTACCGTTCCGCGTCGGGCTGGGGGCACTCGTCACGGGCATGCTCATCGCGGCGGTGACCGCGCACACGCACCTCGCCGCACTGCTGGTACCGACCGCGATCACGCTCGGCGCGGCGTACGGGCTGCTGCTGGCCAGCGGACTGACGGCCGTCGAGGCGTTGGCGTCACCGCGGGACCTGGCGACTCTGACGAGCCTGTTCTACGTCCTCACCTACGTCGGGTTCGCGTTCCCCCTGCTCGTCAGCGCGCTGGCTCCCGTCCTGCCGGCGCCCCAGCTCCTCGTCGTCGCTGCGCTCGTCGGCGCTGCCGGATCGGTGGGGACGTTCCTCGTCTGGCCGGCGCCGTCGGTGCACACGTCGAGCGATGTCCTGCTCCCACCCGCGGAGCACCCGCGACCTTCCGCCGCGGCCCACTCCAGCCGGCCTGCTCGCTGATCCGCTCCTGCCGGCTGCCGGCATCCTGGGACGACTTCTAAGGTGGGAGCCGTGGCCGGACCTCTCGCTCCCTCGTGGACGCCGGAGACCACGGCCGAGGAGCATGGCGACCTCGACCGTCCGTGGGTGACGGTCGTCTGGAACGACCCGGTCAACCTCATGACCTACGTGACCTTCGTGCTGCAGGAGCTGTTCGGTTATGACGAGCCCACGGCCACCACGCTGATGCTGCAGGTCCACCACGAGGGCAGGGCGATCGTCAGCTCCGGCCCTCGCGAGCGGATGGAGCACGACACCAGCCGGCTGCACGCCTACGGGCTGTGGGCCAGCTACCAGCGGGACTCGTGAAGCCCTTCCGCGCCGCCCGGGGCGGCGACGTCGTGGCGCGGCTGGAACCGGCCGAGGCCGGCATCGTCGGTCTCCTGCTCGACCAGCTGGAGCAGCTGCTGGACGCGGACGCCGACGACGTGGGCGGCGACCCGGTGATGGCGCGGCTGCTGCCCGACGGTCACCGCGGCGACCCCGAGCTGGCCGCCGACTACCGGGAGCTCACCGAGTCCTCCCTGCGCAGCGGCAAGGCCGACGACCTCGCGATGGTGCGGGCGACGCTGCCCGGCAGCGGGGGAGAGGTCCGGCTCGACGCCGACCAGGCGGCCGCCTGGCTGCGCACCAGCAACGACCTCCGCCTGGCCCTCGGCACCCGGCTGGAGATCGGCGAGGACACCGAGCCGCCGGAGGAGATCACCGGCGAGGAGGACCAGCAGCTGGCCGTCTACTACTGGCTCACCGCACTGCAGGGTTCGCTCGTCGACGCGCTGGTCGCCGGGCGCGCCGGCCGAAGCTGAGCACGATCAGCAGGGCCAGCAGCACGTCGAGGGCGAAGAACACGTAGACCAGGCCGTGCAGGGGGACATCGACGACCACCGCGCCGATCGTCGAGACCAGGATCACGGCCGTCAGCGCGAGGACCAGGAGCAGCACGAGTCCGCGCAGGACGACGAGCAGCACGTAGGACACCCGGTCGGAGGGCAGGTCGGGGCTGTAACCGGGTTGCTTCAGCAGCCCCCGTGCGCCCAGGACGAGGGCGGGGACCGGGACCAGGAGTGCCCCGGCGGCCACGAGAAGCTTCACCAGCACGTCACGCAACGTATCTGCTGCGGCCGTCCCGCCTTCTTGCCGGGGCCCGGACCGCGGGCCTGCGAGGGGTCGGTGAGCGGGCGGGTCCGTGCCACTACACTGCGGGGTGTGCTGCGCATCGACCGCGCGACCTACGACGCCGTCGTGGCCCACGCCCGGAAGGATCATCCGGACGAGGCCTGCGGCGTCGTCGCCGGTCCCGAGGGCAGCGACCGGCCCGAGCGCTTCATCCCGATGCTGAACGCCGCACGGTCCCCGACGTTCTACGAGTTCGACTCCGGTGACCTGCTGAGGCTCTACCGGGACATGGACGACCGCGGCGAGGTCCCGGTCGTCATCTACCACTCGCACACGGCCACCGAGGCCTTCCCGTCGCGCACCGACGTCAGCTACGCCTCCGAGCCGGAGGCCCACTACGTGCTGGTCTCCACCCGGCACCACGGGGAGCGGAGCGGACTGGCCGGCGACGAGGTCGAGTTCCGCAGCTTCCGCATCGTCGACGGGGAGGTGAACGAGGAGGAGGTCGAGATCGTCGAGTCCTACCTCTTCGGGCACACCCCGACGACCGTCGTCTACGACTGAGGAAGTCGCAGGACCCCGTCCTCCCCATCCCTCGCCCGCTCGGGGCGGGGCCCCGGACGGGCTCGCCGGAATCCCCGGCGGCGGATGGGCGTTGGCCCGTCCAGACGCACCAACGCTGCCGCTGAGCGGCGTCCCTGACATCCCAGAGCTCGCGAGGAGAACCGCACGCCATGGCCATCGAGGTCCGGATCCCCACCATCCTGCGCACCCACACCGGCGGCAACAAGACCGTCGAGGGCAGCGGCGCCACGCTCGGCACGCTCGTCGACGACCTCGAGACCAAGCACCCGGGGCTGAAGAACCGCCTCATCACCGAGGAGGGCAAGCTGCACCGCTTCGTCAACGTCTACGTCAACGACGAGGACGTGCGGTTCACCGGCGCGCTGGACACCCAGGTCAAGGACGGCGACTCGGTGACGATCCTCCCGGCCGTCGCGGGCGGCTGACCGCCGACCGGTTCCCCGACACGGAAGAGCTCTGATGGCCCGCTACGCCTCCCTCGTCGACTCCCTCGGCGGCACGCCGCTCGTGGGGCTGCCGAACCTGTCGCCGACCTCTGACGTCCGGCTGTGGGCCAAGCTCGAGGACCACAACCCGACCGGGTCGATCAAGGACCGCGCGGCGATCGCGATGATCGACGCCGCGGAGAAGGACGGCTCCCTGGAGCCCGGCGCCACCATCCTGGAGCCGACCAGCGGGAACACCGGCATCTCGCTGGCCATGGTGGCGCGGCAGCGGGGCTACCGGCTGATCTGCGTCATGCCGGAGAACACCTCCGTGGAGCGGCGGCAGCTGCTCGAGATGTACGGCGCCCGGATCATCTCCTCGCCCGCCGCCGGCGGTTCCAACCAGGCAGTCGCCGTCGCCAAGGGGCTCGCCGCCGAGCACGAGGACTGGGTGATGCTCTACCAGTACGGCAACCCGGCCAACGCCCAGGCGCACTACGACGGGACCGGCCCGGAGATCCTGGCCGACCTGCCCTCGATCACCCACTTCGTGGCCGGGCTGGGGACGACGGGCACGCTCATGGGCGTCTCCCGCTTCCTGCGCGAGCACAAGCCCGGGGTCCAGGTCATCGCCGCCGAGCCCCGCTACGGCGAGCTCGTCTACGGCCTGCGCAACATCGACGAGGGGTTCATCCCCGAGCTCTACGACGCCTCGCTGCTGGACTCGCGGTTCTCCGTCGGCCCGGACGACGCCATCCACCGCACCCGCCAGCTGGTGGAGCGCGAGGGCATCTTCGCCGGGATCTCGACCGGCGCGATCCTGCACGCCGCGCTCGGCGTCGCCGACAAGGAGGTCGCGGCCGGCCGGCACGCCGACATCGTGTTCATCGTCTGCGACGGCGGCTGGAAGTACCTCTCGACCGGCGCCTACGCCGGCACGCTGGAGGAGGCGACCTCGGCGCTGGAGGGCCAGCTCTGGGCCTGAGCCGGACCGGGCGCCTCCGATGCGGTCTGCGAGGCGTCGGCACCGGCCGCTAGCCTGACCCGCGCCATGAGATTGCCACGGGGGGAGGCGGCGTGAAGCTCACCGTCGTCGGCTGCTCGGGCAGCGCTCCCGGCCCCAGGTCGGCCGCCTCCTGCTACCTCGTCGAGCACGACGGGTTCCGGCTGGTCCTCGACCTGGGCAACGGGGCGTTCGGTGCGCTGCAGACCCACGTGGACCCGGCGAGCATCGACGCGGTGTTCCTCTCGCACCTGCACGCCGACCACTGCCTCGACTTCGCGCCGTTCGTCGTCTGGCACCGGTACTCGGGCCGCTCGTCGGGCGGCCGGGTGCCGCTCTACGCCCCGGTCGCGGCCGAGCGGCGGCTGGCGCTGGCCTACGACCCCGACGGCGCGGGGGTCACCGACGTCTTCGACTTCGTGCCGGTGGGGCCTGGCTCGTTCACGCTCGGCCCGTTCGACGTGACGCTGGCGCGCACCGCCCATCCGGTCGAGTGCTACGCCATCCGGCTCACCGCAGGAGGCCGGTCGCTGGTGTACACCGGCGACACGGGCTCGTGCGAGCGCGTCGTCGAGCTGGCCCGCGGTGCCGACGTGCTGCTCGCCGAGGCCGCTCACCCGCCCGGCCCCGACCTGCCCGCCGGACTGCACCTCACGGGGCGCGAGGCCGGCGAGCACGCGGCCGCCGCGGGCGTCGGCCGGCTGCTGCTCACCCACATCCCGGCCTGGGTCGACGAGATCGGCCAGCTGTTCGCCGCCAGCGCGGTCTTCTCCGAGACCGAGCTGGTGCGCCCCGGCGCCACGTACGACATCTGAGTTCGGGTCGTGGCCGAGGAGGAGCGGGACGGCGTCCGACTGACCAGCCTCGACCGGCCCCTGGGCGACGACCTCGAGGTGACGAAGGGCGCGCTGGTCGACTACCTGGACGCCGTCGCCGACCGGCTGGTGCCGCTGCTGGCCGGGCGGCCGCTGTCGATCAAGCGCGTGCGGCCGGGCCAGGCCCCCTTCATGCAGCGCAACATCAGCAAGGGCGCGCCCGACTGGGTGCGCACGGTGGCCGTCTGGGCGCAAGGCGCGCACCGGGAGGTGCACCAGGTGCTCTGCGACGACCGGCGCACCCTGCTGTGGTTGGCCAACCAGCGCGCGGTCGAGTTCCACGTGCCGTTCTTCCGGGCCGGTGAGCAGGAGCCCACCGGCCTGGTGCTCGACCTGGACCCGCCCGAGGGGGCGGGCATCGACGTCGTCGTCCGGACGGCGCGCCTCGTCCGGCAGGCGCTGGAGCACGCCGGGCTGGCCGGGGCGGTGAAGACCAGCGGCTCCAAGGGGCTGCACGTGGTCGTCCCCGTGCGCGGGGCCGCCGTCGAGGACGTGGCCGCCGCCACCCGCGCGCTGGCGGCCCGCACCGCCTCCCTGGGACCGGAGACGGCCACGACCGCCTACATCAAGGAGGACCGCGGTGGGCGGGTGTTCGTCGACTCCACGCGGTCGGGTCAGAGCACGATCGTGGCCGCCTACAGCCCCCGGATCCGCCCGGGCCTGCCCGTCTCCTTCCCGCTGACCTGGGACACCCTCGAGGCCGTCCGGCCGGCGGACTTCACCGTCTCGACGGCCCCCGCCCTGCTCGACGACGGCGACCCCTGGGCCGCCGCGTTGCCGGACCCGCAGGAGCTGCCCGCTGAGCTGGTCGCCGAGGGGCACACCATCCCGGTGGCGCGGGTGCAGGCCATGCACGAGGGCAAGCGGCGGAAGCGGGCCGAGCGCGAGGCCGCGGGCGACTGAGCCGAGCGGCTGGGGGAGATCCCCAGCCCGGCCCCGGATCCACAGGATGTCCGCGCAGAGGCCGTTCTGTCGGTCGCCCGGCGGACGCTGTCCCGCATGACGCACGACCCGCAGACGATCGCCTGGCTCGACCAGGAGGACGCCCGTCTCGCCCAGACCATCCGGTCCCACCGCTGGGCCGTCCAGTACGTGGGCGAGGGCGACGCGGCCGACGAGCCGGCGTTCGGTTACACGATCGGTCTCTACGGGCTCGGCCATCCGGAGCTGGTCATCTGCGGGCTCGGCCACCAGGACGTACACGGCATCCTCGGTCGGGTCGCCGGCATGGTGGCCGACGGGCGCGACCTGCTCGTGGGCGAGCTGCTGACCTGGTCCGACCGGGACGGGCGGATCGTCGTGGAGGCGCTGCCGAACCCGGGCGCGGTGGTGCTGGCGGCCAACCGCTTCTACGAGCGGCCGGTCGAGTACTCCGTGCCCGCGTACCAGCTCACCTGGGACCACGCCGACGGCACGTTCCCGTGGGACGACGGCTACCCGTGCGGCCCGGAGTGCCAGCCACGTCCGGGCACGTGGCGGGCGTGATGGTCAGTCGATGCCGAGGTCGCGCATCAGCTTGGCGACGTGGCCGGTCGCCTTGACGTTGTACGACGCCTGCTCGATGCGGCCGTCGGCGTCGACGATGAAGGTCGACCGGATGACTCCGACGACCTCCTTGCCGTACAGCTTCTTCGGGCCGTAGGCGCCGTAGGCCCGGAGCACCGCCTTGTCCGGGTCGGACACCAGCGTGATGCCCAGCTCCTCCTTGTCCAGGAACCGCAGCAGCTTGTCGGGCTCGTCGGGGGAGATGCCGATGATGTCCAGCCCGGCCTGGGCCAGGTGACCGGCCGCGGCGGTGAAGTCGACGGCCTGCGTGGTGCAGCCCGGGGTCAGAGCGGCCGGGTAGCAGTACACGATCACGCGGCGGCCGCGGTGGTCGGCCAGCGACACCGCGTTGCCTTTGGCGTCAGGGAGCGTGAAGGCCGGCGCCGGGTCGCCGGGGGAGAGGCGGACGGGTGCGACATCGGTCTCGCTCATGGACGTGATCCTGCCGTGCCGGGCCCGGTGGGTGGCACCGGGGGAGGCCGGTGGTGCGGCTCAGCCGGCGAGGAAGGAGAACCGGACGTGACGGGTGTGGTTGTCGACGTTGGTGTCGACCAGGCAGATGCGCTGCCAGGTGCCCAGCTGCATGAGCCCCTCCAGCACCGGAACGGTGGCGTGCGGCGGCACGAACGCCGGGAGGACGTGGTCCCGGCCGTGCCCCGCGCTGCCGTGCCGGTGCCGCCAGCGGTCGTCCCGGGGGAGGAGCTGGTCGAGCTGGGCCAGCAGGTCGTCGTCGCTGCCGGCGCCGGTCTCCAGGACGGCGATGCCCGCGGTGGCGTGCGGGACGAAGACCTGCAGCAGGCCGTCGGCCTCCTGCTTGACGAAGTCGGCGCACTCGTCGGTCAGGTCCACCACCACGGGGACGCCGCCGGTCCGGACCGCACGCAGTTCCGATCGCATGCCCCGATCCTCTCCCACCGCGACGGCCGGCTGGGCGGCCGCGGGTCAGCACTACTGTCGTCACCCGTGACCCAGCCTCGTCCCGACGGCCGCGCGGCCGACCAGCTCCGCCCCGTGACCATCACCCGCAACTGGCTCGACCACGCGGAAGGGTCGGTGCTCGTCGAGTTCGGGCGCACCCGCGTGCTCTGCGCGGCCAGCGTCACCGAGGGCGTGCCCCGCTGGCGCAAGGGCTCCGGCCTGGGCTGGGTGACCGCCGAGTACTCGATGCTGCCCCGCGCCACCCACACCCGCAACGACCGTGAGTCGGTCAAGGGCCGCATCGGTGGCCGGACCCACGAGATCAGCCGGCTCATCGGCCGCTCGCTGCGGGCCTCGGTCGACCTGGCGGCGCTGGGCGAGAACAGCATCGCGATCGACTGCGACGTGCTGCAGGCCGACGGGGGCACCCGGACCGCAGCGATCACCGGCGCGTACGTGGCCCTGGCCGACGCCGTGTCGTGGCTGGGCGAGCGCCGGAAGCTGGCCCGCCCCACGGCGATCGTCCAGTCGGTGGCGGCGGTGAGCGTCGGTGTCGTCGACGGGGAGCCCCGCCTGGACCTCGCCTACGAGGAGGACGTGCGGGCCGGGACCGACATGAACGTCGTGTGCACCGGCGACGGGAACTTCGTCGAGGTCCAGGGCACGGCCGAGGGTGCCGTCTTCGACCGCCCGACGCTCGACGCGCTGCTCGACCTCGCAGTCGCCGGGTGCGGTGAGCTCGGCCGCCTGCAGGCCGACGCCCTGGCCGCACCTGCGGCGCCGCGATGACCACCCGACTGCTCCTGGCGACGCGCAACGCGGGCAAGCTCGCCGAGCTGCAGCGGTTGCTGGAGGCCGCCGTCCCCGGCGTCGAGGTGATCGGCCTGCGCGAGGTGCCCGAGTACCCGGAGGCGCCGGAGACCGGGGCCACCTTCGAGGACAACGCGCTGCTCAAGGCCCGCGAGGCGGTCCGGCACACGGGGCTGCCGGCCGTCGCCGACGACTCGGGGCTGACCGTGGACGCCCTCAACGGCATGCCCGGCGTCCTCTCGGCCCGCTGGTCGGGGGGCCACGGGGACGACGACGCGAACACCGCCCTGCTGCTGGGCCAGCTGGCCGACGTGCCCGACGAGCGGCGGGGGGCCGCCTTCGTCTGCGCCGCCGCGCTCGTCACGCCCGACGGCACGGAACGGGTGCTCGAGCGGCAGTGGCGTGGCCGGCTGGTCCGCGAGAAGCGCGGCACCAACGGCTTCGGCTACGACCCGGTGTTCGTCCCCGAGGGGCTCGACGTCACCTCGGCCGAGCTCGCGCCGGCCGAGAAGGACGCGCGCAGTCACCGGGGCCAGGCGTTCGCCGCGCTGGTGCCCGTCCTGGTCGAGGTGCTCGCGGCCCGCTAGGTGTCGTCGACCGGGAGCTGCGGCGCTTTCGGGCTAGGCGTGCCGACCGATCCGCAGCAGGTCCTCCGGAGTGGCGATCCGCAGCTCTCCCGGCACCTCGGGTGCGCTGTGCCGGCCGCGGCCGGGGCTGGGAACGTACTGCGCGGGCGGAGCGGTCACGACGGCGGCGCGGGCGATCGCGGCGGGCAGCCACGCGGCAGAGGTAGCTGAGCTGGTCATGCCCGAGACGTCGACCGGTCATCGCGCCGTCCTCAGGTCTCGTGCCGCCGACCTCCTCCCGAGGGGTGAGCTCGCCGACCGTGCGTGCGCGGGACCGGTGGCGGGCACAGGCACCCGATGCGGGTTCACGTGGACGAGGTCAAGGTGCTGCGCTTCGACGACGGCACGCCGGTCACGGCGGCCTCGGGCATCGCGCCCCTGGGTGCAGGCTGGCTGGTGGCGCAGGACGACAGCACCATCGCGGCCTGGCTGCACGACGGCGCCGTCGAGCCGGTCCGGGTGCTGCCACCGGTCGAGGGGCTCGACCGGTTCAGCGAGGCGGCCGGGACCAAGCGCCTGAAGCCCGACCTGGAGGTCGCCTGTCCGGCGGAGGTGGACGGCGAGCCGGCGGTGCTGCTCCTGGGCTCGGGCTCCACCTCGCGGCGCATGCGTGGCGTCCTGGTGCGCCTGGCCGACGGGCGCCCGCAGGTGGTGGCCGGCGAGCTCGGCCCGCTCTACGCCGCCGTGGCCGCGCGGCTGGGGCTGCCGATGGAGCACGTCAACCTGGAGGGCGCGAGCCGCCACGGCGACACGGTGCGGTGGTTCAACCGGGGCAACCTCGCCGCCGGTGTCCCGTCGGCCAGCGTCGACGTGCCCCTGGAGGGCCTCGTGGACGCCGTCCTCGGCAGGGGTGATGCCGCGGCCGTGCCAGTCGGCAGAGCGCAGGCATACGAGCTGGGGGAGGTCGAGGGCGTCGGGCTGGCCGTCACCGACGCGATCGCCCTGCCCGATGGTCGGGTGCTGCTGAGCGCGGCCGCGGAGGACAGCCCGAACGCCGTCGACGACGGTCCGGTGGTGGCCATCGCCTTGGCGCTGGTGGACGGCGACCGGGTGGTGGACATGGTGGCCATACCGGAGGTGGACGGCCACGTGCACAAGGTCGAGGGCCTGGCCCTGCGCCGGTCCGAGGGCGGTCAGGTGCACCTGCTGGCGGTCGTGGACGACGACGACCCGGAGGCGCCCTCGACCATCCTCGAACTGCGCGTGGATCTCGGTGCGCCGGGCGGCGTCAGCCCGTGAAGCCGCCGCCGCCGTCGTCACATCCCCATTCTTGCGCCCGTAGGCCCCTGGTGTTACACATCACATGAGGGAACTCATCCACGCCACGCTCCCGAGCACATCTTGCGAGGTGGCGAAATGTTCCTGGGTCTCGTAGCCCAGGACCCGAACGAATCTGCTGGTCGCGGCCTTCGGCGGCACCCTGCTGACCAGATGCCGTCCGCTACCGCGAGCCCCGGTGACCAGGAGTGGACCGCCGGGCCGTTTAGCAACCACGGACCATGACCGCCGAGGAGACCAATGACCGCGACCGTCGAGACGCCGGAACCGAC
>CADCTN010000100.1 GCA_902805535.1 uncultured Blastococcus sp. | reverse complement strand
CAGCTCGAGGACCCGGCCGGCAAGGGTGTCGAGTCGGTCCGGCCGATCCGCGACGAGATCGAGCAGCGGATCCGCGGGCTGCTCGCCGAACTCCGAGTCCCGGTCCGCCAGGACTCTTAGCCCCTGCCTCGCACGAGCCGACGGTCATGGGGCTCATCAGCCGTACCGGCTACTCCGCGTCCGCCCCTGCTCCACACGTGTTCTAACGGTTAAAGTAGCGCTCACCCGTTAGAGGGTGGTAGACCTGTAGGTGCAGGTCACCCGAGAGCCCGTGCGAAACGCGGTGCGACGGGACAACGTCAGGAGATGCGATGAGCACCCTTCCCATGATCGATCCCAGCACGGCCGACGGGCCCGCAGCGGACCTCATGGCCGGCGTCCGGCGCGAGCTCGGGGCGGTGCCGAACATGTACCGGACGCTGGCCAACAGCCCGGCACTCCTGTCGGGCTACCTCGGCCTGTCCGGGGCGATGGGCGGTGGCGTGCTGTCCCCGCAGGTACGCGAGTCCATCGCCCTGACGGTCTCGCAGAGCAACGGCTGTGTGCACTGCCTGTCCGCGCACAGCTTCCTGGCCGAGAAGGTCGCGCACCTGAGCGCAGAGGACATCGCCGAGGCACGCAAGGGCCATGCCCGTGACCCCAAGACCGCAGCGCTGCTGTCGTTCGCCGCGACGGTCAACGACACCCGCGGGAGGGTCACCGAGGACGACTTCGACGACGTGCGGGCCGCCGGAGCAACGGACGAGGAGATCGCCGAGACGATCGGGAACGTCGCCCTGACCGTCTTCACGAACTACTTCAACATCGCGTGCAACGTCCCGGTCGACTCGTCCGTCACCGCTGTGGAGCTGTAGGCCGTCGCGCAGTCAGCTCCAGCCTCGCCGGGGTCGCTGGTGGGACCCGCCACCCCCGGTCGCGAAGGCGCGGCAAGGCGCGGCAAGGCGCGGGACCCTGACAGCTGTCAGGGTCCTACGCCTTGCCCGACCCCTAGTCCCGCTCGCGTTCCAAGAGGAAGAAGAACGGCGCCGGGAGTCCGCGCATGTCCATCGCGCCGAGGACGACGTCGGGGCCGATCCGGCGGAAGACGTCGATGATCGGGAGCGCGTCGTAGATCATCGCGGCGGTGCTGACCCCGCGGTGCTCGACCGTGCGCAGCCGTGCCGCGGGCCTGTTCGTGGACAGCAGCGGGCGCAGCCGGCCGAAGACCGTACGGACGGGCCACAGCCGGGCCAGGTCCGAATGGTCGCGCAGCAGCCCGAGCGGGATCCACGACGGGTCGACCGGCCTCGGCTCGCCGCCACGGCCTGAGCCACGGCCACGGAAAAGCAGCGGATGCACCGACTCCAGGCCGGTGAACTCCTTGCCGTACCAGCCGTAGGCCTCGAGCAGCCCGTCCAGCCGGGACCCGGTCGGCAGCCCGCTCCCCCGCCACCGACCGAGCATGTCGGCGGCCGGAACAGTCGGGAGTCCGTCGAAGAAGGCCAACGCCTCCTCCGGCGCGGTGCCCGACCGGTGCTCGGCCAACCAGGAGGCAGCGGCCTCGTCGCTCAGCTGCGGGATGGTCGTCACACGACGGGCCTCTCGAAGGTGACCAGCACGCCGTCCACCCCACCGGGTCCGACGCGGCCCTTCACCTCGACGGCGGTGATCGCCTTGAGCTGCCACCCGTCCCGGGCCTGCTCGTTGAGCACCTTCTCCAGCTTGTCGCCGGACATCTTGCCCCCGAGCATGCCCTCGCGGATCTCCTCGACCTTGTACTCGTACCGTGCTGCCATCTCCTGCTCCGTCCGTCGCCCTCGTCGGTCGTCGGAGTCAGCCTGCCCATCCCGGCCGGTTCCGGCGAGCCGACCGCGCGGCGGTCATGCGGTGCGGGGTGCCGCCCAGAGGTCGATCCCGCTGTCGACGGCGTGCTCGTCGATGGCCCGGAGCTCGTCGTCGTCGAAGCTCAGGTTGTCCAGCGCCGCGACGTTCTGCTCCAGCTGACCGACGCTGCTCGCCCCGATGAGGACCGTCGTCATCCGCGGGTCGCGCAGCGCCCAGGCCAGCGCCATCTGGGCCAGGCCCTGGCCGCGGTTCTCGGCGATCTGGTTCAGCGTGCGGATGTGGCCGAGCGCCTCGTCGGTCAGCAACTCCGCCGACAGCGACTTGCCCTGGCTGGCGCGGGACCCCTCCGGGACGCCGTCCAGGTACTTGGACGTGAGCATCCCCTGGGCCAGCGGCGAGAACGCGATGCAGCCGGCGCCCACCTGCTCGAGGGTGTCCAGCAGGCCCTCGGTCTCGACCCAGCGGTTGAGCATCGAGTACGACGGCTGGTGGATGAGCAGCGGCGTGCCGAGGTCGGCGAGGATCGCCGCCGCCTCCGCCGTGTCCTTCGGCGAGTAGGAGGAGATGCCGGCGTAGAGCGCCTTGCCGGACCGGACCGCGGTGTCCAGCGCGCCCATGGTCTCCTCGAGCGGCGTGGTCGGGTCGGGGCGGTGGCTGTAGAAGATGTCGACGTAGTCCAGCCCCATGCGGCCCAGCGACTGGTCGAGGCTGGACAGCACGTACTTGCGGCCGCCGCCGCCCTGGCCATAGGGGCCGGGCCACATGTCGTAGCCGGCCTTGGTGGAGATGACCAGCTCGTCGCGGTAGGGGCGGAGGTCGTCGGCCAGGTGGCGGCCGAAATTGGTCTCGGCCGAGCCGTAGGGCGGGCCGTAGTTGTTGGCCAGGTCGAAGTGCGTGACGCCCAGGTCGAAGGCGCGGCGCAGGATCGCCCGCTGCCGGTCGAAAGGCATGTCGTCGCCGAAGTTGTGCCAGAGGCCGAGGCTGATCGCCGGCAGGTCCAGACCGCTCTTCCCCGTGCGGCGGTAGGTCATCGAGTCGTAGCGGTCGTCGGCTGCGCGGTAGGCCATGCCCCCATCGTTCCTGGTCGCAGGGCAGTAGCGCTGCCTGTACCTGCCGGTAACCGAGATCGGCCGGCCGGGACAGCACCCCTGCCCTGGCCCGGCTGGCGGCCTTAGGCTGGGAACGCTGCCTACACCCCCAGGGAGAGCCTGATGCTCCGTCTGCTCGGACTGCTGCTCGTCATCTGGCTGGTGATCACCGTCGTCGGTGCCGTGGTCAAGGGTCTGTTCTGGCTCGCTGTCGTCGGCGCGCTGTTCTTCGTCGTGACGGCGGCGATCGGGTGGACCAAGCGTGACGACAAGGCCTTGCCGCCGGGACGGTGACGAAGGGCCTTCCCCAATCAGTCGCCGTCCGCGTCGCCGGACATCCCGTCGCCGTACGGGGCGACGCCGGTCGACCAGTCGACCCCGTGCTGACGCGGTTGGGACTGCACCTCGACCTGGTCGCCGACCGGGACCCGGGCGCTGGACTCGAGCTCGTCGACCGGGATGGAGTACCGCTTCTCCGTCATGGCGCGCAGCCTCACCCGACGCGGATCGGTTGTCCAGGGCGGCGTCCCTCCGTTGATCGGCCGCGCCACCTTTTCGAGAGAGTCCGATCCGTGGCACCGACGACGACCGGGGCTCGGCGCGGAAACATCGGCGCACGTCACGGTGTTGTGACGGTCGTGCTCGAGAAGAAGGAGGCACACCATGACCACTGAGACCGCGATCCTCGCCAGCGGCTGTTTCTGGGGAGCCCAGGAGCTGCTGCGGAAGCGCCCCGGAGTGATCTCCACCCGTGTCGGCTACTCGGGAGGCGACACTCCGAACGCCACGTACCGGAACCACGGTGACCACGCCGAGGCGGTGGAGCTCGTCTTCGACCCCGACGTGATCTCGTTCCGAGAGGTGCTGGAGTTCTTCTTCCAGATCCACGACCCGTCGACGCGGGACCGGCAGGGCAACGACGTGGGCCGCAGCTACCGCTCGGCGATCTTCTTCACCAACGAGGAGCAGGAGCGCGTCGCCCTCGACACGATCGCGGACGTCGACGCGTCGGGCCTGTGGCCCGGCAAGGTCGTCACCGAGGTGGCCGCGGCCGGCCCGTTCTGGCAGGCCGAGGAGCAGCACCAGGACTACCTGCGGAAGTACCCCTACGGGTACACCTGCCACTCCGTGCGCCCCGGCTGGGTGCTTCCCCGCCGCGACGCACAGCTCGCTGGATAGTCGGCCGGCGCGGCCCGCGCCGCCCACCAGGGAGGCGCGTGGCCGGACGCCCTGACCGGGGGCGACTGAACTGAGAAGGGGCGGGCGACCAACTGGTCGCCCGCCCCTTCTGCTCGCCACAGGTGTTACTGCTGCTCGAGCCCTGGGTCGCCGTGATCGTGGTAACCGCACTCCTCCCAGAACCCACGCTCGTCATGGGCCGTGAGGCGCAGGCTGGCACCCACTTCGCGCTCTTCCTGGGCGCGGTGGATGTTCGTCAGGCGGGCCCGGTCCCGGCGGTCGCGTCGGGAGCAGTGCCGGGAGACCCTGCGAGCAGTCGTTCGATCGTCACGACGGCGGTATCCGGGTCGACGCTGAAGCCGTCGGCTGCGACGATCCGCGCCGGCCGCGGTCCGATGATGACCGTCCACGGCGTCCCACCGGTTCGGTAGTCGGCCATCAGGGTGGGCCAGGAGCCCGAGTCGTGGCCGAGCGCGATGTCGGTGAGTCCGTATCGCGCGACCGACTCTCGCGCCGCATCGGCGGTGTTGATGTCGTGCCCTTCGAAGGCGGTCTGGACGACGATGAACTTCACCTGCCCGTCCAAGCCCTTCGCCCTCAGTTTCTCCTTCGTCTCCTGCAGAGCCGGGAACCCGTGGCTGTGGCAGCCGGGGCACCAGGACTGGAAGCCGAAGACGTAGATGACCGGCTGCTCGATCTCGGCGATCTGCAGGCCGCCGCTCTCGACGCCGCTGAGCCATACCGGCACACGCAGTTCCGGCGCGGGCCGGCCGACGATCCCGAAGTCCTGTTTCACCGAAGCACCTCACACCTTCCTGCCGCCGACAGGGCTCGCCCGTTGGAGCCTCTGAGGACCTCGCGGTGTCCACGCTGACAGAGGTGAGAGCGACGGCCGGTCCCGGCGTTACATCCGAGAGCTGAGGTGATCCGATGAGGGGCGTCGGGCGCCGGACGCCGAGGCATCCTGCCCCGCGGTTCCCGGCGTGGAGTCGCCCCCGTGTCCGCTGTCCGCGCCACGGTTCCCAGCGAGGACATCGACCTCGACCGACCAGATTCTCGCCAGAGCGCAGCTCGCTGGCTGTCTCGTCCGTAACGTCTACGGTCGACCCAGGACGTCATCTGCGACGTCACGGCCTGCGCCGGCCTGCCTGGACCCCACCGTCACGAGGTCGCAGGGATCAGTCCGCACGCCAGAGCCGGTGGCTCCGTCATGGTCACGCCAGGCCGCCAGCCGAAAAGAGAGGGACCTCTTGAGCACCGAGACGACTAGCCAAGACACGAACCCCACCTGTGCAACCTGCACCGACCAGCTGACGTCGTTCCAGAGCGGCTTGCTGCCGGAGTACGACCGCGAGACCGTGTCCGAACACCTCACGACCTGCCCGCAGTGCCGGATCTTCGTCGACCAGGTGGACCAGAGCCGGCGTCTGCTGGCATCGGCGCCCCCTCCGGAGCCCCCCGTGGACGTGAGCCGACGGATCGCCGAGGAGTTCGCGTCCTCCTCGGCTACGACGGACATCTCCGACATCGTGGCCCGCCTGCATCGTCTGGCCATGACTCTGGGGGTCGACGACCCGGACGACCTGGTGCAGCGGACCCTCCTGGCCGGACTGGAGCGCCGCCCGGAGCAGCTGGGGTATACCGACCTGGCCCACCGGCTGGTGGAGTCGGCGTCCACGAGCCGGGCGACGAACACGACCGTCACCGAAGCGGCGCCCGACCCCGACCTGCTCGACGTCGATTCGGAGCCTGCGGAGCTGTACTTCCCCGACTTCTACGAGGAAGGGCCCGACCTCGGCAGGCACGTCGACTCGCCCAACGTCTGGGGACGCACCGACGAGCTCTCGCCGGACGAGGACTACGAGACCGGCGAGCTATACGAGGCGGCCGACCAGGCGATGGATCAGTTGCCCGCCCAGACACGTCAGCTCATCCAACTGGTCGACGTCGAAGGCTTCTCGCTCACCCAAGCGGCCGCAGGCTTGGATCTCGATGAAGAATCGGCGGCCCGAGAGCTCAACCGGGGCCGCATCCATGTCCGAGGGGCACTGGACCTCTTTCTGACCGGCGGATAGCGGCGATCCGCCCAGACCTGGTCCGGGATGGTGCTCTCGGGACCGAGGGCACCATCCCGGCCAGCGGAGGCGAGGCGGGCTGAGGCGGCGGCAGCACCGCACGATGTGCAGCACAGTGGACCCGCGTCGACCGAAGGGGTGGACCCGAGCATGACGATTGACGCCGACAGCATCCAGAAGACCCGCCTCGACACCGCTGTCAACGAACCGCTGACAGCGTTGGCGTCCGCCGGGGCCGCCGCGTTCGGATACACCTCGACCCTGAAGCTCGATCACGAGCTGGCGCAGCTGCGTGCGCAGGGGGTAGGTGCTCGACGGCAGGAGCTGGGTGAGGAACAGCGCGGTGATGCGCTCGACCGGGTCGACCCAGAACGCCGTGCTCGCCGCGCCGCCCCACGCGAACTCGCCGGGGGAGCCGGGGACCTTGCCCGCGACGGGATCGACCACGACGGAGAAGCCGAGCCCGAAGCCGATCCCGTCGAACGTCGTCTCGGAGAACAGCGGGCGGCCGAACGCCTCGAGGTCGGCGCCGCCGGGCAGGTGGTTGGAGGCCATGTAGCGGACGGTGCGCGGCCCGAGCAGGCGCACGCCGTCGAGCTCGCCCTGCTGGAGCAGGAAGCGGGCGAAGCGCGCGTAGTCGGCGGCGGAGGACACGAGGCCGCCACCCCCCGAGAGGAACACGGGCGGCTCGAGCGCGTTGGC
>CADCTN010000099.1 GCA_902805535.1 uncultured Blastococcus sp. | reverse complement strand
CAGCGCGGGGTTGCACCGGACGCCGTAGTAGTTCTGCACCCGCCGCTCGGTCGGCAGCCCGTTGTCGTCCCAGCCCATCGGGTAGTAGACGTGCTTGCCCAGCATCCGCTGGTAGCGGGCGACGATGTCGGTGTGGGTGTAGCTGAAGACGTGCCCCACGTGCAGCGAGCCGCTGGCGGTCGGCGGGGGCGTGTCGATGGAGTAGATCCGCTCCCGCGGAGCCTGCAGCGCGGCGGCGCGATCGAACCCGTAGGTGTCGTCGGCGGCCCACCGCTGCACCCACTTGTCCTCGAGCCCGTCGATCGAGGGCTTCTCGGGTACGCCGACGGTCGCAGCCGGGGCAGGAGTGGCCGGGGTCGCGATGTCGGGAGCCATGCCCGCCAGTCTATGAACCGCGTGGCTGGCATCCTGAGCAGGATGAGCAACGGCAGTACCGGTGACATGGCCCGGGTGGAGAAGGAACTGCTGGCGCGCTGGCCGGAGAGCCGGCTGGAGCCCTCGCTGACCCGCATCACGGCGCTGGTCGACCTGCTCGGGTCGCCGCACCGCGCGATGCCCGTCGTCCAGGTCGCCGGCACCAACGGCAAGACGACGACGGCGCGGATGATCGACGAGCTCCTGCGCGGGTTCGGGCTGCGCGTGGGCCGGTTCACCAGCCCGCACCTGCAGGAGATCCGCGAGCGGATCGTGCTGGACGGCGAGCCGGTGAGCGCGGAGCGGTTCGTCGAGACCTACGACGACATCGCCCCGTACGTGCAGATCGTGGACGCCGCCGCCGAGCACCCGCTGAGCTTCTTCGAGGTCATGGTCGGCATGGCCTACGCGCTGTTCGCCGACGCCCCGGTCGACGTCGCCGTCATCGAGGTCGGCATGGGCGGCACCTGGGACGCCACCAACGTGGTCGACGCGCGGGTCGCCGTCGTCACGCCCGTGGCCCTGGACCACGCCGAGTACCTGGGGCCCGACGTCGTGACGATCGCGGGGGAGAAGGCCGGCGTCATCAAGGCCGACGCCATCGCGGTGCTCGCCCACCAGGAGCCCGGCGCGCTGGACGCCCTCGTCCGCCGCGCGGTCGAGGTCGAGGCCGTGGTGGCGCGCGAGGGGACGGAGTTCGGCATCCTCGAGCGGCGGGTCGCCGTCGGGGGGCAGCAGGTCCGCCTGCAGGGACTGGGCGGGGAGTACGAGGAGGTCTTCCTCCCGCTCTTCGGTGCCCACCAGGCGCAGAACGCCGTCACCGCGCTGGCCGCCGTCGAGGCGTTCCTCGGGGCCGGGGCCGCCACCGGGCCCATCGAGCAGGAGACGGTGCGGGACGCCTTCGCCCGCGTCCGCTCGCCCGGGCGGCTGGAGCGGGTGCGCACGTCGCCGACCGTCCTGGTCGACGCCGCGCACAACCCGGCCGGGATGACGGCGACCGTCGACGCGCTCAAGGAGTCCTTCGACTTCACCCGGCTGGTCGGGGTCATCGCCTGCGTCGCGGGCAAGGACGTCAGCGGCATGCTCGTCGCGCTGGAGGACGTCTGCGCCGAGCTCGTCGTCACCCAGAACAGCTCGCCCCGGGCGATGCCCGCCGACGAGCTCGGGAGGCTGGCCGTCGACGTGTTCGGCGCCGACCGGGTGAGCGTCTCGCCCCGGCTGGGCGAGGCGATCTCGGAGGCGATCGAGCTGGCCGAGGCGGGTCCGGACGACGCCCTCGGCGGGTCCGGGGTGCTGGTCACCGGCAGCGTCATCACGGCGGGCGAGGCCCGCACCCTGCTCTCCCGGCGGGGCGCATGACGGCGCCGGACCCGGTGCGCGCCGGCCGCGCGCGCAACGGCGCCGCCGCCGCGATCCTGGTGCTCGAGGGGATCGCCACGCTCTTCGTGCCGCGCGGCATCGCCCAGGACGGCGAGGGGCTGACCGGCGGGCGGCTGACCTACCTGCTGGTGCTGGCCGCCGTCCTCGTCCTGGCCGCCGGCGTCCAGCGCCGGGAGCGGGGCGTGCTGATCGGCACGGCGCTGCAAGTGCCGCTGCTCCTCACCGGCCTGCTCAACAACGTCATGTGGTTCGTCGCGGGCGCGTTCGTGCTCATCTGGCTGTACCTGCTGCAGGTCCGCAAGGAGCTGCTCGGCTCCCCGTTCGGGACGCCCCGGGCGCAGGTCCCCGACGACGGCGACGGCGGTCCGGCACCCACCCCGTAGGCTGCCGCCCCGTGACTGAACGCACTCTCGTCCTGGTCAAGCCCGACGGCGTCGCCCGTGGTCTCGTCGGCGAGGTGATCACCCGGCTGGAGCGCAAGGGCCTGCGCCTGGTGGCCGCCGAGCTGCGCACCCTGCCCCGCGAGGTCGCCGAGACCCACTACGCCGAGCACCGCGAGCGGCCGTTCTTCGGCTCCCTCGTCGAGTTCATCACCGGTGGCCCGCTGATGGCACTGGTGGTCGAGGGCCCGCGCGCCATCGAGGCGTTCCGTGCGCTCGCCGGCGCCACCGACCCGGTGAAGGCCGCGCCCGGCACCGTCCGCGGCGACTTCGCCCTGGAGGTGCAGAACAACATCGTGCACGGCTCGGACTCGCCGGAGTCCGCCGAGCGCGAGGTCGCGCTCTTCTTCCCCGACCTGGGCTGAATTTCCCGACGAGATCTGCACACTGGCCCCCATCAGCCGCCTGATGGGGGCGAGTGTGCAGATCTCGCCGCTCCGGGGGGCGGGAGGACGAACCCGTGGCGGCTACCCTGGACCGGTCATGACTGGTGAGACCCTGTACCCCCGCCTCGAGCCCCTGCTGGCTCAGATCCAGAAGCCGATCCAGTACGTCGGCGGTGAACTGAACTCGCAGGTGAAGCCCTGGGACGACGTCGCCGTCCACTGGGCGCTGATGTATCCCGACGCCTACGAGGTGGGGCTGCCCAACCAGGGCCTCATGATCCTGTACGAGGTGCTCAACGAGCGCCCCGACACCCTCGCCGAGCGCACCTACGCCGTGTGGCCCGACCTCGCCGGGCTCATGCGCGCGAACGGTGTTCCGCAGTTCACCGTCGACGGGCACCGGTCGGTCGCCGACTTCGACCTGCTCGGCGTCAGCTTCGCCACGGAGCTGGGCTACACCAACCTGCTCGAGGCCCTCGACCTCGCCGGCGTCCCGATCCACGCCGCCGACCGCGACGAGAGCCACCCGGTCGTCGTCGCCGGCGGGCACGCGGCCTTCAACCCCGAGCCGGTGGCCGACTTCGTCGACTGCGCCGTGCTCGGTGACGGCGAGCAGGTCGTCGGCGACATCACCGACGTCGTCAAGGCGTGGAAGGAGCAGGGCAGGCCCGGCGGCCGCGTCGAGCTGCTCGCCCGCCTCGCCCGCGTCGACGGCGTGTACGTCCCCGGCTTCTACGCCGTCACCTACGGGGCGGACGGCGCCATCGCCGAGGTGCTCCGCCTGCGGGACGACGTCCCGGTGAAGGTGGCCAAGCGGACGGTCATGGACCTCGACGAGTGGCCCTACCCGAAGACGCCGATCGTCCCGCTGGCGGAGTCCGTCCACGAGCGGATGAGCGTCGAGATCTTCCGCGGCTGCACCCGCGGCTGCCGCTTCTGCCAGGCCGGGATGATCACCCGCCCGGTGCGCGAGCGGACCATCACCGGCATCGGCTCGATGGTCGAGCAGGGGCTCAAGGCGACCGGCTACGAGGAGGTCGGGCTGCTGTCGCTCTCCAGCGCCGACCACTCCGAGATCGGCCAGCTGGCCAAGGAGCTCGCCGACCGCTACGAGGACTCCAAGGTCAGCCTCAGCCTGCCCTCCACCCGCGTGGACGCGTTCAACGTGACGCTGGCCAACGAGCTGTCCCGCAACGGACGGCGCTCCGGCCTGACCTTCGCCCCCGAGGGCGGCAGCGAGCGGATCCGGCGGGTGATCAACAAGACGGTGTCCAAGGAGGACCTCGTCCGCACGGTCACCACCGCGTACGCCAACGGCTGGACGCAGGTGAAGCTCTACTTCATGTGCGGGCTCCCCACCGAGACCGACGAGGACGTCCTGGAGATCGCCGAGCTGGCGGTCGAGGTGATCCGGGCCGGCCGCGAGGCCAGCGGCCGCAAGGACATCCGCTGCACCGTCTCCATCGGTGGCTTCGTGCCCAAGCCGCACACCCCCTTCCAGTGGGCCAGCCAGGCCAGCGCCGACACCATCGACCACAGGTTGAGGGTGCTGCGCGAGGCCATCAACGCCGACCGCCGGATCGGCCGCTCCATCGGCCTGCGCTACCACGACGGCAAGCCCGGCGTGATCGAGGGACTGCTCTCCCGGGGCGACCGCCGGGTGGGCCGGGTCATCGAGCGGGTCTGGCGCGACGGCGGGAAGTTCGACGGCTGGAGCGAGCACTTCTCCTTCGACCGCTGGACGACGGCGGCGCAGGAGGAGCTGGCGCAGTTCGGCGTCGACCTCGACTGGTTCACCACCCGTGAGCGCACCGAGCACGAGGTCCTGCCCTGGGACCACCTGGACTCGGGGCTGGACAAGGAGTGGCTCTGGGAGGACTGGCGGGAGGCCCTGAGCGAGGAGGAGGTCGCCGACTGCCGGTGGACCCCCTGCTACGACTGCGGCGTCTGCCCGACGATGGGCACCGAGATCCAGATCGGCCCGACCGGGCGCAGCCTGCTGCCGCTCACCGTCGTCTGATGGGCCGCCAGCCCGACGGGCCGCCCCCGCCGCCGACCGTCCAGAAGCTGCGCCTCCGGTACGCCAAGCGCGGCCGGCTCCGGTTCGCGAGTCACCGCGACCTCGCCCGCACTCTGGAGCGGGCGCTGCGCCGGGCGCAGGTGCCCATGGCGTTCTCCGCCGGCTTCAGCCCGCACCCGAAGATCTCCTACCTCGGCGCCGCCCCGACCGGTGCGGCCAGCGAGGCCGAGTACGTCGAGATCGGGCTCTCCGTGGCCTGCGACCCCGAGGCGGTGCGGGCGGCCCTCGACGCCGCGCTGCCCGACGAGGTGGCGATCCTGGAGTGCGTCGAGGCGGGGGAGGGGACCGGCTCGCTGGCCGACCGGATCGACACCTCGGTCTGGCGCGTCGAGCTGCCGGGGCTCTCCCTGGAGGAGCTCCGGCCGGCCGTGGCGGAGTTCCTGGCCCGCGACGTGGTGACGGTCGCGAAGCAGACCAAGAACGGCCTCAAGGACATCGACGCGCGCGCGTCGGTCGCCAGCGCGTCAGCGGGTGAGGAGGCAGGTTGTGCCATACTGCACATGGTCGTCCGGCAGCTGACACCAGCTGTACGACCAGACGACGTGTTGGCCGCCCTGGCTGCCGTCGCCGACCTGCGCCCGCCGTTGCCCCCACGGGCCGTGCGTGAGGCGCAGGGCCGGCTCGACGACACCGGGACCGTGGCCGATCCGCTCGGTCCTGACCGCGCGGCGCGCCTCCTCCGGGAGCACGCAGCGATCTGACCGGTGGATCCCCGGAGGCCCGCGCGACGTCGAGCGCCACGGCTGCCAGGCGTGACGCACCCGATCCGGGCCAGCCGGCCCGGACCACGCAGACCCTCGCACCACCGCCAGACCAGCTCGACAAGCAGCACAGCAATGCGGCCACCGCCGCGGCAACCGTCGCGCGTGGCCGTTCTCAGACTTCCGCAGGACGAGCCATACCCGCCGTACCCCGTGCGGTGGCCCGTTCCGCCCAACCCGTGCTCCTGCGCGGCCGCCAGTCATCCGATCGGCGCCCGGAAGCACATGAGGAGACGAGCCCTCGTGGCCGATACCGACAGCACCGACACCGACACCACCGACGAGACCGCGACCGGGCACTTCCCGGACGGGGACGCCGGCGAGGTCGCCGAGCTCCCCACCGTGTCCGAGGACTCCTCGGTCCCGGAGGACGAGGACGAGGCGGTGACCCTCGAACCGGTGGCCCCGGAACCGGAGAGCCCCGAGCCGGAGACCCCCACCGAGGAGACCCCGGCCGAGGAGCCCGCCGCTGAGGTGCCCGCGGCCGAGCCGGAGCACGAGCTGCCCCGTTTCGCGACCGCGTTCAGCTCCCCGGAGCCGACCGCCGTCGTCGCCCGCCCCCGCCGCCGGGCCACCCGCTCGGTCATCGCGGCGGACCCCGACTCCGTCGAGTCGCTCGCGCCGGCTCCCGCCGTCCCGGCGTTCGTCAGCTTCGTCGCCCCCAGCGAGGCCGATGCCCCGCCGCCGACGCGGCGGCGCAGCCGTCGTCCGGTCGAGCCCGCCGAGCCGGAGGCGGCCGCCGAGGTTCCGCCGGAGGACGACGACGACCTCGAGGCCGACGCCGGTCCGGCCCGCCCGCGCCGCAGCCGTTCCCGCCGCCGCCCGGTCGAGCAGGCCGACGCGGAGGACACCACCACCGTCGACGCCGAGGACGACATCGACGTCGAGGCCGGGGACACCGACCCCGACGACACCGAGGACCGCGACGAGGGCACCGGCAGCCGCCGCCGTCGCCGTGGCCGCCGCGGCCGTGGCCGTGGCCGCACCGGTGAGGACGCCGGCGACGAGGACACCGCCGAGGAGACCGCCGACGCCGACTCCTCCGACGCCGGGTCCACCGACGAGGACGACGACGAGGACGCCGACTCCGGTGAGAGCGACTCCGACGAGGCCGACGGCGGCTCCAGCACCCGTCGCCGCCGCCGTCGCCGCCGCCGCACCGTGGGCGGGGGAGGCGGCGAGACCGCCGGCGAGGACGTCGACGACGACGACCGCCCGGAGCGGGCCGGGCGCAACGGCCGGCTGACCAGCGACGACGACGTCCGCGGGGTCGCCGGGTCCACGCGCCTGGAGGCCAAGCGCCAGCGCCGCCGGGACGGCCGGGACACCGGTCGCCGCCGCGCGCCGATCCTCACCGAGAGCGAGTTCCTCGCCCGCCGCGAGGCGGTCGACCGCAAGATGGTCATCCGCC
>CADCTN010000098.1 GCA_902805535.1 uncultured Blastococcus sp. | reverse complement strand
CCGGATGCCCACCGCCCGGGAGCGCGTCCGCGCCGAGCTGACCGCCGAGATCACCGACGCGGCCCGCCGCCAGCTGGCCGAGGTCGGTGCCGCGGCGCTCTCGCTGCGTGCGGTCGCGCGCGAGGTGGGGATGGTCTCCTCGGCCGTCTACCGGTACTTCCCGAGCCGGGACGAGCTGCTCACCCGGCTGATCATCGACGGCTACGACGCCCTGGGTGCCGCCGCCGAGGCGGCCGACGACCTCGGGGCGGCGCCCCGGGAGCGCTGGCTCGCCGTCTGCCGCGCCGTCCGGTCCTGGGCGCTGGCGCACCCGCACGAGTACGCGCTGCTCTACGGCTCCCCCGTGCCGGGCTACTCGGCGCCCCGCGACACCGTGCCGGCCGCTGCGCGGGTCGCCGTGGTCCTCGGCGCCGTCCTCGGGGACGCGGCCCGGTCGGGACTGCTCCCCGAGGGCAGCGGCGAGCGAGACCCCGGCCTCATCAGCGACGAGACGGCGACGGTCCTCGGCGGGGAGCACCCGGCGATCGACGAGGACGTCCGGGTCCGGGCGCTGCTGGCCTGGAGCTCGTTGTACGGCCACCTCAACTTCGAGCTGTTCGGGCACCTCGTCGGCTCGGTGACCGACCTGGACCGCTACTTCGACCGCGCGATGGGCGACCTGGGCGCGCTGATCGGCCTCTGAGTGCCGTTCACCCCCAGCCATCGGGAGAGGTGACCTCGTGGACGACGGAGCGCCCGCCCCGGCGGTGCCGGGACGGGCGCTGTGGTCGCGACGAGCGTCAGTCGATGACGACCGTGGTCTCGTTCAGACCGACCTCGGCGGCGAGGACCCGCTCCCCCTTGCCCACGGGTGCCAGGGTGCGCACCTTCCACTTGCCGGGGGCGGCGAAGAAGCGGAACTCGCCCTCGGGGCTGGTGACCACCTCGGCGGTGAACTCGTCGGTCTCGTCCAGCAGCCGGACGTAGGCGCCGGCGACGGGCGCGCCGTCGTGCCACACCTGGCCCTGGATCACGGTCTGGGTGTCGAGGTCGACGCCCGCGAGGGCACCGCCCTGCTTCGGGGCTGCGCACATCGTCAGCTCACTTCTCGATCGGGACGCCGACGAGCGAGCCGTACTCGACCCAGCTGCCGTCGTAGTTCTTGACGTCGGACTTGCCCAGCAGCTCGCGGAGCACGAACCAGGTGTGGCTCGAGCGCTCGCCGATCCGGCAGTAGGCGATGGTGGCCCTGCTGTCGTCGAAGCCCTGCTCGGCGTAGAGCGCGGCCAGCTCGTCGTCGCTCTTGAACGTGCCGTCCTCGTTGGCCGCCTTGCTCCACGGGATGTTCTTCGCGGTCGGGACGTGCCCGCCCTTCTGCGCCATCTCCTGCGGCAGGTGGGCGGGGGCGAGGATCTTGCCGGAGAACTCGTCGGGCGACCGCACGTCGATCAGGTTCTTCGAGCCGATCGAGGCGACGACCTCGTCGCGGAAGGCGCGGATCGAGAGGTCGGGGTCCTGGGCCGTGTACTGCGTGGCCGGGCGCTCGACGGCGTCCTTGGACAGCGGGCGGCCGTCCAGCTCCCACTTCTTGCGGCCGCCGTCGACCAGCTTCACGTTCTCGTGGCCGTAGAGCTTGAAGTACCAGTACGCGTAGGCGGCGAACCAGTTGTTGTTGCCGCCGTAGAGGACGACGGTGTCGTCGTTGCCGATGCCCCGCGAGGACAGGAGCGCCTCGAAGGCCTCCTTGTTCACGAAGTCGCGGCGCAGCGGGTCCTGCAGGTCCTGCTTCCAGTCCAGCTTGACGGCACCTTCCAGGTGGCCGCCGTCGTAGGCGCTGGTGTCCTCGTCGACGTCGA
>CADCTN010000097.1 GCA_902805535.1 uncultured Blastococcus sp. | reverse complement strand
AGCTTCCAGATCTTGCGGCCTTCGGGCGTCTCGTAGACGACGTTGGCGGCGCGGGTGAACGCCCCCACGTATCCCGACGCCGACCAGACGGCGCCGGCCAGACCGATGACCAGGGCGATGCCGGCGGTGCTCTGGTTCCCGGCGACCTGGTCGATCACCGGGTTCAGCGTGCGGGCCGCACTCTGCGGGACGACCGCGGTGAGCGCGTCGCTGAGCTGCTGGGGAGTGGTGAACAGGCCGACGATCGAGGTCAGGGCGATCAGCGCAGGGAACAGCGCCAGGACGCCGTAGTAGGTGAGCGCCGCGGCCCAGTCGGTGAGGTTGTCCTCGCTGAACTCCTTGAGCGTCCGCTTGAGCGTCGGGAAGGCGCCGGGCTTCGGGTCGGCCCCGGTCGGCGCGAAGTCGGCACGGGTGCCGCTGATCTCGTCGGTCTCAGGGGCGGGGTCGCGGCCGGTGTCGGCGGCGCGGTTCCCCTGGACCTGGGTCTCCGCGGTGCGGTGCGAGCCGGTGGCTCGAGCCATGTGGTCCTCCGGTCGGGGCGGTGGGAAGTCGCTCCTCGGGTTCCCCGGACGAAGCTGTTCCATGCCGGACTCGCCGGTAACGGTTCGGGCGGGCGGGCGGCGTCCCGGGGCTCGCGTCGACCAGCCACGGCCCCCGGGCGCTCAAGTCGGCGCCGGCAGCAACAGATGGAGGTCGTGCTGATCACACTCGGTCAGGTGAGGTATCCAACTCGACGATTGAGACCTCGGTTCCCGGGGGACACAGGTCCTCGAGGACGTGCTCCGCCCCTTCCCGGCGGAGCACACGACTGTGTGGGGGGAAAGTTCAATGATGTTGTGGCCGACGGTGACCCTGATCGGGTTCCTGGTTCTGACGGCCCTGGTCATCGCGATGGGCACGCGGTCCACCGCTCGTTACGAGGCCGAGCGGGCCGAGGTCACCTCCGGCCGCCGGCACTCCGCCGCGGAGCCGGTCGGCGCGACAGCCGCCGCCTAGCCCTTCGTCGCCCAGCCTCTCGTCGCCCAGCCTCTCTCGGGCTCCACGTCAGAGCCAGCGATCCGGGGTGTCGAGCACCGTGCGATCCAGGGACTCCAGCAGGTCGAAGCGGTGGTGCACCCGCGGCAGTTCCCACTTCCAGAAGAACCGTGCGGCCTGACGCTTGCCCTCGTGGAAGTCGGAGTCCGACGACCCGGTCGCGAGTGCCTGCTCCAGCCACAGCCACGCGAGGACCAGGTGGCCGGCCGCCTCCAGGTAGACGTGGGAGTTGGCCAGCGTGACCGCCGGGTCGCCGGCGCCCCACAGCGTCGCGGTGACCGAAGCCAGGCGCGCCACGGCGGCGTCGACGTCCGCGGCGAACCCCGCCCACTCGGTGCCGGCGGCCCGTGCCGTGGTCGCGGTGATCGTCTCGACGAGCAGTGCCAGTCCGGCACCGCCCTGCATGACGACCTTGCGGCCGAGCAGGTCCAGCGACTGGATGCCCTGGGTCCCCTCGTGGATCGGGTTGAGCCGGTTGTCCCGGTAGAACTGCTCGACCGGGTAGTCGCGGGTGTAGCCGTAGCCGCCGTGCACCTGGATGGCGAGGTCGTCGGCCACGGGCCCCCACTGCGAGGGCCAGGCCTTCGCGATCGGGGTGAGCATGTCCAGCAGGAGGTGGGCCCGGGCGCGGTCGGTCTCGCTCTCGGCCGTCTGCTCCTCGTCGACGAGCCGGGCGCAGTACAGGCCGAGCGCCATCCCGCCCTCGACGTAGGACTTCGCGGTGAGCAGCATCCGCCGCACGTCGGCGTGCTCGACGATCGGCACGGGCCTGGAGTCCGGGTCCCTGGCGCCGGCGGGCCGGCCCTGGGTGCGGGTCCGGGCGTAGTCGAGGGCGTGCAGGTAGCCGGTGTAGCCGAGCACCGTCGCGCCCACGCCGACGCCGATCCGCGCCTCGTTCATCATGTGGAACATGTAGGTGAGGCCGCGGTGCTGCTCGCCGACGAGGTAGCCGACGGCTCCGGCCTGCCCGCCGGGCGTGTGCACTCCTTCGCCGAAGTTCAGCAGCGTGTTCGTCGTCCCCCGGTAGCCCATCTTGTGGTTGAGCCCGGCGAGGACGACGTCGTTGCGCTCCCCGAGCGAGCCGTCCTCCCGCACCAGGAACTTGGGCACGATGAACAGCGAGATGCCCTTCACCCCGGCCGGTCCGCCGGGGATCTTGGCCAGCACGAGGTGGACGATGTTCTCGGTCAGCTCGTGGTCGCCGCCGGAGATCCACATCTTGTTGCCGGTCAGCCGGTAGCTGCCGTCGTCCTGCGGCACCGCCCGGGTGGTGATGTCGGCCAGCGACGAGCCCGCCTGCGGCTCCGAGAGCGCCATCGTGCCGAACCAGCGGCCCTCGAGCTCGGGCCGCACGTAGGTGTCGATCTGCTCCTGGCTGCCGTGCGCGAGCAGCAGGCGGGCGTTGCCCATCGTGAGGAACGGATAGGCCGACGTCCCGATGTTGGCGGCCTGGAACCAGGCGAGCACCGCCTGCCCGACGGTCTGCGGCAGCTGCATGCCGCCGTGCTCCTCGTCGAAGGAACCGGCCATGAGCCCGGCGTCGGCGAAGACCTCCAGCGCCTTCTTGACCTCGGGGATCATCTCGACCCTGCCGTCGACCATGCGTGGCTCGTTGAGGTCGGCCGTGCGGTTGTGCGGGGCGAAGTGCTCGGTCGCGATCTGCTCGGCCAGCTCGAGGACGGCGTCGAACGTCTCGCGGGAGTGCTCGGCGAACCGCGGCCGCTTGGTCAGCGACTCGACGTCCAGCCACTCGTGCAGCATGAAATCGAGGTCACGACGGGACAGGATCAGCGAGGGGGGCACGCGCGTCAGGGTAGGCCCGGACGCGAGCGGGCAGTTGTGGTCGCCGACACGCGCGGACGCGCCGCGTGCAGCGACCACAACCGCTCTCTCGACCACCGGGTCAGCGGCGCGGGACCTCCGGGCTGCCGGCGGCCTCGTCCTGCAAGGCCTGGATGCCCGACTTCTCGCTCAGCGCGAGCTGCGGCAGGAACAGGAACACGAAGAACCCGACCGCGACGACGCAGGCGGCGATGAGGAACACCTGGTCGATGGAGTCGGAGAACCCCACCTTGAACGGCAGCGCGAGGTGGCCGGGCAGCTCCTGGATGAACGAGGTGTCGGACAGGTCGCCGGTCTGCAGCTGACCGCTCTGCAGCGCCTGGGCCACGCGGGGGTCCTCGGCGGCCGCCGCCCGCACGGCGGCGCCGATGTCCTGGGGCAGCCGGGTGAACAGGACGGAGAGGAACACCGTGACCCCGATGGTGCCGCCCATCTGGCGGAAGAAGGTGACCGACGAGGTGGCGACGCCCATCTCCCGCGGCGAGACCGCGTTCTGCACGGCGAGGATCACCGGCTGGAAGTTGAAGCCCAGGCCGATGCCGAGCAGCACCATGAACGGCACGAGGGTCAGGACCGAGGTGTCCGCCTCGACGACGAAGGACATGGACAGCAGTGCGGTCACCATGAACGCGATCCCCACCAGGGGGAAGATCTTGTACCTGCCGGTCCTCGAGATCGCGATGCCCGAGCCCATCGCGCCGGCCATGATCCCGGCGACCAGCGGGATCATCTGGAGTCCCGCCACGGTGGCGCTGGAGCCCCGGACGATCTGCAGGTACTGGGGGAGCAGCAGGATGCCGCCGAACATGCCGGCGCCCATGACGATGCTGCCGATGCCCCCGATGGCGAAGCTGCGGTTCCGGAACAGCCGGAGGGGGAGCAGCGCGTCCTCCCCGTAGGACCGCTCGGCGAGCAGGAAGAGCACGAAGCCGACCGCGCCGACGGCGTAGCAGAGGACGGCGCCACCGGAGCCCCAGCCCCAGATCCGGCCCTGCTCGGCGACGATCAGCAGCGGCACCAGGAACGTCACCAGTGCGAGGGCCCCGGGCCAGTCGATGCGGTGCTCGCGGCGCCGGTGCGGCAGGTGCAGCACCCGGAAGACGACGGCGAGGGCCAGCGCGCCCAGCGGCACGTTGATCAGGAAGATCCAGCGCCAGCCGTCGAAGCCCAGCAGGGAGTCGCGGCCGGCGAGGAAGCCACCGATGACCGGGCCCAGGACGCTCGACGTACCGAACACGGCCATGAAGTAGCCCTGGTACCTCGACCGCTCCCGCGGCGGCACGATGTCCCCGATGATGGCCAGCGCCAGCGACATCAGGCCGCCGGCGCCGATGCCCTGCAGCGCCCGGAAGGCCGCGAGCTGGTACATCGTCGTGGCGAACGCGCAGGCCAGGGAGCCCAGGATGAAGACGCCGATGGCGAAGAGGTAGAACGGCCGGCGGCCGTAGATGTCGGAGAGCTTCCCGTAGAGCGGGGTGGTGATCGTCGAGGTGATCAGGAACGCCGTCGTCGCCCAGGCCTGCAGGTCGTAGCCCTGCAGGTCGTCGGCGATCGTGCGGATCGCGGTCGAGACGACGGTCTGGTCCAGGGCCGCGAGGAACATGGCGGTGACCAGGCCGAGCATGATCTGCACGATCTGACGGTGCGTGAAGGCGCCCCCGGCGTCCGGCGCGGCGGCTGCCGCACGGGCGCCCCTGCGCTCGGCCGCCGTGGTGCGGGTGGACTGGCTCATCGGATCTCTCCCGGGTCGAGGGCGCCGGCCTCGGTGCCGGGCAGGGTGGCGGCGATGTCGTCCAGGAGACGACCGAACAGGGTGGTGAGGGTGGCGAGGTCGGCGTCGGCCCAGCCGGCGGTCACGCGGCCGAGGTGGTCCTCGCGCTCGCGGCGGAGGGTCTCCAGCGCGGCGTGACCGGCCTCGGTGACCAGCAGGCGGCTCGCCCGTCCGTCGGCGTCGTCGGCGACCCGTCGGACCAGGCCCTGCTCGACCAGCGCGCCGACGTGCCGGCTGATCGTCGACGGGTCGGCGTGCACCAGCTCGGCGAGTGCGCCCTGGCGCAGGGGACCGAGCCGCACCAGCGGGAACAGCAGCACCAGGGCGGCCCGGTCGCGGTTGTCGCCCTTGGCCACCTGGGTCTTCAGCGCGTGCACGAGCCGCATGAAGCGGGGGAGCTGCTCGGACAGCTGGCGGATCTCGGCGAGCCGGTCGGTTCCGGGCATGGCGCGCACCTCCAGGGAGTGCCGTGCGCAGCGCGACGGCGATCGTTGCACGACGCACGCAACAAGATGCACGGTACATTGATCGTCGGAGGGCGACGCCGGAATGCTGCGACCGGGCGGGTGCGATCCTGGACACGCCGGGTTTCCGGCGCACCGACCGCCCGAGAGGAACGCGAGCCCCGCCGTGAGTGCCCCGACAGACGATCTGCGCGCGCGGCTCGCCGACCTCACGTTCGCCGACGAGCACCGGCTGCGCCGCCGGCTGGACGGATTGCGGACCACCCGGGACCCGCAGGCGCGGGCCCGCCAGCGGGAGCGGATCGCCGCGGACGTCGCCACCGCCGAGGCGCGGATCGCCCGGCGTCGCGCCGCCGTCCCGACGGTCCGCTACCCCGAGGAGCTCCCGGTCAGCGCCCGCCGGGACGACATCGCCGCCGCCCTGCGCGACGCCCAGGTCGTCGTGGTCGCCGGTGAGACCGGCTCGGGGAAGACGACGCAGCTGCCCAAGATCGCCCTCGAGCTCGGCCGGGGCGTCCGCGGCCGCATCGGGCACACGCAGCCGCGCCGGATCGCCGCCCGCAGCGTCGCCGAGCGGATCGCGGAGGAGCTCGGGACCCCGCTGGGTGAGGTCGTCGGCGTCAAGATGCGCTTCCACGACCAGGTCTCCGAGAACACGCTGGTCAAGCTCATGACCGACGGCGTCCTGCTGGCCGAGATCGCGCACGACCGGCTGCTGCGCCAGTACGACACGATCATCCTCGACGAGGCCCACGAGCGGAGCCTCAACATCGACTTCCTGCTGGGCTACCTCGCCCAGATCCTGCCGCGCCGTCCGGACCTGAAGCTGGTCATCACCTCGGCGACCATCGACGTCGAGCGGGTGGCGGCGCACTTCTCGGGCGCGCCGGTCGTGGAGGTGACCGGGCGGACGTACCCGGTGGAGGTCCGCTACCGCCCGGTGGTCGATCCCGACGACCCGGAGGCCGACCCCGACCGCGACCAGGTGTCGGCCGTCCTGGACGCGGTCGACGAGCTCACCACCGAGGGGCCCGGTGACATCCTGGTGTTCCTCGCCGGCGAGCGGGAGATCCGCGACACCCAGGACGCGCTCGAGGAGCGCGGGCTGCCGCACACCGAGATCGTCCCGCTGTACTCGCGGCTCTCGGCCGCCGAGCAGCACCGCGTGTTCGCCCCGCATCCCGGACGGCGGATCGTGCTGGCGACCAACGTCGCCGAGACGTCGCTGACCGTGCCCGGCATCCGCTACGTCATCGACCCGGGGACGGCGCGGATCTCGCGGTACAGCCTGCGCACCAAGGTGCAGCGGCTGCCCATCGAGCCGGTGAGCCAGGCCTCGGCCCGGCAGCGCTCGGGACGCTGCGGTCGGCTCGGGCCGGGCATCGCCATCCGGCTCTACACCGAGCAGGACTTCGAGGCGCGCCCGGAGTTCACCGACCCCGAGATCCTGCGGACCAACCTGGCCTCGGTGCTGCTGCAGATGGCTGCGCTGGACCTCGGCGACGTGGCGGACTTCCCGTTCGTCGACCCGCCGGACCGCCGGGCGGTCGCCGACGGGATGGCGCTGCTCGAGGAGCTGCACGCCCTCGACGAGCACGGGAAGCTGACCGCCACCGGGCGCGCTCTGGCGGCGCTCCCCCTGGACCCGCGGATCGCCCGCATGGTCGTCGAGGGCGACCGGCGCGGGGTGCTGGAGGAGGTGCTGGTCATCGCCGCGGGCCTCACCATCCAGGACCCGCGCGAGCGGCCCACCGAGCACCAGCAGGCCGCCGACGAGCTGCACGCCCGCTTCGCCGACGAGCACG
>CADCTN010000096.1 GCA_902805535.1 uncultured Blastococcus sp. | reverse complement strand
CCGCGTTCACCCCGCCGCCGCCGATGCCGACGACCTTGATGACCGCTAGATAGTTGTGCGGAGGTGTCATGCGGCGCTCCCCAACTGGACCCTCATCCTCAAGTTCAGCCTTACAGTTATGTCAACTCGGTCGACGAGGACGAAGTTAGGTGCGGCGGAGAGGCCGACACAAACACCCTCCCTGGGTCGGCGTGTCGGTAGGAGCGGATCGCACCCAACACATGCGACCCGTTCGTCACATCAACACCACTGGGTGTGACGACCCGCGCCGCGAACGTCTCACGCCGGGGTGCAGACCCGGGGCACTCCCCCGAGCGGGAACTCGCCAAAGAGATGTTGCGCGTCGGGCGTGTCGCAGGTCCGGCGTGTCGACCGCGGGCGCTACCCGGAGCCGTTCGCAGCCGGGAGGCCACGGTGTGCGACCTCCCGGCCGCGTCGTCCGGGGCTCAGGCCTTCGGCAGCCGGCCCATGAGGAAGAACTCGTCGTTGGGCGGGATCGCCGCCCAGTGCGCGAGCCGGTTGGACAGCGCGAAGAAGGACACGATGGCGCCGACGTCCCACACGTCCTCGTCGGTCAGTCCGTGCGCCCGGAGCGCCGCGAGATCGCCGGGCGCCACCTCCACCGGTGAGGTCGCCAGCCGGACGGCGACCTCGAGGACCGCGTGCATCCGCGGTGCCAGCGGGGCCTTGCGCCAGTCGACGGCGACCTGGTCGGCCAGGTACGGGTCACGAGCGCGGACGCGGAGGATCGCCCCGTGCGCCACGACGCAGTAGAGGCACCCGTTGGCGGCGCTCGTGGCCACGACGATCATCTCGCGGTCGGCCTTCGACAGCGCCGGGGTCTCCTTGTCCATCAGCGCGTCGTGCATCGCGAAGAAGGCGGATGCCTCGGCCGGGCGCCAGGACAGGGCCGCGAAGACGTTCGGCAGGAACCCCGACCTGTCCTCCACCGCCGCGAAGCGCTCGCGCAGCTCGGCCGGGAGTTCCTCCCGCGGGGGCACCGGGAACCTGCTGATCGGTGTCCCCGCGCCGGCCGGCGGTGCTGATCGGGGCTCGGACGGGTGTGGGCTTCCGGACTCGGTCATGCCCTCATGCTGCTGCGGCGGCTAGCGGAGCACCACCGCGTCCGGGGTGCTGACGTCGATCGTGGCGGCCGGCTCCAGGGAGCCCGCCTCGATCTGCTCCAGCAGGCCGACCAGGGCCGCGGATTTCGCCCCGGACCCGGTCGCCTCGCCCCAGCGCACCGTCGTGCCGTCGGTCAGCGTCAGCGAGATGTCGTCGGGACCGGTGGCCGCGGCCGAGGCCACCTGCGCCCGCACGCCGGCCGGCAGCGAGCCGACCGCGGCGATGCCCGCGAGCGTGGCGGGGTCCTCCGGGCCCGGTGTGGCCACGTCGAGGGGTACGACGCCGTCGGGGGTCGCGCCGGTGACCATGTCGAAGAGCACACCGTCGGCATCGATCAGCGAGCGGCGTCCCGGCTCACCGACGACCGCGACGGGCACCCGTTCCACGATGGTGATCACGACGCTGTCGGGCCAGTCGCGGGTGACCTCCACGGCGGCCACCTGGGGCAGGCGGGCGACGCGGGCCTCGGCGGCATCGACGTCGACCCGCACCAGCGGCGTGCCCGAGCCGATGCCGGCGGCCTCCTGGACCTGGTCGGCCGGCAGGGTGACCAGGCCGTCCACCTGCACCGCACGGACGGCCAGCACCGGCCCCACGAGCAGGAGCCAGGCCAGGACAGCCATCACGACGACGAGTCCGGCGAGCTGCAGCAGCCGCCGCCGCGGCCGGGCGTGGCCCCTCCGGCGGGCCAGCGGGGTGACCGGTGCCGCCGGACGGC
>CADCTN010000095.1 GCA_902805535.1 uncultured Blastococcus sp. | reverse complement strand
CGCCGGCCATAAGGGGGGCGACGGCCCCGGCTTCCGGGGCCGTGGGCATCGTGACGACGCACCGGCCGACGAGGACTGACCCGACCGGTCCGCGCGGAGCCGTCGGAGGGCCGGCTCGATCAGCCGGCGGCCAGCCGCGCGACGTGGGTGCCGCGCAGCGTCACCGGTCGTCCCGCCTGCCGGGCGAGCTCCAGGTGGTCGCGCACCAGCTCGGCCGCCGGTGCCGACAGGGTGGTCACCGAGCCGCCGTCGATGCCGTCGATGCGGGCGGGCTCGCGCCCGTAGTGCCGCAGGAAGGCGGCGACGACCGTCCCGTCGACGTCGCCGGCCAGGCAGAGCACCCGGCCTCCCGCGGTGTTGAGCAGGCGGACGACGCCGTGCGCGGCGGAGGACGGCGGGGGGTGCGGCGTCACCTGGTCAGTGTGGCTGCCGCTCCGGCACGGGCGCACTGCGCGGCAGCGTTCGAGCGGAGCCTCAGGCGCTGATGGCGTCGCGACGCTGCAGGCGCAGCAGGCGACGCTCGCGCTCGGACAGGCCGCCCCAGATGCCGAACCGCTCGTCGTTGGTGAGGGCGAACTCGAGGCACTCGGCGCGGACGGCGCACCCGGTGCAGACGCGCTTGGCCTCCCGGGTGGAGCCACCCTTCTCCGGGAAGAAGGCCTCCGGGTCGGTCTCGGCGCACAGCGCCTCCACTCGCCAGCCCTCCTCGGTCATCGCGATGACCGGCGGCGAGTCGGACAGCTGCTCTGCCGCCGGGAGGGCGGAGCTGTCGGTCAGCAGGGTCAGGAACGGGCGGGAGAAGGAAGACACAGGAAGCTCCTCGAGATGATGACGGGCGCTCGGCACGACGGAAAGACACGGGGCGGGTGCTCTCCGTGACGTTACGGAGCCGTGGGCACACCTGGCTCCGGCACATGTGCAACGAAACAGGCCCGTCCGCTTGGTGGTTTCTGTCGACTCGGCGACTCGGCGACACGACGACTCGGCAACTTGTCGACATGTCGTCCGCCCGGAACCCGGGCCGAGCGGAGCTGTCGGACCCGTCGGCGAGACTGGTCCGGTGGACCGCATCGTGCTCGTGCGCCGCGGTGAGCGCGAGGTCGAGGTGTGGCGGTCCATCGACGAAGACGACGACGGCGGCGCGAGCACGGTGCTGGCGACCGGTGACCTGCCCGACTACGTCCGGGAGCGCGAGTCCTCGCCGGTCCGCTGGGTGTGGGACGACACGACCCGCTGGTATCCGGCCCTCCTGGATGCCGGTGTCCGCGTCGAGCGGTGCTGGGACCTTCGGCTGAGCCATGCCCTGCTCCGGCGCAGCCCGTTCGTGGACCAGCGCCTGCTCGCCGGGGAGCAGGCGCGGGGGTGGGACGCGCTGGCGCCCGTCACGGCCACCGACGCCGCGCTGTTCCCGCTGACCGACCCGGCCGACCGGCTGGACCCGATCGCCGAGCACCGGCGTCAGCAGGAGGCGCTGGCCGCCTCGGACGAGCCCGGCCGGCTCGCCCTGCTGATCGCGGCGGAGTCCGCGGGTGCGCTGGTGGCCGCCGAGATGACCCACGCCGGGCTGCCCTGGCGCGCCGACGTGCACGAGGCCCTGCTGGCGGCCCTCCTCGGCCCGCGTCCAGCGGCCGGGGTGCGACCCGCCGGGCTCGAGCGGCTGCTCACCGGGATCCGCGAGGCGTTCGCCGCGCCGGCGCTCAACCCGGACTCACCCGGCGAGCTGCTGCGCGCCCTGCAGGCCGCGGGCCTGCCGGTGGAGGACACCCGTTCGTGGACGCTCCAGGAGCTCGACCACCCGGGCATCCCGGCCCTGCTCGAGTACAAGAAGCTGTCGCGGCTGGTGCAGGCCAACGGCTGGAACTGGCTGGACACCTGGGTGCGCGACGGCCGCTTCCGTGCCTGGTTCCTGCCCGGCGGCGTGGTCACCGGGAGATGGGCGTCCACCGGCGGTGGCGCGCTCTCCATGCCGCTCCAGGTGCGTCCCGCCGCGGTCGCCGACGACGGCTGGCGGTTCGTCGTCGCCGACGTCGCCCAGCTGGAGCCGCGCGTGCTCGCCGGCATGAGCCGGGACCAGGCGATGGCCGAGGCCGCCCGGTCGAGCGACCTCTACTCGGGCATGGTCGCCGGCGGAGCGGTGGCCAGCCGCGCCGAGGCCAAGCTCGGGATGCTCGGCGCCATGTACGGGGGCACCCGCGGCGAGAGCGGGCGCATGATGCCCCGCCTGACCCGCCGCTACCCGCGGGCGATCGGGCTGGTGGAGGAGGCCGCACGCGCGGGCGAGCGCGGCGAGGTGGTGCACACGCTGCTGGGGCGCGGCTCGCCGTTCCCCGCGCGCGGGAGCGGCGCGGACGCGCCGGGTGAGCCGCCCGAGGAGCGGGGCTCGGTCGAGGACCGGGATCGCCGCCGGCGCGCCTGGGGCCGGTTCACCCGCAACTTCGTCGTCCAGGGGACCGGGGCCGAGTGGGCGCTGTGCTGGCTGGCGGACCTGCGGAACCGGCTCTGGCGCCTGGGCGGCACGGGCACGGTCAGCGAGCGTCCACATCTGGTGTTCTTCCTGCACGACGAGGTGGTGGTGCACGCCCCGGCGGCGCTCGCGGACGCCGTCGCCGAGGAGGTGCGCCAGGCGGCTGCGGAGGCGGGGCGGCTGCTGTTCGGCGGCTTCCCGATCGACTTCCCGCTGGACGTCGCCGTCGTCCGCTCCTGGGCCGACGCGGACTGACCGGCCGGTTCCGGCCGGGGGACCGGGTCAGCCGTTGCCGAGCAGGTGACGACGCAGCCAGTCGTTGCCGAAGGCGCCGCGCGGGTCCAGCCGCCCGGCGAGCGCCAGGAAGTCGGCGTGCCGCTCGTAGAGCGGCGCGATCGCCGCGGCGCCGGCCCGGAACACCTTGCCCCAGTGCGGGCGGGTCGCGAAGGGCTCGAGGGCACGCTCGAGGTCCACCAGGACGTCGGCGACCGGACCGGGTGCGGGCCGCCACGTGAAGTGCAGCGCGACGCTCGCCCGGTCGTAGGCGGTGCTCAGCCACAGGCGGTCTGCGGCGACGGCGCGGATCTCGCAGGTGAGCAGCAGCGGGGCGATCCGGTCGGCCAGCGCGTGCACCGCCTGGATCGCCGGGACCGCGCAGCCGTGCGGGAGGACGTACTCCGACTGCAGCTCGTCGCCGCTGCTCGGGGTGAAGCCCATGCGGAAGTGCGGCAGGCGGTCCGACCAGAGCCCGGGCCGGCCCAGTTGCGGCGTGCACGGGGTCGGGTCGAGCCCCGGGACCGGGTTCCGCTCGACGACGGCGGGACGCGCGCCGAACAGGTCGCCGTCCGGCGGCACGTCCTGGCCGGTCCGGGTCTTGACCCACACCATGTCCACGTCGGCGCCCCAGAGCGTGAAGAGGCTGACGCTGTACCCGGCCGTGATGACCTCGTCGAAGTGCTCGTGGAGGGCGTCCCAGGCCAGGTTCTCGAACACCCGCTGCTCCACCTGGAAGGCGGGCCGGATGTCGAGGGTGAGCCGGGTGACCGCGCCGAGGGCCCCGAGGCCGACGACCATGCCGTCGAAGTCGGCGTCACCCCGGGCGGCCCGGACGATGTCGCCGTCGGAGGTCACCATCTCCAGCGCCGCGACGGCGGTGGCCAGGTTGCCGTTGCCGACGCCGGAGCCGTGGGTGGCCGTGGCCACCGCCCCGGCGACGGAGATGTGCGGGAGCGAGGCGAGGTTGTGCAGGGCCGCGCCCTCGTCCCGCAGGACGTCGACCAGCTCGCCGTACTTCAGGCCGCCGCCGACCGTGACCGTGCCGGCGGACAGGTCGACGTCGATCCCCGAGGTGGCGGAGTCCTCGGTCTGCACGGCCTCCAGCGAGACGAGCTCGGCGGAGTCGGCGATGTCGGTGAAGGAGTGCCGGGAGCCCAGGACGCGGATGTGCGCGGCCCCGGCGACGAGCTCCTGCACCTGTTCCAGCGTCGTGGGCCGGTGCAGCCGCTGCGCCCGGTAGGTGTGGTTGCCGGCCCAGTTCGTCCCCGCGGTCACGGCCCGACGATACGGAGGCCGGCTCCGGAGGCGGCCGGATCAGCCGAGCTGGTCCATGGCCTCGGCCCGGAACTGGGCGAGGAACTGGTCGCGGGTGATCCCGCGCCGCTCGGCCTCCCGGTCGCAGAGCATGGCGATGACCAGCGACGACTGGCGGACGACGTCGGCGCGGGTGTCCTCGTCGAGGGAGCCGAGCACCTTGGTCCAGGCCGCCCAGTCGCCGTCGCCGGCGGCCTCGGCCATCTCCAGCACCAGACCGAACCGGCGCAGTGACTCCAGTTTCGCCACGTGGCGTGCCTCCCTTCGGCCGCCCCGTGCGGCACCGCCGTGACGGTAGCGGCGCGCCGTCGGCGGGAGCCCTGCGCCCCGGTCCCGGTCGGCGGTCAGTCCTGGTCGCTCCTGGCATCGCCGACGCCTTCGACGATCGCCCGGGCGATGTCGCGCAGTTTGCGGTTCGAGCGCTGGGAAGCGGCGGCGAGCACGGCGAAGGCCTCGGTGGCGTCGCAGCGCCGCTGGCTCATCAGGATGCCCTTGGCCTGCTCGATCACCGCGCGCGTCTGCATGGCGGCGTCCAGGTTCTGCGCCAGGTCACGGGTGCTCTCGTACAGGTGCATGTTGTGGACGGCGACGGCGGCATAGGAGGCGAAGACGCGCGCGGTCCCGCGGGCGTCGTCGTCGAACGCCCGGGCCTCGACGCCGTACAGGTTGAGGGCACCGTGGACGGCCTCCCGCACGGGCACCGGTACCGAGAGGGAGCTCAGCGAGCCCCGCTCCACCGCGGCGCGGGCGTAGCCCGGCCACCGGGTCTCCTCCCGCGCGTCGGTGATCTCCCGGATCTCCTCGCCGACAGCGGCCTCCAGGCAGGGGCCGTAGCCCCGGCCGTACTGGCTCTCGTCGAGGTCCAGCGCCAGCCGTCCGGTGTAGGCCGGGGTGCCGGGCTTGTCGTGGGTGATCAGGCTGACCGACGCCTCGGCGACGCCCGGAATGGTCCGCTTGGCCAGGTCGGCGACGCGCTGGAGCATCGCGTCCATCGAGGTGTCGGCGAAGGACAGTCGGCCCAGGGCCGCGGCCGCCGCGTCCAGGGGTGAGGAAGCGGGCTGCTGATCGGTGCTCATCGGGTCGCCTGCCGGTCGGCCGACGCGGGCGAGGACCCGTCGACGGAGCTGCGCACCCTCGGACGCCCGAAGGCAGCTCTGCCGAGCTGCTGGTTTGAACCGGCGGAGCCTGACCTGTGGGCGTGGGACCCCGACCGCCAGGCGTGCGGCCGACGGTACGCGTCCCGCGGCCGTCGCAGGGGTTCTCCGCCGCCGACGCTTGGCGGGCGGGGGCTCGTCCGGTCCGTTGGAACCGGGGCCCCCGCCGCTCCCACATCCTGACCCTCGCCGGCTCGGATCGCCACCTCACGGGGGTGTCGTGCGAGTAGGTTCCAGCCATGACGTCGGCCACGGAGGACCTGCCCGGCAGTGCCGGTTCCCCCCCGCGACTGGGCGACGTCATGAGCCGGGTCGCCCGTCACCTGCAGGAGGAGCACGGCGACGTGGAGGACACCCTCCAGGCGATCACCGCATCGGCCGTCAGCACCGTCCCGCACGCCGACGAGTGCGGGGTGAGCTACGTGATCGGACGGCGGAAGATCGAGTCACGCGCCGCCAGCAGCGACCTGCCGAGGATCCTCGACGCCCTGCAGGAGCAGCAGGGCGAGGGCCCCTGCCTGGATGCGGTGTGGAATCACCAGGTCGTGCGGGTCGACGACCTGGCCAGCGACGACCGCTGGCCCGACTTCACCCGCCGGGCCGCGGAGCTGGGTGTCGGCAGCATGATGTGCTTCCAGCTGTTCGTCGCCGGCGACAAGCTGGGCGCGCTGAACCTGTACTCGCGGACGCGCGGCGCCTTCGACGAGGAGAGCCAGGACATCGGTCTGGTGTTCGCCAGCCATGCGGCCATCGCCCTCGCCGGCGCCGAGCACGAGGCGCACCTGCGGACCGGGATGCTGAACCGGGACGTCATCGGGCAGGCCAAGGGCATCCTCATGGAGCGGCACAAGGTCACCGCTCAGCAGGCCTTCGGCGTCCTCGCCCGGGTGTCGCAGGAGCTGAACCGCAAGCTCCTCGACGTCGCCCGCGAGCTCAGCGACACCGGGTCGGTGCCGGAGAGCCACCTGCCCCCGAACTGAGCCGGCCGGCGCGGTGCGGTGTCCGGCTCACGCGGGCTCGGGCACTCCACCCGGGTCGCCGCCGGGATCGTCCGGGGTCGCCTCGATGGGTGGCGGCGGGAGCGGCTCGGGGGCGTCGGGGAGCAGCTCGGCCGGATCGTCGGGCACGGGCTCGTCCGGGTCGATCTCCTGATTCGGTTCCGGCAGTGGTGAGACCATGGGCCGAGTCAACCAGGGAGTCCCGCCGATCGCAGTGCCTTGATGGGCCGGACCGGACCGCAGTCCCGTGGGCGAGCGATCAGCGCAGCGGCACCACCGGCGGACCGGGGACGACGGTGGACTCGATCACCCCGACGTGCTCCACCTCGAGCCGCACCTGGTCACCCGGGCGGAGCCACGGGAACGCGTCCGCACCGTGCACCCGCGACAGCTCGAGGATGCAGCCGGTGCCGACGGTTCCGCTGCCGAGAACGTCGCCGGGCCGCAGCGTGGTGCCCCGCGAGGCGTAGGCCAGCAGCTCACCGAAGCTCCAGTGGATCGTGGCGACGTTGCCCCGGGAGTACGGCCTGCCGTTCACCTCTGCGGTCATGGTCAGGTCGTAGGCGTTGCCCGCGCGGTGTGGCGCCAGCTCGTCGGGGGTGACGAGGTGCCGGCTGAAGCTGGTCGCGCCGTCCTTGCCCTTGGCCGGACCGAGCAGGCCGCGCATCTCCTGCTCCTGCAGGTCCCGGGCGCTCCAGTCGCACATGACCAGGTAGCCGGCGACGTGGCTCTCCGCCCGGTCCGGGTGCAGGTCGCTGCCCGCCCGGCCGATGACGGCGGCGATCTCCAGTTCGTAGTCGAACCGGGCCGAGCCGGGGGAGACCGGGATGTCGTCGTGCGGTCCGCGGGTGGCGGCCGGGTTGCTGAAGTAGAAGAGCGGGAGCTCGTACCAGACCGGGTCGACGCGGTTCCCGAGCGCCTCCCTGCTGGTCTTCACGTGCTCCTCGAACGCCATGAAGTCGCGGATGGAGGGCGGTGCGGGAACCGGGGCGAGGAAGTGGGCACCGGTCTCCTCGACCACCTCGAACGGGTCGCGCAGCGCGCGCTCGCCGGCCTCGGCCAGGCGTTCCTCGAAGCCGTCCCCGAGCAGCTCGAGCAGGCTGGAGACGTCGCGCAGCCCGAAGAGCCGCTCGTCGTGCGAGAGGGCCACGTGCGCACGGCCGTCGGTGGGGGAGAGGTAGGTGGACCAGCGCATGGGAGGCATCCTGTCGGTCGGGCGGTCGGTCGAACCAGGCAGGTCGGTGGGCGGGCGGCGACGGGATGGCGCGAGACCGTCAGACCGCCTCGACGACCCCCGCCTCGACGACCCCCGCCTCACCGGGCACGCCCCGAGCCACGGCGACCGGGTTCCCGGTCCGGGACCGGATCCGGTAGTCCCGGAACTCCACGGGCAGTCCACGTGCCGTGAACGGGTCGGGGCCGTCCATCACCTGCATGTGCAGATGCGGCTGGGTGGAGTTGCCGGAGTTGCCGCAGCCGGCCAGCTCCTGGCCGACGACCACCGTGTCGCCGGGCACCACCTGGACGGACCCGGCCCGCAGGTGCGCGAGGACGACGTGAGCACCGCCGGCGCACTCGAGGATCACGTGGTTGCCGGCGATGGCGCCTGCTCCGCCGCGCACCCGGGCCGCCTGGGTGAGCGCGTAGGCCAGCAGCGTGGGCTGCGACCGCCGGGCCCGGTGGTCGGGCTCCCCGTCGTGGACCGCCACCACCCGGCCGGCCGCGGGCGCGAGGATCGGCTGCCCGAAGGCGAGGAAGCGGTCGGCCGGCTCCGTCGAGAGCAGCGTGCGCCAGTCGCGCGTGGTGGCCGTGCGCCGTCCCCGGACCGCGACGAAGTCGATGGCGTACGTCGTCGCGAACAGGTGGGTGCCGTGGCTGGGCACCCGGCGCGCCGGGCTGTTCCGCACGATCCACGTGCCACGGAAGGGGAGCGCGAGCACGACGGGTCCGGTCCTGCCCATCACGCTCCCTCGCGCGTCGCCGCCGGTGTCAGTGTCCGCCGGTCACGACGCGGGAGCTCGGCGGGATCGCCCGGGTCAGGCCGCGGTGCGCTCCGACGTCCGGGTGGGGACGTGAGAGGTCGGACCCGCCGCCGTCCCACCGGGCGGCACGTGCCGCCCGAGCCGGCCCTGGATGCGCTCGAGGTAGGCCCGGGCGTGCAGGTACAGCGCACCGGAGGACGCCACGACCGGTTCGGGGACGGTCTCCAGCTCCGCCCTGAGCGTCTCGCGCCGCTGCTCGAGCTGCGCCGTCTCCGCCAGCAGTGCGGCCCGGCGCGTGGCCGCATCCCGCTCGGCGCCGTCGCGGACGGCGCTCGCCTCGGCGTCCGTGCGCCGTCGCTGCGCGCGAGCGGTCTCCAGCATCCGCACGACCTCGGCGCGGGCGGCCAGCCGGGCGGCTCCCGCGTCCTCGAGCGCCTGCCGGCGGATCCGTTCCGCCTGCTCCAGGGCGAGCGTCTCGACGGCGCGGGCCTGCGCGAGATGCCCGTCGGCCTCCGCGCGGACCTCCCGGCCGGCCCGCTCCGCCTCGGCGAGGACCCGCCGGGCCTCGTCGGTCATGGCCGCGACCTGTGCGGCGGCCTCGGTGAGCAGCTGCGTTGCCCCGGACTCCGCCTCGGCGAGCACCCGTCGCGCGTCCGCGGCGATGACCTCGGCCTGGGCGCGGGCGACCGAGCGGTGGTTCTCGGCCGCGGCCCGGATGGTCTCGGCCTGGTCCGCGGCCGAGGCGAGCATCGACCCGATCCGCTGGGACGCCAGGACGTACTCGGCGCCACCTGCCGAGTGCGAGAGCAGGGTGCGGGCCTCCGCGAGGGCGGCCTCGCTCTCCAGCTGGCGGGCCACCAGGTGCGCGCGCTCGCGGTCGGCGGCCACGAGCTCGTCCTCGGCCCACCGCACGTAGGTGTCGACCTGGAAGCGGTCGTAGCCGGCGACGGCGCGGCGGAACATGGGCCCCACCTCGAGCACCGAGGGCAGGTCCCCGGAGACGTTCGGGCGCGCACGGTCCGAGGTCCCGCGGCCTGCGTCCAGGCTTTCCGCCGCCTCGCGGTCGTCGTGCAGTTCGATGCTCAAGCCACGTGCCTCCGTACGCAGTTCCGCCCCGAGTCCGGGGGACATTACGACTCCGGATCGGCTGCCGGCTCCGCCCGGTTGAGCGGCCTCACCCGGAGGAGCGGGGTCGCGACGCCCGATCGGGTCGTCACCGGTCCAGGGCTCGCGGTGCGCGGCCTCGCTCCCGCGGGTGAGAGGAGTGGCGCGAGGCGCTCACCGGGACAGCGGCGGGGCGCATCCTCGTCGCATGGCCCCTGCGAGCACCCCGCCGGCCCCCGGCAGCATGACCGTCCCGCCCTTGTTCGGGTGGGAGGTCATCCTGGTCGTGCTGGTCGTGCTGACCGCCGTCGCCGTCCTGTTCGTCGCGTTCGGCGCCATGCGGCCCGGTCGCAGCGACCGGTCGGAGTGGGAGGCCTGGCTCCGGACCCGCTCGGCGGCGCACCCGGGACCGTCCGGAGGCGAGCACGACCGCCCCGGTCGATCGCGGGACCGCGACGCTCGGGACGGCCGCGCCTCAGCCGCCTGATCCCTCCTCGAGGAGCTGCCGGACGTGCGCGAGGGCGGTGGCCAGCTCCGCGAAGCTGGTGCTGAGCGGTGAGAGCCCGACCCGAAGGCCACGGGTCGGACGGAAGTCGGGGATGACGCCGCGGCGCCACAGCTCCTCGACGACGGCCCGCATCAGGTCGTGCTCCAGGGTGACGTGCCCGCCCCGGCGGTCGGCGTCCCGGGGCGAGGCGACGACGACCCCGAGCGGGGCGAGCACCTCGTCGGCCACGGCGATCGCGTACTCGGTGAGCCGCACCGACTTCTCCCGGATCGCCGGCATCCCGGCCCGCTCGACCAGGGTCAGCATGTCCTCCAGCGGGATCATCGACAGGATCGGGGGAGTGCCGCTGAGGAAGCGGCGGATGCCGGACGCGGGAACGTAGTCCGGGCCCATCGCGAAGGGTTCGGCGTGCCCCATCCAGCCCGTGATCGGCTGGACCAGCTCCCCCTGGAGCCGCTCGGCGACGTAGCCGAACGCCGGTGCGCCGGGCCCGCCGTTGAGGAACTTGTAGCTGCACCCGACGGCGAGGTCGACGCCGGCCGCGTCCAGCTCCGTCTCGACCGCACCGGCCGAGTGGCAGAGGTCCCAGAGCACCAGCGCGCCGGCACGGTGGGCGGCGGCGGTGATCCCCGGCAGGTCGGCGACGTAGGCCGACTTGTACGCGACGTGGCTGAGCACCACGAGCGCCGTCCGGTCGCCGAGCAGCGCCGCCACCTCGGCCGGCTGCACCCCCGTGGCGGGGTCGGGGTCGATCCAGCGGATGGTGCGCCCGGTCTCCGCCGCGATGCGGGCGAGGACGAACCGGTCGGTGGGGAAGTTCTCCGTGTCGGCGATGATCTCGGTGCGGTCGGCGCGGGCGTCGACGGCGGCGCGGATGAGCTTGTAGAGCATGACGGTCGTCGAGTCACCGACGACGGTCTGTCCCGGCGCGGCACCCAGGACGGCGCGGCCGACGAGGTCGCCGACGGCGGTCGGGCGGTCCAGCCAGCGCTCGTCCCAGGAGCGGATCAACCGCTCGCCCCACTCGCCGTCCACGAAGCGGGCCAGCCGTTCGCGGGTGATCCGCAGCGGCCGGCCGAGGGAGTTGCCGTCGAGGTAGGCCAGCACGCCCTCGGGCAGCACGAACTCCGACCGGTAGGCGGCGAGCGGGTCGCCGGCGTCGAGCGTGGCCGCCAGCTCCAAGAGCTCCCGGGGCAGCCGGACGTCGTCCTCAGGCACCGATGTGCGTCCGCACGGTGTAGAGCTCCGGGAAGAACGTCAGGTCAAGCGCCCGCTTCAGGAAGTCCACGCCCGAGCTGCCCCCGGTCCCCGTCGTGAAGCCGATGGTCCGCTGCACCGTCCGGAGATGGCGGAAGCGCCAGAGCTGGACGGCGTCCTCGAGGTCGACGAGGTCCTCGCACATGGCGTACTCGGCCCAGTGGGTCGTCGTGTCCTCGTAGACGGCCGTGAACACCGGGAGCAGCGACGCGTCCTCCACCCAGGCCGTGCGGACGTCGCGGTCGAGGACGTGCTGCGGGATCGGGTGCCCGCGCCGCGCGAGGAAGGACAGGAAGGCGTCGTAGACGGTCGGGGAGTCCAGCAGCTCCGCCAGCATGCCGTGGACGTCGGGCCGGGACGCGAAGACCTTCAGCATCCGCTCGTTCTTGTTGCCGAGGACGAACTCGACCGCGCGGTACTGGTGGGACTGGAAGCCCGACGCGTTGCCGAGCACACCCCGGAACTCGGAGTACTCGCTGGGGGTCAGGGTGGCGAGGACCGACCACTGGTCGGTGAGGGTGCGGAAGACGTGCTTGACCCGCGACAGGCCCTTGCGGGCGCGCCGGACGTCGTCGCCGTCCAGGTGGGCCCGCACGGCGCGCAGCTCGTGCAGCGCCAGCTTCAGCCAGAGCTCGGTGGTCTGGTGGGCGATGATGAACAGCGGCTCGTCGTGGTGGTCGCTGATCGGGTGCTGTGCCGACAGCAGCGTGTCCAGCGACAGGTAGCCCGCGTAGTCCATCCGCGCGGTGAAGTCCGTCGCGATCCCGCCCTCGATGGCGCGTACGCCGTCCTCGATCGTCATGGCGCCTCCTCTTTCCGGACCGGACGCTATCCCCGAACGGTGTCCGGCCGCGGCGGCCCCGAACCGATCGGGTACTACTTGCCCATGGCAGCCGCGGGTCCGGAGGACCGCTCGGTGCTGACCCGGACGGCGTCGGCGCCCGACGCGGTCCTGGCCTACGGGCCGGGCGGGCAGGCGGCCGACGTCCGGTTCGCCGAGGAGCAGGCGGCCGACCGGCCGCTCCTGGTGGTGGTCCACGGTGGGTTCTGGCGGCCCGCGTTCGACCGGGTGCACCTGCGGCCGATGACCGAGGCGCTGGCGGCGGCCGGGTGGCCGTCGGTGGCACCGGAGTACCGCAGGGTCCCCGGCCGCCCGGACCTCGCCGTGGAGGACGTGCACGCGGCCGTGCGTGCCATCGGCGGCGACCCGGTCCTCACCGGCCGCCGCCTGGTCCTCGTCGGGCACTCCGCCGGTGGCCACCTGGCCCTGCAGGCGGGCGCGACGCTGGAGCAGCCGGTCGGCGTCCTGGCGTTGGCACCGGTCGCCGACCTGCGGCTGGCAGAGGACCTGCGCCTGGACGGCGACGCGGTGCCGGCCTTCCTGGGCGGGGCCGCGGCCGCCCGCCCCGACCTGGACCCGGCGCTGCTGCCGACGCCCCGGGGCCGGGTCCGGGTGGTGCACGGGACCGGCGACGGCATCGTGCCGATCGAGGTGAGCGAGTCCTACCTGCGGCGCCACCCGACCGCCGTGCTCAGCCGGGTCGCCGGCGGGCACTTCGGGTTGATCGATCCGCGCAGCGCGGCGTGGCCCGCGGTGCTGGGTGCCCTCGACGACCTCTGCTGATCCGGGGCGGCGCACCGGCCGGCTACCGCAGGAAGCGCTCGCTCTGGGTGAGCATGGTGATCGCGTGCCCATCCTGCCCGACCAGCCGCCGGAAGGCCTCGGGGGCGGCGGCGACGCCGTCCTCGAACGCGGACACGGTCGGCCACCAGAGCTGGCGGGCCCCGATGAACGGCGGGTCGTCGCCGTGCACGGTGGCGTTGGGGCGGTTGCGGGCGTGGCGGAACGTACCGATCGCGCGCGCCAGGCCGTCGTCGTCGTCGGTGGCCCACGCGGCGTCGCCGTCGCGGTGGACGAACTGCAGGAGCTGGATGCTCGTGGGGCGCTCCAGCACGTTCCACTGCGCGTCCGCCTCGTGCGGGCCGGCGGCCAGGCGCGGCTGCAGGACCTCCTCGTCGGTGCTGAGGAACCGCACCCTGGACAGGTCCTGGAACGACGGCTCGTCGGGGGCGACGTGGTCGACGTACTGGGGCTCGGTCAGCAGGCCGGTGGCGGCGGCCGGGGAGTCGAAGTCGGAGATCGCCACGCCCTCGTACTCGCTCTGCTCCGGGGCGAGCAGGTCGGTGTGCACCTGGTGCGCCTGCACGTAGCTGTTCAGGCCGGGGATGACCCGGCCCATGGTGCCGTGCGGATGGCGCCAGTGGTCGTGGAACCGCTGGCTGGTGACGCCGTCGCGCCGGGGGAGCAGCGAGAAGAAGCGGATCATGCGCGGGCTCCGGGTGTGGGCCGTCGTGGGATCGGTCACCGCCGGCCCAGCGGCGCGTGCCAGCCCCCCGGCGCCAGCCGCTGGGCTCCCTGCGGCCCGTCGCTGCCCCGGGCGTACTGCTCCGGCGGCCGGTCGTCCCGGAGTGCGGGCTCGACGACCCGCCAGGCCTGCTCCAGGGTGTCCTGCCGGGCGAAGCGCCTCGGGTCGCCGGCCAGGGCGTCGGCGAGCAGGCGCTCGTAGGGCTCGTGCCGTTCCTCGGCGACGGGCTCGAAGTCGACCTCGAGCTCCACCGGCCGGGTCTGGAGGGTCGCGCCGGGCCGCTTGGCCTGGATCGTGACCCCCAGCCGGTCGCCCGTGCCGAGCCGGAAGCGGAGCAGGTTCCCCGAGGGGACGTGCGCGTCGGCGCCGGCGAACAGCAGCGTCGGCGGGCTGCGGAGCTCGACGACCAGCTCGAGGGCCGTGGTGCTCAGCGCCTTGCCCGCGCGGATCAGGAACGGCACGCCGGCCCACCGCCAGGAGTCGATCGACAGGCGCAGGGCGGCGTAGGTCTCGACGGTGCTGCCGGCGGCCACCCCGGCTTCGTCGAGATAGCCCGCGTACTGGCCGCGCACGATGTCCTCCGGACCTGGTGGGACGACGGCGGAGAGCACCTTCACCTTCTCGTTGCGAAGCGCGTCGGCGTCGGCTCCGACGGGCGGCTCCATCGCGGCGAGGGCGAGGACCTGCAGCAGGTGGTTCTGGACGACGTCGCGCACCGCGCCGACGCCGTCGTAGAACGCGCCGCGACCCTCGACCCCGAAGGACTCAGACATCGTGATCTGCACGCCGGCGACGTGCTGACGGCTCCAGACCGGCTCGAGCAGCGTGTTCGCGAAGCGGCAGACGAGCAGGTTCTCGACCGACTCCTTGCCGAGGTAGTGGTCGATGCGGAAGACCGACGTCTCCGGGAAGACGGAGTGGACGGTCTCGTTGAGCTCCCGCGCGCTGGCGAGGTCGCGGCCGAAGGGCTTCTCCATGACCACCCGGGCGTTGTCGGCCAGCCCGGCGGCCTGCAGTCCGGTGACCGCCCGGCCGAACAGCGACGGCGGGATCGCCAGGTAGTGGACCGGCGCCCGGGCGGTGCCGAGCGCGCCGCGCAGCGCGTCGAACGTCGAGGGATCCTGGTAGTCGCCCGACACCAGCGACAGCCGGGCGAGCAGCCGGTCGAGGGTGGCCCCGTCCGCGCCCGGGTCGGCCTTGCGCACCGACGCCGCCGCGTACTCCCGCAGCGCGCCGTCGTCCCGGGAGGACCTGGCGACGCCGACGACGGGCACGTCGAGGATGCCGTGCCGCTCGAGCTCGAACAGCGCCGGGAAGAGCTTCTTGGCGGCGAGGTCGCCCGTCGCCCCGAACAGCACCAGGGCGTCCCCGGTCGGCGTCACGAGCGCGCCGCCCGGTACCGCCGGACCATCGCCGTCGTCCACGGGTCGTGCGCGTCCGGCTCCTCGGCCGCGTCGATGCCGAACCGGGCGACCTCCTCGGCGAAGGCGTCCCGCAGGCGGCCGGCACGTACCTGCCCGGCGTGCTCGACCAGCCGCTGCCACTCGGGTGGCGCGTGGAGGTGCTGCATGTCGGTCCTCTCCGCCGGAGTCCTCCGGCCCTGTCCGTTGCTTCCCTGTCTCGCCACAGGCGCGCGCGTTACGGCGCCGGCGGCGGCACGACCCGCAGCCCCGACGCAGCGGTGTGGCCGCTCGCGGCTCGATGTGGAGGCGTGGTGGGCGCCGGTGACAGCTCTGCGACCAGCACCGTCAGGCCCGGGTCACCGGCTCGCGGCCGATCGGCTGCGTCGGCCGGGGGAGCAGCGGCGCGCGCCGTGTCCACGACCAGGTCCGCGGCTTGTCGGCCGTGACCGTCACCGGCTCGCCGCACAGCACCAGATCCACCGCGTCGCCGCCGTCGCGCAGCGTCAGTGTCACCTCGTCGTCGGTCACCTCGACCAGCAGCCGCATCCCGTGCCATCGGACACGGAACGTCAACCGGCTGATGCCGCTCGGCAGCTGCGGGTCGATCACGAGGGTCTCGCCGCCGACCTGCAGTCCGCCGAACCCGTCGACCAACGCGCTCCACGCGCCGGCCAGGGACGCCATGTGCACGCCATCCCGCGCGTTGCCGTGCAGGTCACGCAGGTCGATCAGTGCCGCCTCGTGCAGGTAGTCGTGCGCGAGGTCGAGGTGGCCGACCCGCGCGCACATCGTCGCCTGGGTGTTGGCCGACAGGGTCGAGTCCCGGACGGTGCGCTTCTCGTGGTAGTCGACGTTGCGCGCCCGCTGCCCGTCGTCGAAGGCCTCGGGGCACCAGTGCATCGCGAGGACCAGGTCGGCCTGCTTGATGACCTGCTTGCGGTAGAGCTGGAAGTACGGCGTGGTCAGCAGGAGCGGATAGTCGTCCTTGGTCCCCTCGAAGTCCCACTCGTCGTACTGGGTGAACCGCTCCGACTGCGGGTGGACGCCGAGCGCCTCGTCGTACGGGATGTGCACGGCTCCGGCTGCGTCGCGCCAGGCCGCGCACTCGTCCGGAGTGACGAGCAGCCGCTCGGCAACCTGCGGGTGGCGGGAGGAGCCCTCGGCAGCCGCTCGCAGGTTGCGGGCGGCGAGCAGGTTGGTGAAGACGTTGTCGTCGACGAGGGCGGTGTACTCGTCGGGTCCCGTCACGCCGTCGATGTGCCACGCGCCGGCGCTGTCGTAGTGGCCGAGCGACATCCAGAGGCGGGCCGTCTCGACGAGTATCTCGAGGCCGCAGTCGATCTCCAGCTGCTGGTCGCCGGTGACCAGGCGGTAGCGCTCGACGGCGTAGGCGATGACGGCGTTGACGTGGAAGGCGGCGGTGCCGGCCGGCCAGTACGCCGAGCACTCCTGGCCGCGGATCGTGCGCCACGGGAAGGCCGCGCCGCGCAGGCCCAGGGCCCGGGCGCGCTCCCGGGCCAGGTCGAGGGTCGAGTGCCGCCAGCGCAGGGCGTCCGCCGCGGCGTCGGGCACGGTGGCCGTCAGCGTCGCGAGAACGAAGCCCTCGGTGTCCCAGAAGGTGTGCCCGTCGTAGCCGGGGCCGGTCAGGCCCTTGGCCGGGATCGCCCGGCCCTCGGCGCGGGCGCCTGCCTGCAGGACGTGGAACAGCCCGAAGCGCACGGCCTGCTGGACGACGCCGTCGCCCTCGACCTCCACGTCGGCGGCGTCCCAGAACTCGTCGAGGTAGTCCCGTTGGCTCTGCAGCAGCCCCTCCCAGCCGCTGTAGCGGGCGCTGGTCAGGGCGCCGCCGACCTGGTCGCGCACGGCCGGTACGGAGCGGACGCTCGACCAGCCGTAGGCCAGGAACTTCACGACCTTCAGCGTCTCACCGGGCTGCAGCGTGCCGAGCACGGTGGTGCGGGCCCAGTCCTCACGGACGACGGTGTCCTCCTGCACGGAGCCGGGACCCTCGACGACGTGGTCCATGCCGGCCGCCATGAGCAGGTTGCTGCGACGGGTGCGGTGCACGAGCAGCGCACCGTGCGGCTCCAGGTCACCGGTGACGTGCACCAGCGGCGCCTTGAGCGCGGCGGACACCCGCGGGTCACCCGACAGGTCCGGCTGGTCGTCGTTGGCCACGAGCTCCGACTGCACGATGACGCGCACCTCGGTGTCGACCGCCTCCACCTCGTAGTGGATCGCCGCGACCGCGCGCTGCACGAACGACACCAGGCGGGTGGATCGGATCTTCACGCGCTTGCCTGCGGGGGACACCCAGTCGACGTAGCGGACGAGCGTGCCGGCCCGCAGGTCGAGGGTGCGCTCGTGGTGCAGCAGCTTGCCGTAGCGGACGTCGAACGGTTCGTCGTCGATCAGCAGCCGGATGATCTTGCCGTTCGTGACGTCGACGACGGTCTGCCCGTCCTCCGGGTAGCCGTACCCCGCTTCGGCGTACGGCAGTACCCGGGCCTCGTAGAACGAGTTGAGGTACGTGCCGGGGATGGCGTGCGGGTCGCCCTCGTCGAGGTTGCCGCGCAGACCGATGTGGCCGTTGGACAGCGCGAACACCGACTCCGTCTGCGGGAGCAGGTCGAGGTCGAGGTGCGGCTCGCGGACCCACCACGCGTCGACCGGGAACGACCGGGTGCCGATCACGCGAGCAGCTCCGCCAGGTCCCGCACGACCACGTGTCCAGAGTCGCCGGCAGAGGGGTGCTGGACGATGCGGGCGCTCGCAGCCGCCCCGTCGGGTGTTGCAACTCCGTCGCTCAAGACCGCTCCGTCCTCCGCCGGCACCGTGCCGGCTGGTCCATGGGTGCGGTTCGGCAGCGGGGCCGTTACACGGCGCAGCCTGTGCGCCGCCATCCAGGCGTTGCAGGTGCCGCTGTCGCAGTACGGCATGTAACGACCCGCCACCACGCCCGTACTGATGCGCGGCCATGACAGCGGCGCAGCCATGACAGAGGCGACCGCGCCAGGAGAGGAGCGACCATGACCGCTACCGTCCCGAAGCTCGACGCGGACCCCGGAAGGAACCACCCGCACACGACGCCGCTCGGTGGCACCGTGCGGCGCCGATCTCGGCGGCCCGTGAGCACACCAGCCGCCGCACCTGTGGTCAACGAGCTGGCCGAGCACCTGCTCGGGGGCCCCCTGCGTCTGTCGGTGCGCTGCTGGGACGGCTCGGCGACCACTGTCGAGGGCGCCCCGACTCTCGTCGTCCGGCACCCCCGTGCGTTGCGCCGGATGGTCTACGCGCCCGGCGAGCTCGGGCTGGCCCGGGCGTACATCAGCGGCGACCTCGAGCTGGAGGGCGACGTCTACGAGGCGCTGTCCCTGCGGGACGCCGTGGACGGCGGCCATGACTTCACGCTCGACGTGCGCAGCCTCGTCGGTCTGGCCGGTTCGCTGCTGCGACTCGGCGTGCTCGGTTCTCCTCCTGCCCCGCCGCCCGAGGAGGCGCGGATCCGCGGGACGCAGCACTCACTGGCCCGCGATCGGCGGGCGATCTCGCACCATTACGACGTCGGCAACGACTTCTACCGGCTGCTGCTGGGTCCCTCACTGGTGTACAGCTGCGCGTACTTCGCCGAGGGCAACTCCGACCTGGAGGACGCGCAGGCCGCCAAGCTCGACCTGGTGTGCCGCAAGCTCGGCCTCCGCGAGGACATGCGCCTGCTCGACGTCGGCTGCGGCTGGGGATCGCTGGCGCTGCACGCCGCCAGCCGCTACGGGGCCAGGGTCACGGGGGTGACCATCTCGCAGTCGCAGGCGGACCTCGCGCGGAAGCGGGTGGCCGAGGCCGGGTTGACCGACAAGGTCGAGATCAGGTTGCAGGACTACCGCCAGGTCGACGACGGGCCGTACGACGCCGTCGCCTCGATCGGCATGGCTGAGCACGTCGGGAGGGCCCAGCTGCCGGCCTACGCCGCGCGGCTGCACGCGCTGCTGCGCCCCGGCGGCCGACTGCTCAACCACGCCATCGCCCGTGGCCCGGCGGCCGGACCCGATCGCCCGGACCCGCGATCCTTCCTCACCCGTTATGTCTTCCCCGACGGCGAGCTGCAGCCCCTCGACACTCACGTCCGAGTGCTCGAGTCCGCCGGCTTCGAGGTGCACGACGTCGAGGCCCTACGCCCTCATTACGCGCTGACCTGCCGGGCATGGGTCGACAACCTCGAGCAGAGCTGGGACGAGGCGGTGCGCCTCACCTCTGCCGGTCGCGCTCGGGTGTGGCGGCTCTACCTGGCCGGCTCGGCGCTGGCGTTCGAAGGATGGCGGGTGGGGATCAACCAGGTTCTGGCGGTCAAGCAGGGTCGCGACAGGGGGCTGCCCCTGCGCCGCCCGGACTGGTCGGCCGTCGGCTGACTACGCCCGAGCCCGCTCGCAGCGCACCCCGGGTGACGCCTGTGCAGAGCACGGGAGCGGCACAGGCAACGGTGTCCGCCGGGGGCCCGCCGCCACCCGCGTTCCGGCTGCCTCGGTCGGCTGGCCCTGGATCCGGCGAGCTCGTCGACGGCGAGGTGTCAGCGCGACAGCGCGGCCCTCAGAAGTAGTCCTCGGCTGTTGCCAGCGGGAGGCCCGGCCGTCGGGGACCGAATTCGGAACGGGCGCCGTCCGATCGCGCGTGCTCCGCCGCGAGGGCCAGCCGGCGCATGCCCTCGTGGAACATCGAGACCGGCCCGCGTGCGTAGCTGAGGACGAGGCCAGGTCGTGGCGGCAAGGTCCCGTACATGCCCTGTGTTCCCTGGACGAACAAGCCGAGCGCCGTGGCCTGTCGGACCAGCGCTGCCTCGTCCACGGCGGATGGCGGCTCGATGAGCAGATGCAGTCCCGCAGCGACGCCCATGACCGACCAGCCCGGCAGCTGCTGAGCCACGGCTTCCAGGAGTGCGTCCCGGCGCGCCCGGTAGCGCCGCCGGAGCATGCGCAGGTGCCGGTCATACGCTCCCGAGGTCAGGAGCTGGGCCAGCGCATGCTGCTCCAGCACGCTGCTGCCGAAGTCGTCGTCGCGCTTCATGGCGCGCAGTGCATCCAGCAGCGCCGGTGGCGCCGCGGCCCAACCGAGGCGCAGACCCGGCGCGAGTGTCTTGCTGACGGAGCCGATGAGGGCGACGCGGGTGGGAGCGAGGCCCTGCAAACAGCTCATCGGCAGGCGCTCGTACAGGAACTCGGCGTCGTAGTCGTCCTCGAGGATGATCCCGTCGACGTCCTCGGCCCACCGCACGAGGGCCTTCCGCCGCTCGGCCGACAATTGTGTGCCGAGCGGGAACTGGTGCGCCGGGGTGACGAGAACGGCTCGGCAGGACGTGCGGGCCAGCGCTGCTACGTCGAGCCCTTCCTCGTCCGCACGCACATCCACGATGTCCAGCCCGTGGCTGCCCAGCACACCTCGCTGGACGCTGTTGCTGGGCGACTCCACGGCCAGTTGTCGGTGGCCGACCGCTCGCAACACCCGCGTCAGCAGCGTCAGTCCCTGGGTCACCCCGCTGACGACGACGACGGTCTCGGG
>CADCTN010000094.1 GCA_902805535.1 uncultured Blastococcus sp. | reverse complement strand
GGCGGTGCTGGGTGCGGCGTTCAAGCCCGACAGCGACGACATCCGCGACTCCCCGGCGCTCAACGTCGCCGCCCAGCTGCAGCTGCAGGGCGCGGTCGTGCAGGTCACCGACCCGGCGGCGGGTGACAACATCCGCCGCAGCTGGCCGCAGCTCGACGTCGTGGACTCCGCAGAGCAGGCGGCGCACCGGGCCGACGCGGTGCTGCTGCTCACCGAGTGGAAGCAGTACCGGGAGCTGGACCCGGTCGCCTTCGGCAAGGTCGTGGCGCAGAAGCGGGTGCTGGACGGTCGCAACGCCCTCGACCGCGAGGCCTGGACGGCAGCCGGCTGGTCCTACCGCGCGCTGGGCCGCCGGGCCGGCTGATCCGCGAGCGTGTCCCCCAGCGACGACCACGACCTGGCTCGCGACCTCGCCGGGTCCGCCGGCGCCCTGCTCCTGCAGGTGCGCGGCGGGACCTTCGCGGACGCTGCGGCCCGCAGGGCGGCCGGTGACGCGGAGTCGCACCGCTTCCTGCTCCGCCGGCTGGGGGAGCTGTGCCCCGGCGACGCCGTCCTCTCCGAGGAGGGCGCGGACGACGCCGCCCGCCTGGACGCCCACCGGGTGTGGATCGTCGACCCGCTCGACGGCACCCGCGAGTTCGCCGAGCTCGGCCGCAGCGACTGGGCGGTGCACGTGGCCCTCTGGGAGCGCGGCGAGCTCACCGCCGGCGCCGTCGGCGTCCCCGCGGAGGGCGTGACGCTGAACACCGGCGAACCACCGGTCGTGCCGGCCGCCGTCGACGGACCGGTCCGGCTGGCCGTCAGCCGCAGCCGTCCGCCGGCGCTGGTCCAGGACCTGGCCGCCGGGCTCGGCGCCGAGCTGGTGCGCATGGGCTCGGCCGGCGCCAAGGCCATGGCCGTCGTCCGCGGTCGGGTCGACGCCTACGTGCACGGCGGCGGCCAGTACGAATGGGACTCCGCGGCACCCGTCGCCGTCGCCCGTGCCGCCGGCCTGCACACCAGCCGGCTCGACGGCTCACCGCTGCGCTACAACCAGCCCGATCCGTGGCTCCCCGACCTGCTCATCTGCCGGCCACACCTGGCCGAGCGGCTGCTGGCCGCGCTCGCCCAGCTGCCGCGGGAAGCGGCACCCTCGCGCCCCGGCCACGGGGGCGTGCACACCTGACCGGTCAGCGGTCGCGCAGCTGCTCGAGCACCTGGGCGGCGCACTCGTCCACGCTCCGCCCGGCGGTTCCGGCGGTGACCTCCGCGTCGGTGGGCACTCGGCGTAGGGCGCGATCGGCGCGCTCATGACGATGCCACCCTGCCGGTCCGCCACGGCACCACCGCACGCGATGTCGGCAGCGCCACTGGGCGGCATCCGCGGACCTGCCGGACACGCCCCGGAACCGTGGGCTCCACGGCGGCGCAGCATGATGGGCGCACGCCCTGTCCCGTCGACACCCACCGATCACCCAGGGAGTGCCCGTGCGACTTCTCGTCACCGGCGGAGCCGGGTTCATCGGCGCGAACTTCGTCCACTACACGCTGCGCGAGCATCCCGAGCACGAGATCTCCGTGCTCGACGCGCTCACCTACGCCGGCAACGAGGCGTCGCTGGCCCCCGTGCGGAACCGCATCGAGTTCGTCCAGGGCTCGGTGGCCGATGCCGCCGCCGTCGACGCGCTGGTCGGGCGCAGTGACGCCGTCGTCCACTTCGCGGCCGAGAGCCACAACGACAACTCGCTGCGGGACCCTTCGCCGTTCCTGACGACCAACATCATCGGGACGTACACGATCCTGGAGGCGGTCCGGAGGCACGGCGTGCGGCTGCACCACATCTCCACCGACGAGGTCTACGGCGACCTGGAGCTCGACGACCCGAAGAAGTTCACGCCGGAGACGCCGTACAACCCGTCGAGCCCCTACTCCTCGACGAAGGCGGGCTCGGACCTGCTGGTGCGCGCCTGGGTGCGGTCCTTCGGCATCGAGGCCACGATCTCCAACTGCTCGAACAACTACGGGCCCTACCAGCACATCGAGAAGTTCATCCCCCGGCAGATCACCAACGTGCTCGCCGGCCTGCGCCCCAAGCTGTACGGCAAGGGCGAGAACGTCCGCGACTGGATCCACGTCGACGACCACAACTCCGCCGTGCACGCGATCCTGGCGAAGGGCCGCTCCGGCGAGACCTACCTGATCGGGTCCGACGGCGAGAAGAACAACCGCGAGGTCCTGAGCACGATCCTGGAGCTGCTCGGCCAGCCAGGTGACGCCTTCGACCAGGTCACCGACCGCGCCGGCCACGACCTGCGCTACGCGATCGACGCCTCGAAGCTGCGGGACGAGCTGGGCTGGACGCCGGAGTTCACCCACTTCCGGGACGGGCTCGCCGCGACCGTCGACTGGTACCGGGACAACGAGTCGTGGTGGGGGCCGCTCAAGCAGCAGGTCGAGGCCGAGTACGCGGCCCGGGGCCAGTGACGACGGTCATCGTCGGCGCCGGCGGCCAGCTCGGCCGGGCGCTGCAGAAGCAGTTCCCGGACGCCGTCGCGCTGGGCCGGGCAGAGCTCGACGTCACCGACGCTGCCGCCGTCCGGAACTACCGCTGGGCCGGCGTCGACATCGTGCTGAACGCCGCGGCCTGGACGGCCGTGGACGCCGCCGAGGACCCCGCCAACCACGACGCCGTCCGCGCCGCCAACGTCGACGCCGTCGGCTACCTGGCCCGGGCCGTGCGGACCTGCGGCGCCACCCTCGTGCACGTCTCCAGCGAGTACGTCTTCGACGGCGCGCACGAGGGCCCGCACCCCGAGGACTGGCCGGCGAACCCGCTGTCGGCCTACGGGCGGAGCAAGGCCGACGGCGACGCGCAGGCCGGCTACGTCACCAAGCACTACCTGATGCGCACCACCTGGGTCGTCGGTGACGGCGGCAACTTCGTGCGCACGATGGCCGGCCTCGCCGACCGTGGGGTCTCACCGACCGTCGTCGACGACCAGATCGGCCGGCCCACCTTCACCACCGACCTCGCGGCGGGGATCGCGCACCTGCTCCGGACCCAGGCGCCGTTCGGCACCTACAACCTGACCAACGACGGCGAGCCGGTGTCCTGGGCCGACGTCGCCGCCGCGGTCTTCGCTGCCCGCGGTCGCTCGGCCGACGACGTCGTGCGGATCAGCACCGAGAAGTACTTCGCCGACAAGCCGCAGACCGCCACCCGACCGCTGAACAGCGTGCTCGACCTGAGCAAGATCACCGGCACCGGTTTCCGGCCTCGCGACTGGCGCGCGGCGCTGGCGGAGTACCTGCCCACGCTCTGAGTGGACCGTGCACCCCGGCGCGCTGCTGGTCGTTCTCGTGAGAACCGCGCGGTATTCGTGGTGCACCGGGGCGATGCCATGACCCGCGCCGCGGTGGGGCGGGGCCGGCGGACGTCCGCGTTCTGCAGGCACACCGCGGCCGCCTCTTCTCAGCGGGAGCGCCGTCACCCGCCGGCCATCTTGTGGACGGCGAACCGACAGCCCCCGGTCCACCCACCGACACGCCTCGCGTCGATGATGGTCGCGTGCTGATCACCGTGCTCGTGACGTGGCTGGCTCTGGCAGTGCCGGTTGCCGTCTTCGTGGCAGCGCTCGGCAGGAGCGCGCTGCGGGAGGACCAGGCCCGCCTCCGCGTCGCGACCGCCGCCAGGTCCCCGCAGGACGCGGAGACGGCGATGATCCCAGCGCCGACGACGTGGGCGCCGGGCGGTGTTGAGAACGGTACGACGCTTACTCTTGTCGCAGAGGAACGATGGGTGCACGCTGCCCGCCATGAGAGGTGACACCGCACAGTTCGACCGCGTCTGCGGCACCGTTGCCAGCCCGAGGGACCGGTCTGGTCTGCACGCGCCCCTGCTCGCTCCGCGAGGGGAATAGGACGGCGGCGGAACGCCACGGTGCCCGAGGGTGGACGCTGGTACCGGGAGATCCGGTCAGCGCGCTTCCCCCACGGTCTGCCCGATCGCACCGATCTGACCGTGCTGGAGGCGTTCACCGACGCCTGGCTGCTCATCGAGCACTCACCGTCGGGCACGGAGCTGGCGGGGGTGGCCGAGGACTACGACGCTGCGAGGGTGTGGCTGCTCGAGCAGCCAGGCCGGTCCTCTTGACCCGCCAGGCCCGTCAGGGGATGACGCCCTGCTCGCGCAGCCGGTCGACGACCTGCTGAGCTGCCTCTTCGGGGCTCGTCACCGTCGTCTCGATGCGGATCTCGGGATCCTCCGGCGCCTCGTAGGGCGAGTCGATGCCGGTGAAGTTGGTGAGTTCCCCTCGCCGCGCCTTTCCGTAGAGGCCCTTGACGTCACGTTGCTCGGCGATGTCGAGCGGGGTGTCGACGAAGACCTCGCAGAACTCGGCCGACTCGACCATCTCGCGGGCCATCCGGCGCTCCGACCGGAACGGCGAGATGAAGGAGACGAGGACCACGAGGCCGGCGTTCACCATCAAGTGCGCCACCTCGGCGACGCGACGGATGTTCTCCACGCGGTCGGCCTCGGTGAACCCCAGGTCCTTGTTCAGCCCGTGCCGGACGTTGTCCCCGTCCAGGATGGTGGTGTGCACTCCGAGCGCGTGCAGTCGTTTCTCCACGAGGTTGGCGATGCTGGACTTCCCGGCTCCCGACAGGCCGGTGAACCAGACCACGCAGGGCCGGTGACCCTTGAGGCCGGCCTGGGCCTGCTTGTCCACGTCGATCGCCTGCCAGTGGACGTTCTGCGAACGACGCAGCGCGAAGTGCAGCATCCCCGCCCCGACCGTGGCGTTCGTCAGCCGGTCGATGAGCACGAAGCCGCCCATGTCGCGGTTGTCCGCGTACGGGTCGAAGGCGATCGGCCGGTCGAGGTTGAGGTTGCAGACCCCGATCTCGTTGAGGGAGAGGGTCGTCGCGGCCGCGTGCTCCAACGTGTTGACGTCGATGCGGTACTTCGGCCGGCTCAGCGAGGCGGGGACCGTGCGCGCGCCGAGCTTCAGCAGGTAGGGCCGGCCCGGCAACATCTCGCCTTCGGCCATCCACACGACATGTGCTTCGAACTGGTCGGCGGAGCCGGCCGGTGAGTCGGCCGCGCAGAGGACGTCACCGCGGCTGACGTCGATCTCGTCGGCGAGGGCGAGCGTCACCGACTGTTCGGCCACGGCCTCGTCGAGGTCGGCGTCCATGGTGACGATGCGCGTGACGGTGCTCTGCTGACCCGACGGCACCACGCGGACCCGGTCACCGGGCCGGATCCGGCCGCCGACGATGACTCCGGAGAAGCCGCGGAAGTCGTGGCCGGGGCGGTTCACCCACTGCACCGGCATCCGGAACGGCCCGTCCTGGGCGTGCTGTCCCACGGGCACCGTCTCGAGGTACCCGAGCAGCGTCGGGCCGTGGTACCAGGGCGTGTTCTGGCTGGGCTCCGTGATGTTGTCCCCCCGGAGCGCCGACATCGGAATGCAGACGATGTCGGTCAGCCCGATCCGGGCGGCGAAGTCGCGGTACTCCGCCTCGATCTCCTCGAAGACGTCGCGCGAGTAGGCGACGAGATCGAGTTTGTTCACCGCGACGACGACCTTGCCGATCCCGAGGAGCGAAACGAGGTAGCTGTGCCGACGCGTCTGGGTGAGCACGCCCTTGCGCGCGTCGATCAGGATCACGGCGGCCTCGGCGGTCGAGGCACCCGTGACCATGTTCCGCGTGTACTGCTCGTGGCCGGGGGTGTCGGCGACGATGAACTTGCGCTTCTCGGTGGAGAAGAACCGGTAGGCGACGTCGATCGTGATTCCTTGTTCCCGCTCGGCGGCCAGCCCGTCGACGAGCAGGGCGAAGTCCAGCTCACCGCCTTGGGTCCCCGTCTTCGAGTCCGCCTCCAGCGCCTCCAGGTGGTCCTCGAAGACCAGGTGCGACTCGTACAGCAGCCGTCCGATGAGCGTGGACTTGCCGTCGTCGACGCTGCCGCAGGTGATGAACCGAAGCAGTGACTTGTGCTGGTGGACGTCCAGGTAGGACTCGATGTCCTCGGCGATGAGCCCGGAGGGCGCGGTCATCAGAAGTAGCCTTCCTGCTTCTTCTTCTCCATCGAGCCGGCGGAGTCGTGGTCGATGACCCGGCCCTGGCGCTCGGAGGTGGTGGTCAGCAGCATCTCCTGGATCACCGCGGTGAGAGTGTCGGCCGTGCTCTCCACCGCGCCGCTGAGCGGATAGCAGCCGAGGGTGCGGAACCGCACGCTGCGCAGTTCCGGCTCCTCGCCGTCGTAGAGTGGGAAGCGGTCGTCGTCCACCATGATCAGCGCGCCGTCACGCTCGACGACCGGCCGCGGTGCCCCGAAGTACAGCGGCACGATCGGGATCTGCTCGAGGTGGATGTACTGCCACACGTCCAGCTCGGTCCAGTTGGACAGGGGGAACACCCGCATCGTCTCGCCGGGGTTGCGGCGCACGTTGTAGGTGCGCCAGAGCTCCGGGCGCTGCTGCTTGGGGTCCCAGCGATGCTGCGCCGAGCGGAGCGAGAAGACGCGCTCCTTGGCCCGGGACTTCTCCTCGTCGCGGCGCGCGCCCCCGAATGCGAGATCGAAGCGCCACTGGTCCAGAGCCTGCTTCAGGCCCTGGGTCTTCCACATGTCGGTGTGCGTCGCCGAGCCGTGGGTGAACGGATTGATGCCGAGCTCCAGGCACTCGGGGTTCTGGTGCACCAGCAGGTCGATACCGAGCTCCGCGGCGGTCTTGTCCCGGAACTCGTACATCTGCTTGAACTTCCACGTCGTGTCGACGTGGAGGAGCGGGAACGGCGGCGGGGACGGGGAGAACGCCTTCCGGGCCAGGTGCAGCATCACCGAGCTGTCCTTGCCGATCGAGTAGAGCATCACGGGGCGTTCGCTCTCGGCGACCGCCTCCCGCATGATGTGGATGCTCTCGGCCTCGAGCCGCTGCAGATGGGTGAGCGTGCTGGTCACCAGTTGCCTCCGTTGCGTGGCCGGCCGTTATTGGCTTCCGCGAGCATCCTGCACGCCTGGACTGTCGCCGCACAGACCTTCGGCCGCGCACGGCCCCGGACAGCCTGGCCCGGGGTTCACCGGTGTCCTCGCGTCAGCCCGTTGCCGGTGGACTGAGATCCTCGGCCGCCTCGCCGCGCAGTCGTCGTCGCCGCTGCTGCCGGACGAGGGGAGCTTCGCCGTGTCGGACTTGTACCCACCCCACCGAACGCACCTGGGACGGCGAGACCGGACGCTCGCCCCGAGGCCCCTCAGAACACCGCCGATCCGGAACGCTCTGTTCTGTTTCGTCTCCGCTCCGTGCAAGGCGCAGGTCCGTGGCGTCGAACTGGTCGTCGGGAGGCTCGATCCCCCTATTGCCAGCTCGTCTTGTCGCCTACGGTCCGCGCCTTACGGGGTCCGAACGACGAGCGACGGCACGCCCATGCCGAGGAGCGGGGGAAGCGATGGTGTCCGACGAAAGACGTCACAGCGCCAGAGACGCTGGGAGAGGCAGCGCTCCCGGTCCCGGGCCGAACCTCCGGTGGTCGGCTCGCGGTGCGAGCGCGGAACCCGTCGGCAGCTGTCGCCTCGCACCGGTAGCCGTGAGACGGACGGATGTCTGAGCGGAGTTCGTCGTCGAGTCATGACGACGCGGTGACCTTGAACGGAACGGCCGGAACGCCACGGCCGCCGGTGACCGCCTCGGGAAGGAGCGCGCAGGGCCCCGGCGCGCGGCATCCGAGTCTCCCGCTCAGGCTCGCGAGGACGATCGAGGAGGACCAGGCTGCCGGCCAGGCCAAGCGGAAGTTCCTCCTGTCAGGGAATGCCGCGGACGGCGCGGCCGTCCCCGGCCCCGCCGACCTGGTCCTCGCGGAACGCCGGCGTCCACGAAGGCTGTGGATCCCGGCCACCCTGCTGTCCGCCGATCTGGCGGCGTTCTGGGTGGCCATGGCTCTGACGTCGTCGCCGAGCTGGAAGCTGCTGGCCGTCCTTGTCCTGATCCTGGCGCTCTTCCAGGCCGCCGGCCTCTACCGGCCGCGGCTGTCGCTGTCGGTCCTGGACGACGGCCCGGCCATCGTGGGCCGCGCGCTCGCTGCGGGCGCCGCGGCCATGGTGCTCGGCGGACTCGACGACGGCGTCGCCGGGACCAAGCGCCTGGCCACCTGCGCGGTCTTCGGTGTGCTCAGTCTCCTCACTCGCACGGTGGCCTACAGCGTCATCCGGCTCATCCGGCGCCATCACCGGCTGCAGCAACGCACCTTGCTCCTCGGTGCCGGCACGGTCGCCGGGTCCCTGGCGGCGAATCTGGCCGACCACCCGGAGTACGGCCTCCAGCCCGAGGGACTGCTCGACGACGAGCCGCTGCTGCGCCCGGACGAACGCCCGGTCCCGGTGCTGGGCGGCTACCAGGACCTGAACAAGATCCTCGTCGCGCACGCGATCGACGTCGTGATCGTCACCTACGGCTCGCTCCGGGAGCCGTTGATGGTCCCGCTGCTCAGGGCCTGCGACCGCCTCGCCTGCGAGATCCTCTTCGTTCCGCGCCTCTACGAGGTGCACACCGTGACCCGGGACACCGAGGTGCTCTGGGGGATGCCGTTGGTGCGGATGCGGCGGGCGCCTTTCCGCACCGGCGCCTGGACGGCCAAGCGTGCCAGCGACGTCGTCATCTCGGCGCTGGCCCTCGTCGCGCTGGCCCCCGTTCTCCTGGTGTGCGCGCTGCTGAGCCGCCTCGAGACCGGCGCGATCCTCTTCCGCCAGACCCGGGTCGGCCTGGCGGGTCAGCCGTTCATGCTCCTGAAGTTCTGCTCCCTCAAGCCGACGGTGGAGTCGGAGTCGACGACGCGCTGGAACATCGGGCAGGACGAGCGCGTCGGCCCCTTCGGCAGGTTGCTCCGGCGCACGTCGCTGGACGAGCTCCCGCAACTGTGGAACGTGCTCCGCGGCGACATGAGTCTCGTCGGGCCCCGACCGGAACGTCCGTTCTTCGTCGACGAGTTCACCCGCCAGTTCCCCTGGTACATGGCTCGACACCGCGTGCCCGTGGGGCTCACCGGTTGGGCGCAGGTCCACGGACTGCGTGGTGACACGTCCATCTCCGACCGGGCCCACTTCGACAACTTCTACATCGAGAACTGGTCGCTCTGGGGCGACATGAAGATCCTGCTGCGGACCGTCGGTCAGGTGCTGCGGGGGACGGGCCGATGAGCCGGCACCCGCGCGGCGGTGCGACCCGCCGATAGCAGTCCTGCGCGGTTCGACAGGAGCATGCGGAGGTAGCGGAGCGCCCGGTCCGCCGACCGCGTGCGTGGGCCGCGTCGGCCCCCTTCGCGTTCGGCGAGATCTCTCGCGCTCGGCGAGGAGTGGCGCTCCCAGGGGAGGACAGCACGGGTACGGCGGCTGACCGCCGGCGGCTATGCGCCGGTGGTGAACTTCCACGTGACCGTGGCCAGCGGGTTGCCGGCGAGGTCCTTGATCCCGGCGGGGCCGCCGGTGAGCGTCGCGGTGTACACCGTGCTCGCGGTCAGCGCTGCGGCCGGGTCCAGGACCCACTGGTTCGTGCTGCCGTTGCGGACCACGCCGGCGGTGACGGTCGCGCCGGTACCGGTGTTCTTGAGGGTGAACGTCGCCGTGCTGACGCCCTGGACCGCCTCGGAGAACGTGGCCGCGATGTTCCCGGTGCGGCTCACGCCGGTCGCACCATCCGCCGGGGTCCGGGCGGACACCTTCGGCGCCGGCCCGGTCAGGAAGGACCAGGTGTAGGTGCTCAGGGGGTTGTTCGCCATGTCCCGGACGCCGGTGGGACCCCCGGTCAGCGTGGCCGTGTACCGCGTGTCCGCGGCGAGGCTGGCGCTGGGGTCGAGGATCCACGTGTTCGTGGTCCCGCTCCGGCTCACCACAGCGGCGACCGTCGCCCCGGTTGCGGTGTTCCGCAGCGTGAAGGTGGCCGTGTCGACACCCTGGACGATCTCGTTGAACGTCGCCGTCACGTTCGTCCCCAGGGAGATCCGGGTGGCGTCGACGGCCGGGTTGCGGCTCTTCACGAACGGTGCGGCCGAGTCGCTCGAGCTCGAGGCCGTGGTGAAGCTCCAGGTGAGGGTGGACAGCGGGGCGTTCTCCATGTCGCGGATCGCGTCGGGGCCGCCGGTCAGCGTGGCCGTGTAGCGGGTTCCGGCGGCGAGGCTCGCTCCCGGGTTGAGCGTGGCGACCCGTGTGGTGGTGTCGTAGGCCACCGCGGCGGACACCGCCGCACCCGTGGCGTCGGCTCGGAGGGTGAAGGTGCTGCCGCTGACGGCCTGCACCGCCTCGCTGAACGTGGCGGTGATGTCGGCCGTCACGCTGACCCCCGTGGCACCGGTCGCCGGGTTCGTGGTGGCGGTCGGGGCCGCGTTCGAGGTGCCGGCGGCGGTGGTGAAGCTCCAGGTGAGCGGGTCGGGGGAGAGAGGGTTGCCCGCGGTGTCCCGGATGCCGGCCGAGCCGCCGGTCAACGTGGCCGTGTACACGGTGCCCGCAGCCAGATCGGACGCCGGACCGAGGATCCACTGGTTGCCGCTGCCGGGGGAGACCGTGGCCGGGACGACCGTTCCGGACGGGTCCTTCACCTGGAACGTCGAGGTGGAGACGCCCTGCACGGGCTCGCTGAAGGTCGCGACGACGTCGGCGCCCACCGGGACACCCGTTGCGCCGGCTGCCGGACTGGTCGTCGCCGTCGGCCGCGCGTCCACCGATCCGCCGGCCAGTTCCATCTCGGCATGCACGTACCGCTTCAGGCCGTCGGCGACCGCGAGGATGACCATGCCGGTCTGCGAGGTCACCGGATCCTTGGCGCCGGAGGCGTTGTTCAGCGAGGCGGTCGTGTCCACGAACCGCTCGCCGTGGCCGGGCGGGAAGGCGATGGCCGACAGCGGGGACCTCTTGTAGTAGATGTCCCCGCCCGGCCCCGTCGCGAAGAAGTACAGCTCGCGATTGGTCTCGTCGATCATGATGATCGGCCGCGTGTGGTCGTCGGCGATCGTGCCGGCCGGGGCGAGTCTCCACGAACCGACCCCGTCCGCTCCTGGCGTCCGGGTGAGCACGCCGACCAGGGTGTCGCTCGGCGACGCGGTGGCGGATTCGTCCGCCGCGGTCTTGATCGCCGCGAAGATGCGGCCCTGCTGGTCACCCACCAGTTGTTTGAGGTTGACGTGGTCGTCGGCGGCCATCGGGACGTCCTCCACCCGCCAGACGTTGTCGCCGGCGGCGTCGTCGTGGATGGCGAACCGGAAGGCGCCGGACTCCTGGTCGGACCACAGGACGCCGATGCTGGTCCCGAACGCGATCAGCGCGGACAGGTCGTCGGACTTGATGACGGTGTCCGGCACCGGAGGCTGGAACCCGGCGGTCCAGGCGGTGCGGTCGGGACCGGAGTGCGCGACCCAGACCCGGGACGCGCGGGTGTAGGTGACCCAGAGCCGGCCGAGGGAGTCCTGGTCGAGGGTGGCCGACTCCGAACCGCCCCCGCTGTCGACGGTGACCGGGAAACCCGCAGCCACGGACCAGGACCGCGTGGCCGGGGTGTAGCTGAAGCCGTTGACCTGGAGATTGGAGCCGTAGGCGCGACTGGCGACGTACAGCTTGTTGTCCTTGGCGCTCCACAGCGCGTCCCCGGTGCTGTTCACCCGGCTGTCCACCTGCGTGCCGGTGTCGCGCCACGTGTGGTCGGGCATCAGCTCGTGGATGTGGACGAGGCTGTCGTCGGCGTCGACCATGAGGGCCCACCAGGCGCCGTCGAGATACCAGAGTTTGCTCTGCGGCTTGTTCTCGGTCGGCCGGTCCACGCTCGAGGGGTACGCATGGCCGAGGTACGTGACGGGCACTCCCACGTCGCCCCGAGCGGTGGACGGCCACGCGAGACCGCTCATCAGCATGGCCGTGACGGTCACCAGCACCAGCAGCAGACGCCGACCGGTGCCGGCCACAGCGCTGTCCGGATTCATCGGGGCCCCCGAGCGTGTCGCGTCCGAGCGCGGGCCTGTGCAGCCCGGCCGACGCCCGACGCCGGCACGGAATAGAAGCACCTCGCCGTGGGCACGGCAATGCATCGCGGCGCGGTCGGGAGGCGCGGGATTCCGCGGAAGCCGTTGTCGTTCGTCAGCCCCGCGTGAGCCAGCGGCGCCTGGCCGCGACGAGGCCGGCGACGGCGGCGAGGGGCAGGAGCCACGTGCCGACGAGTCGTGGGATCTCCGGCCCGGTGCCGGTTCCCGGCACGGCGACGACGACCTCGGTGGGTGGTGAGCGGTTGCCGGCGGCGTCCACGGCCTGGACCTGGTACGTGAGCGACACGTCGGAGGTGAGGTCGCCGCCACTCCGCGGTCGATCCTCTGACGAGGTCGACGTGACGGTGGCGACCTCGACCCCGTCCCTGAGCACGACGTACTGCTGGACCGGGACGCCATCACGGGCGGGTGCCCACCGGTCGCCGTCGGAGGAAGCCGACCACGAGAGCACGACCGACTCGGGGGACACGGCCGTCGCCTTGAGGTCCCCCGGCGGGTTCGGTGGGGTCTGGTCGCCGGGATCGACCACCGGTGTCGCGGAGGGGATCGGCAGCTCCGCGTGACGGTAGGTCCGGTTGGTCTCGTCGGTCGCGAGCACCACGAGCCCCGATCGCGGGTCGACCGGGTCCCTGGTGCTGGTGGGGTCGACGAGTTCGTCCTGGACACCCAGCATGAAGAGGTCGCCGAGGCCGGGTTCGAACCGGATGTCGTCGAGCGAGGCCCGCTTCGTGACGATGCTCCCGTTCCGGGACGCGAACACGTGCAGGGTCCGCGTCGTCTCGTCCACCTGGACGATCGGATCCTCGAGTCCGTCGGTGTTGGTGCTGACCGGAACCGTGGACCACCGTCCGTCCGGAGTGCGGACCAGCATCTCGACGACCGGCGTCCCCGGGGGCTCGACCAGCTCGCGGGGGGCCGTCCGGACCGCGGCGACCAGCGTGTCCGACGGCTCTCCCTGCACGCGCTTGAGGCTGATGTGGTCGTCGGCCTGCGCGGGTCCGGACAGTGCCCGCTCGAAGGTCCACACGGAGGCGAAGTCACCGTCCCGGTGGGAGGCGAACTCGAACGAGCCGGTCGTCTGGTCGGACCAGAGGAGCCCGATGCGGTCGTCGTAGGACACGAGGGCCACCGCCTCCGCGGTCTCGCCGGCGACGCGGCTCGCCACAGGGATGCTCCGGGCCCAGGTCAGTCCACCGTTGTCGCTGTAGGTCACGACGGTCCGTGCCGCGGAGGCGAAGGCGATCCAGAGTCTCCCCGTGGTGTCCTTGGCGATCGCCGCGGGCGGCGAAGCGCCGCGGGTGGGGACCAGCACCGGTGCGTCGGCCCGGTAGTCGCGAGCAGCGGCGTCGAAGGTCAGCCGCACGTAGTGGAGCGAGTCGTCGGTCCGGCGGGACACCACGTGCACGACGCCGCCGTCGAGCAGGGCGTCACCGATGTCTGCTGCGTCGGGGCTGACCACGGCCGAGGTGGGACGCCAGGAATGGTCGGGCATCAGTTCGAACACGCGCGTGCCACGTCCGGTCGGCTCGAGGAGCACGGCCCACCACGCCCCCGCGTGGAACCAGAGCTTGTTCTGGGTGGCCGTCCGGGTGGGCGGCGTGGTCACGTCAGGGCTGAAGGCCGGCCCCTTGTAGGTCTGCGACGACACCTCGTCCGCCCCCGCGGGCAGCACCGGTCCGATCGCCAGCACGGAGAAGGCGAGCACGGCCGCGACCAGCCGCAGCACCCGACGAGGCCGACGCGTCATGCCCTCTCGGGCTCCGGCACGTCGCTGACCTGCCCGGAGTTCTCCGCATCTGACGGAGGGGGCGCGTCGGACACCCGGCGGGCGGCCGGCGGGCGCGGCCCCAGGCGGAGTTCCACCAGGACGACTCCGACGAGTCCGCCGTCCACGTAGTCGGAGGCCAGCGCGCGGAGACGCCGTCGCGACACCCCGCGGGGCGCGACGATGACGACCGACACGTGGGTCGTCTGCGGGTCGATGACCTCCATGGGGGAGCTGCCGTCCACGAGGACCAGCTTGTCCGTGGCGTCGGCGAGGGGGTGCACGGCACCGTTTCCGAGGCGGTGCCGTCGTATCGCGTCGAGGACCTCCTGCGGGGCCTCGGCCCGGACGCTGCGGAGGACCCCGAGCGCCACGGCGGCCATCACGAGGATGCGGCGCCGCAACGCGGCCGCCGATGGCGAGCTGACGAACAGCAACCGCCCCGAGGGAACCGAGCCGAGCCAGCGGGTCACGGTCGCGATGCCACGAACGCCCACGGGCCCGTGGAAGGTGCGCCGCCGCACCCGCGGCATCCGCACGGTCCCGAGCAGTGGGACTCCCACGGCCTGCCAGACGTCCCCGGCCGTCAGGACCGGCCTGCGCAGCGCCGCGACCAACGCGACCAGACCGAGGCCGAGTGCGACGCCTGCCAGTGCGCCGGCCGCTGCGAGCAGTCGGTGGTCCGGAGCGTCGAGCGGCTCGGTCGGCACGGTGGCCGGAGCCTGCAGCGCGAAGACGCCGACGCCGGCCCCGCCGCGGTTGAGTTCTTCGGCGAGGACGGTCGCGCCGAGGGTGGCCAGCTGTGCCGCGGTGGCGGGAACGGGATCGCGCGCCTGGACGACGAGAACGATCGAGTCCTCGGCCGCGACGAGGGACAGCCGTTCCGGGATGAGCTCGTTCGTGTTCCCCCCGACCGTGGGGTCGGCGGCGATGCGGGCCTCGAGCGCCCCGCCGTCGAACACGGCCTGGCCGAGCCTGGGCAGAGCCTCGTTCGGCACGCCCAGTTGCCGAGCGACGACGAGGGCGTCGGCCTGGTAGCTGGGCTCCTCCTGCTCGAGGAGGAGCGGCGCCGCGGTCAGCGCCAGTGCGCAGGCAAGGATCATCCAGCCGTACGTCCGAAGGGCCCAGGCGAGCCTGGTGCTGACTGGTGACCTCGCCTCGTCCAACCGGGATCGCCTTCCGATCTGCACTGAGGGTGTGCTGATCGGGGCGACATTAGCCGCTGTCCGCGACTAGCGGACGATATGGTGCGCCATCCGCCGGTCCCTCGAGCCGGATCGATGAGCCTCCGGAGCCGCTGATCATGAGCAAGGTCTTGCTCGTCGGAAAGGGTGCCCCGGATCGTGGGGGCATACCGACCTTCCTGGAGACGCTGCTCGGGAGCCGGCTCGCCGAAGACCACGAACTGCACTTCCTCAACGTGGCGCACTCGGACCCTCCACAGGGCGGGCGGGCCACACTGGCCAACGTCCGACGCACGGTCCGCGACGTGTCGGCGGTGTGGCGCGGCGCCCGGGGGCAGGACGTCGTGCACATCCACTCAGCCCTGTCCCCGGCGGTGACGGTGGTCCGGGCGGCGGCCCTGGCGCTCGCGGGTCGCGCCAGGGGCTGTGCCGTCGTCGTCCATGCCCACGGCGGCAACATCCGGTTCTGGCTCACCACCCCGTGGCGCCGGGCGATCTTCCGATTCGCCATGCTGCCCGTCAACCGCATCGTCGCGGTCTGGACCGCGGGCCAGGAGTTGCTCAGCTCCGTGCTGCCCGCGGAACGCGTGGCCCTCATCGACAACGGCGTGCCGCTGGACGCCGATCCCGGGCCGGCGCTCGAGGAGGAGCAGCGGCACGGTCCCCCGCGCGTTCTCTACGTGGGCCTGATGACGCCGCGGAAGGGCGTGCTCGACCTGTTGGCCGCGTCGCGTCTGCTCCGCGAGCGAGGCGTCGGGCACGAGCTGTGGCTGCTCGGAGGCACACCCGACGAGGGGGCGACGGCCGAGGCCGAGGTCCGGGCGGCACTGGACGCTGACGTCCGGCTGCTCGGCACCCGAGCGCGTGCGGAGATGCCGGCCGCCTTCGCCTCCGCCGACATCCTGTGCCTGCCGTCCTGGTGGGAGGCGATGCCGCTGTCGGTCCTGGAGGGGATGGCCGCAGGTCTTCCGGTCGTTGCCACGGACGTGGGTGACGTGGCGCGTGCGGTGGCCGACGGCGTCACGGGGTACGTGGTCCCGGCGCACGATCTCGAGGAGCTGGCCGCCGCCTTGCAGCGGCTGATCGAGGACCCGGATCTGCGGGCGCGCATGGGAGCGGCCGGACGGGCACGGGTGGCCGAGCTGTTCTCGGCGGACGTCACCGCCGGGGCGGTCTCGGCGCTCTACGACCAGCTGCGCGGAGGAGCCCGTTGACCATCCTGTGCTACCACTCGGTCGAACCGGACTGGGAGTCGCCGCTCGCGGTGGAGCCCGACGTGTTCACCGGACAGGCATCCTGGCTGAGCCGGCACCGCCGGGTGCTGCCCCTCGCGGACGCCCTCCCGCGGTTGGACGCACGGGGCTGGTTGCCGCGCAGTCACGCGGCGCTGACCTTCGACGACGGCTTCGCCGCGCTCCACACGCACGTCCTGCCGGTACTGATCAAGGAGGGGTTGCCGGCGACGGTGTTCCTCGTGGCCGAGACGCTCACCCCGGCCGGCCGGCCGGTCGACTGGGTGGACACGCCTGGTTCCGAGCCCCTCGTCACCCTGACCCTTGATCAGGTGCTGGAGATGCAGGACGCCGGAGTCGACTTCCAGTCGCACAGCTGGGCCCACCGCGACCTCACGCAGCTCACGGAGGACGAGTGCGTCCGGGACCTGCGGGACAGCCGAGAACTGCTCTCCGACGTCCTCGGCCGGCCCGTACCGCTGCTGGCGTACCCGCGCGGCCGGCACAGTCCGCAGGTCCGCCGTGCCGCGGCCCGTGCCGGCTACACCCACGCGTTTGCTCTTCCCGAACGGGCCGAGCAGGTCGACGCCTACGCCGTCCCCCGCATCGGGATCTACCGGGGGAACGGGCACCTCACGATGCGGGTCAAGTCCACCCGCCCCTACGCACGCGTGCGCACCTCGGACCAGGGTGCCCGGGTGGTCGGACAGGTCCGGCGGGTGGCGGTGGGACTGCGACAGCAGAGGCGCTGACCCCGCACACCCTGCCGGAGCGGTCCTCGCCGGTGCTCAGTCGTCGCGGTCGGTGGCACTCACGGCAGGGAGCGCTCCGAGCCGAGAGAGGAGGCGACGGGCCTCTTCCTTGTAGTGACGGGAGGCGATCCGGATCCGGGCCTCCCTCAGCTGCGGGCGGACCTTGCCGTCGCGGACCCGCCGGCTGACCAGCGCCGACCACTTGTCGAGCAGGACCAGGAGCTGGAACGCCAGGACGGCGGTCTGCGGCACGTCGTCGGCTCCGAAGTACCCGTCCAGGAACGCCGCCTCGTACCGGGCCACGGCAGGCCGGGGGAGCGCCAGTCCCTGCGTGATCGCCTGCACGGGCAGTGCCCGCAGTCCGACCAGGAGCGTGGCGATGTCCTGGTACACCGGAGCGCGCCACATCGGGAGGGGGTCGAACACCGTGATGCGGCCCTCCGCCGTGGTGAACATGTTGTTGGCCACGAAATCGCCGTGACCGGTGGCCAGGGGAAGCTGGGCCGGCAGCGCACGGCAGGCGATCTCGGTGCCGGACGCACTCAGCTCCTCGAGCAAGGGGCGTGGGCCGATGCGGTCGGCGAGGAAATCCGCGAACTGCTCGTACAGGCCGCCGACGTGCGCGGCGGTGTCGGCACGGGGCGGCAGGACCATCGAGGTCTGGTGGTCGTGAAACGCACGAAGCCACGCGCCGGCGTTCCCCCACGGCGTCGCGTCCAGCCGGCTCCGCGCGCGGACGCGGAAGCGGCTCGTCCCGAGGAGCACCGTCCGCAGAGTCGGTTGCTGGACGAAGTCGGTCACGATCGCCGCGTGCTCGGGCATCCACGCGAGCGGTCGCAGAACGCCGAACCGCCCGGTGCCCTCGTCGCGCAGGGCGTCCTCGATCAGTCGGAGTCCGGCGTACTCACGCTGGGCCGTGGACTCGTCGGACATGGTGCGGACCGGCGCCAGGATGGGGCGGTCCTGCCACAGGTCCAGCCGGCGCAGGTTCGCGTCCGAATGGCGCACCTTGACCATGACCGGCCGGGTCAGGCCGTCGCACGTGAGGTGCACCCGGTAGAGGAAGCAGCGCGATCGGGTCTCGCCGCTGACGAGCCCGACGTGCGGGGCCCGGTCCCCGAACTCGGGGAACCAGGTCCCGACCTCGGCTGCCGCCCGCGCAGCGACGGCGTCGATCAGGCCCTCCGGGGCGGTCACGTCCGAGAGTGTAGGACCAGGAGTCGTTCGGACGCCGATCGCGGTGCGGCATCGGTTCCGGACGGTTCGGAGCGACGCGCTCGGTCCGGACACGTCCGGGGGTCGCCGTCCGAACCGATCGGCCTGTCAGCCGGTGGCCGGGAGACCCCTGCTGTCCTCTCGGTGACCGGGTCGGCCCGGTCGCCGGACCAGTCCGCCGGTCAGCGGGTAATGGTAGCGGAGCAGGCCCGGCCACGTGATGGCCCGGACGGCGAGACGGCGTCGCCGCGGCATCCGCCGGTTCCACTCGTCGTCGAGGGTGATCCTGACCGTGCCGACCCGGAAGCGGTTCGGGTTCCCGGCCACCGTGTGCTGTACCCCGAGCACGATGTTCCGTTCGTCGGCGAACGGCGGGGTCCCGTGCTCCCCGAGGAAGGCGAGGAGCCGGGCGACGGCCGCCTGCGGCTCGGTCGCGAAGTCCTCGTAGCGGAGGAACATCCACCGTTCCGGCGGTACGTGTCGGCGCAGGACCTCGGCGCTCAGGCAGTTCTCGAGCCAGCGCTGGCAGCTCGGTAGCAGCCGGCGTGTGGACATCGTCCGGGTCCGGTCCCCGATGTGCACCGTCTTGTCCCGCCGCTGCCACGAGAAGGCGACGGCGCAGGGGTCGCGCACGATGTGCAGCACGTAGTGCTCCACACCGTCGAGACCGGCGAGGACAGCGGCGTCGTGAGCGCGCTTCGAGCTGTCGACGATCACCCGCGCATCCGTCACGTCGACAATGGCGGGGATCAGCCGCTGGGTGACCGCGCGGACACGTTCCAGCGCCGGCCAGTCGACCTGGCCCCGGGTCGCGCTGCGGATGACGCGCAGCCGCTGTCGGCGGGACGCCAGTTTGCCTTGCGCCGCGACGATCTCGGCGGGCGACTCACTGCCCTCCTCGCGAACCTTCCCGACGACCCTGGACCAGACGGGGCACTCGTCCGGGGGCAGTCCGCAGCCGCAGGGACGGCGCTCGAGGATTCCCCGCCCCCAGAGCCACCGCAGCTCCCCGACGTTGCAGACGCCGTCGATCTCTCCGAGCACGCTCGCGATGATGGTGGTCCCACTGCGGCCTGGGCCGACGATGGAGAGCAGCTTGGTCGAACTCATCGTGCGCAACGTACCGCCCCCGATGGCCCCTGCGGTGTGCAAGTATCGCCGCGTCTCAGGGGAAGGAGGGGCGCGGCATGTCGCTGCAGTTGCTGCTCGGGGCAGCATTCGCGCCGCTCCTGGTGGCCTACGCCGTCGCATGCCTACGAGACCCACTGCGCTACGCGCTCCCGCCCTACGCCGTGCTGATCCCGTTCAGTTCCCTGCTGGCCGTCGGGCCGGGACCCTTCGGTTCGGTGTCGTCATTGCTCGGGCTGCTGCTCGGAGTCGGGCTGCTGGCCCAGCTCGTCACGACCAGGCGAGGAAGCACGCAGCTCCCGATAGAGGTGCCGGTCTGGCTCGCCTTCCTCGCACTGTGCGGGCTCTCGTTGTTCTGGAGCATCGCGCCGTCGGCCACCGTCGAGGGATTCGCGGTCCTGTCGAGCCTGGTGCTGCTCTTCGTCGCCCTGGTGCTCACCCGTTTCGACGTGCAGACGCTGCGGCTGTTCGAGAATTCGATCGTGCTGGGCGGTGCGCTGGTCGTCGGGTACGGGCTGGCGCAGGTGCTGTTCCTCGGCGGGCTTCCGGCGTTCGACGGGGGCGCGGGCCGGTTCGGCGACGACCTGCTCGGTGCGAACAACCAGGCGGCGTCCCTCTTGCTGCCCGCCGCGATCGCAGCCGGGCGCACCTTGACCGGGATGGGCCGTTGGCGGGTGGTGTACGGCGCCGTGACGCTGGCCATGCTGCTCGGTGTCCTGATGACCGGATCCCGGGGCGGGCTGCTCGCCATCCTCGTGGTCTTCATGTCCATCATTCTGTTCAGTGCGGCCCGGCGCATCGCGAAGGCGGCGCTCGTGGGGGCGGCGGTGGCGGTCCTGGCGGTCATCGTGGTGGTGAACCCCGGCGGTCTAGGGGAACGTCAGGTCAACAAGGACACGACATCGGGGCGGACGGAGATCTGGGCGGTCGGGTTGTACGCATGCCGCCACTACTGCCTCACCGGAGCCGGCTGGGGCGGGTTCCCGTCTGTCTACGCGGAGGAGCGGGCCTCGGTCGCGGAAGCCAAGGTGCTCCGGCGGGGAACCGCCTACGAACCGCACAACATCTTCCTGCTGGCCCTGATCGAGACAGGCGTCGCCGGGTTCCTCCTGGTGGTCGTCGGCCTGGGTCTGGCCATCTGGACCGCTCTCCGTCTGCCGGTTTCGATGCGCGGACCACCGATGGGCGCCATTCTCGGCATCATCGCCTCGTCGTTCTTCCTCTCCAACCTCGAGTTCAAGTTCTTCTGGGCGGTACTCACCTACGTAGCTGTCTCAGGAACGGTGATCGCTTCCGTGCGCGCGGGTCGTCTCCGGGATGCGCCCGCGGAGCGTCGTCGTCCCCTGGCAGCGGGACAGGACGGTCGCTAGATGCTGGAAAGCCCGATCTTCGTCGTCGGCACCATGAGGTCGGGAAGTACTCTCTTCCGCCTGGTCCTCGATGCGCACCCGCACATCGCGGTCAGTGAGGAGACCGGCTTCATGGGCGCTCTCGCGGCCACCAAGCAGATCCCGAACTGGAAGCACGGGCGCGGTTGGTACGAGCGGATCGGCTGGACCGAGGAGGAGTTCGACGCCCGGCTGCGGGAGTTCTACTCCGGCCTGTTCGAGCGCCATGCGGTGGGCCAGGGCAAGCAGCGGTGGGGGGAGAAGACGCCGTTCCACGCCCAGCACATCCCCCAGATGGCGACCGTCTTCCCGGACGCCGTCTTCGTCGGGATCGTGCGTCATCCCGGCGCCGTCGTGCACTCGCTGACCCGCAAGTTCCACTACGCGACCGCCGACGCAGTGACGTACTGGGACAGCACGAACAAGGAGATCCTCCAGCGCGGTCTGGAACTCGGTGGGGACCGCTTCTCCCTTCTCCGCTACGAGGACCTCGTGCAGGACACGGAGGGCACGTTGCGCGAGCTGGTCGACTGGCTGGGCGAGCCATGGTCGGAGGACATGCTGCGGCACAACGACGTCCAGGCAGCTCGTGGTGCGCCACGGCTCTCCGCTGGCGCCACCCGTACGCGCGACCCCATCACGCCGGAGCTCGCCGACCGCTGGGCCGAGGCTCTCCAGGGGAACGAGCTCGAGCTGCTGGTCGACCAGGTCGGTCCGCTCGCCGCATTCTTCGGCTACGACCCGAGCCGGCCCGGCCCGCTGGGCCCGCTGGTCCCGCACGGTGCGGTGGGCCGACGGCGACTGCTCACCGGGGCAGCCCTGGCCGACAGGCAACGCGGGCCCCAGGCCGTCGCACTCGGTGATCGTGCCGACGAGACGATCATGCCGGACATGAACCCGGCCGAGCTGGCCAAGCGCCTGCAGCGGGCCGAGGCCGCCCTGGTGCGGGTCCGTTCGCGTCGCGCCATCCGCTGGAGCGATGCCCTGCGGCGCGCACAGCGCCGTGCCGCGGGGATGCCCGACGAGCTGCGGGGCGCCCGCAGGTGGGCCGGCAGCAGACGCGGTTGATCCCCTGCGCGTGTCGCGTCGGACGCTTGATCGCAGGTCACGAGTGGAGCGAGGACTGGGCACGATGGCACAACCCTTCGCCGGTCGCTCGCCGGACGTCGAGGAGGCGATCGTCGCCCGCGTCGAGCAGCGTGCCGGCGACTGGTTCCCGGACGCCGGCAGGCGGCCGGCCGCGCGGCTTCGCCGCCTCGTCGAGCGGCCGCGTGCGGTTCTGTACGCCGTGCACCTCGACGGCGGGCCGCGGCCACACGTGCTGGCGAAGGTCCGCCGCGGTTGGCCGGGCGGCGACGGCGGCGAGCGACCGGGCGCACGGCCCCGGCTCTCGCCCGGGTCACTGCCTCCGTCCGAGCAGACCGCTCTCGAGTACGCCGGGCTGCGGGCCATCCAGGCCATGGTCGTCGCGAGGGACCCGCGGTTCGGCGCGGTCCGTCCCCTGGACCATCTGGTCGGCCACGACACCATCCTCATGGAGTACGTCGACGCCCCGACGTTCCGGCGGCTCCTGCTGAGCGGCACCCGCTTGTCCGCGCAGCGGGCTACGACACCACCCCCCGGCACAGGAACCGCCTGCCGGCAGGCCGGCGCCTGGCTGGACAGTTTCCAGCGAGAGCTGTCCGTCGAGGGGCTGCCCGAGCGACAGGCGACGCGTCACGACGTCGTGGACCGGTTCCTCGCCTACGACGAGTACCTCCGCTCGCGACTGGGGCGTCGGGCGGCCGGCGAGGTGGCACGCCGGGGTGCCGAGATCGCGGCGCACCGCCTACCGGAGCGGCTTCCGCTGGCCGTCGGGCACGGCGATTACGCCCCTCGGAACATGTTCGTGGGCGTGGACGGCCGGCTGTCCGTCTTCGACCCCATGCCACGCTGGGCGGTGCCCCGCCACGAGGACCTGTGTCGTCTGCTCGTCGCCATGCGGCTGTCGGGCATTCAGGTGCACACGCGTGGCGCGGCCTTCAGCCACAGCGAACTGGACCGCCGTGAGCGGGATGTCATCGCGGGCTACCTGGCAGACGGGCAGCTGGCCCTGCCCGAGCTCCGTTGCTACCAGCTGCTCATCACCCTCGACAAGTGGTCGGCGCTCGTCGACCGTCCGGCGGTGGGATGGCGCGGACGCCTGCGCACAGCGTCCCTCCGGTGGACGTCCGGCTACCTGCGTCGAGAGGCCGAACGGCTGCTCGCGATCTGTGAATCGGACGGCGACCGCAACGCGACGTGACCGTCAGCCGCCGCCCACGTCCACCGGCGGGAGGTCCTCACCCCTTGTCCGCGAGGACCTTGTCGTCGGGGGCCTTGTCGTCGGGGACCTCGCCGTCGGGAGCCTCCACGTCATCGGTCGGCTGCACGCGCGAGCCCCCTCGGAACCGTGACCAGCGCCTGTACCTGACCAGGACCAGCCGGGCCTCCGCGCTGCCCCCGAGGTGCTCGACGACCGCAGCCTGCAGCGCAGCACTGCGGATGCCCACCCGGACGACGAGGACGGTGGCGGTCATCCGGGGCGGCTGCACGAGATCGAGCGGATCGGTGCTGTCGACGAGTGAGAGCTCTGGCCGGCCGGTCTCGTGATCACTGCTCGATGTGGGGCGTCCGGCTCTCGTGCTCCCGAACTCGCCCACCATCCCGTCCAGCTCGAAGGTGCCGATGGAGCGGATGCCCGGCAGCTCCGGCATCGTCGGGCCGATCAGCTGGACGTCCCGCACGCGCGCCAGGATCCTGGCCATCGCAGCCGTGAGCTGCCTGCGCGCACGCTGCTCGCGGCGCCGGCTCACCAGGACCACGGTGGGGGTCGACAGGTGCAGTAGACGGCGGCACACCGGCACCAGCCCGGCAAAGTCCTCCGGCGGGGCGTACACACCGCGTCGCGTCCTGGGCACCTTGACCGTGCCCAGTGCTGGGACACCGGTCACGTCCTCGGCGTCCTCCGCCGTGATCACCGGCCGGCGGACGATGAGGAGCAGGGACACGAGCGCGAGGGCGAGGATGAATCCCGAGACGAGACCCACGGGGACGGCGAGCTTCTTGCTGAGCCCGGCATCGAGCGCGGGGGGCGGTGTCGCGGGACTCTGGAGCGCAAAGGCCCCTGCCCCCACGCCGGTGACGTTGAGCGCGGGGACGAACGCTTCGGTCGCGGTGTTCGCGAGGTCGGCGGCGATCTGCGGGTCGACGTCGTGCCCGACGACCCGGAAGACGATCGAGTCCTGCTCGGCGACCAGTGACACGCGGTTGGGGATGATGTCCTCGACCGGGCCGGCGTTGCCGAACTTCGCCGCGACCGCCTGGGCGACCGCTCCGTTGTCGAAGACCGCTTCGCCGTACCGCGGGAGCGCGACCAGCTCCATGTCCAGTCGCTGGGCGATGACGAGCGCCTCCGCCTCGACCTGCGTCTCGTACCTGGCTTCCAGCCGAGGCGCGACGACCGCCCCGAGCAGGACGCAGGCGAGGACCAGCCAGAGGTACCGACGCAGGCCCCAGCGCAGCGCGCCGACGGCATCGGTACCCGCTGCTCTCATCGGCCCCTCGACGGTGCTGTCATATCTCGGTCCCCGCGGTCGTCGAACAGTGCTGGCAGCTAAGCACGCCGTGCGCGCCAGCACCACGAGTTGATCCGCGGTGACCCGTGGATCTCGCGGACGTCACGGCCGGGCCCCGAGGACGGCCTCGACCGGTTCGACCAGCGAGTCCAGCCGGACGGGGTACGGGTGGCGGAGCAGGTGCGCCGGTCGGTCGGAGAGCAGTTGCTCGAGCAGCCGACGCTCGATCTCGAGGGCTTGCTCGACGACGACGGCGCGGCGCTCCGGGAACAGGAACCGGAACTGGCGGTACATCTGGAGGAAGGGGCTGCGCTCGTCCTCCAGGGAGGCGGCCATCCGAGCGGCGACCTCGGCCCCGGACACCGGCTCGATGGCGATCTCCGGCCGGTCGTGGCTGACGACGAGCAGGACGTGATCCAGGTGTCCGCGCAGAGCGACCGCGTCCTGCCCGAACAGTCTCGCAGGAGGGACCTGCACGTATGCCTGCCGACGCAGCACCGGTGCCGTGCGCCGCAGCACCGAGGCGGGGAGTCCCGTCAATGCGCTCCCCGCGGCGGTCGCCGACGAGGCCATCGACACCAGCGCACCGAGCCGGGCCCTCGTGCTCCGGGGGAGGGCGGCGCGCAATGCCGGTAGCTGCGCCAGGTGCCAGTGCCAGAGCCTGATCGGCTCGGGGACGCCGTGCATGTTGCCGTCGGGCGTGAGATAGACCCACTCGTCGCCCACGTAGTGCGCGCCCCGTGCGGCGAACGCGAGCAGGGTCTCGGTCTTCCCGCCCTTGGCCCAGCCGGTGGCGAGGACGCCGGTCCCGCGGTGGTTGAAGGCGGAGGCGTGCAGGGGAAGGACCCCCCTGGCGAGCGCCGTCAGGTTGATGACTGCGAGCAGGTGGGGGACGTGGCCGGCTCGCCGCTCGGTCACGATGTCGCAGCGCTCGCCGATCGTGTCTACGGGAAGGAGGGTGCCGGCGGCCGTCCCCTCCCTGCCGCGGAGCAGGTAGAAGTCGTCGCCCGCGGCGGCCGAGTCCGGCCAGCCCCCGTACGTGAGTCGTCCCGGATCGGGCAGCCGGTCGACGAATCTGACCGTGATGTCCGGCTCCCGGTCGAGCCGGCCGGCCAGCGGGCCGATCTGGCGGGTGATCGTGTCGACGTCCTGCGCTCGGGGCTCGAGCAGGCGGATCCCCACGATGCCGTGCAGATCGAAGTCGACGTGCGGGGAGGTCACCTCCTTCGCGCGCTCCGCGGCGGCCGGTCCGGAGCTCACCGTCCGGCCCTGCTGGTGAGCAGCTCCAGCGCCCGCGACCAGGCGCCGATGCCCCAGCCGACGTGCATGGCGAGGAATGCGGCCGGGACGAAGATGCCGGCGCGAGGGTCGTCCAGCGTGCGGGCGGTCCGCACGGACGCGACGGTCAGCGCGGCGGCGTACGGGGCCACCATCGCGGCGGCTCCTGTCGGTCTGCGCACCGCGACGGCGGCGGCAGCGGCGAGATAGGGCACGAGAAGGGGCGGCACGAGGTGGCGGGGGCGGAGCGACCGCGGATGCAGCAGGGCGACGTCCACCTTGCCGCGGCCGTAGCGGCGGTACTGGCGGTAGAAGTCCCGCACCGACTCCTTGCTCTGCCAGGCGATCCTGAGCCGGGGGTCGAAGAGCAGCCGGGCTCCGCTCTGGCGCAGTCGGTAGTCGAACTCGAAGTCCTGGTTGGTCACGAGACGCTCGTCCCAGCCGCCCAGCCGGCGCACGAGCTCGGTGGGATAGGCCCCGAAGGGGATGTGGTCCACCTCCTGCTCGGTGGTCCCGTGGTGGTAGACCGAGCCGCCGACCCCGAACCTGCTGCCGAGCGCTGCGGCGATCGCCCGGCCGGCCGGTGACGAGGCCGCCCCGTCCTTGCGTCCACCGACCCCACCCCACCGTCCCTCGCGCAGTCGTGCCACCGCGGCGCTGACGTACCCCGGGTCGACCGTCGAGTGCGCATCCATGCGCACCAACCACGGGCCGCGCGCATGCGCCACCGCGATGTTGAGGGCGACGGGTGTGATCCCACGCGGGTTCGGCACCAGCTCGACCCGCGGGTCCTCCGCCATGTGTCGCCGCACCACCGAGGCCGTGCCGTCGGTGGACCCGCCGTCCACGACGATGATCTGCAGGTTCTCGTAGTCCTGGCGACGGAGGGCGTCCAGCGTCGCGCCGATGGCGCGCTCCTCGTTCCTGGCCGGGATGATGACGCTCACGAGGTCCCCGGCCGCCCCCACCTCGTCATCCCACAGGGCGGTGTCAGGCAGGGCGGTGTCAGGCAGGGCGGCGTCCGGCAGGGCGTTGTCCGGCAGGGCGGTGTCAGGCAGGGCGCCGTGAGGCGGGGGCGGCATTCGGTCCTCCTGCGGCAGCATCACGAGGGCACCTCTTCTTCCGTCATCGGATGTATGTGGTCATCGGACGAGCTTCCGCACGATCGGCACGCGGCGGAGTTCGGGGAACGTGTCGCCCAGCTCGATCGCGTTACGACTCACGAGGAGCACGAAGAGGGAGGCGACGGCGGCGGCGGCCAGCCCGATGACCAGTCCGGGGTCGACGAGCGCCTCGAAGACCCACAGCGCGATCGCGCAGCCCAGGATCGACACGTAGCAGAAGAGGACCCGGCGATGGATCGCCGCTGTGTCGAGCGCGCGTCTCAGCGCCCACTGGTTCAGCACGTTCTGGAGGACGAGAGCGCTCAGGTTGGCGACCGCGATGCCGACCGCCGCGTACCGCTCGACGAGCAGCAGGCTGAGCGCCACGTTGAACACGGCGGTGACCGTGTTGACGCCGACGAGGAACCGGATCCGCCCGCACACCTGCAGCGCGTACGTGTTGAACCCCAGCACGACGCCGAAGTAGTAGCCCACCGACAGGAGTGCGAGCACGAGCCCGGACTCCGCGTAGGCCTCGCCGAACAGCAGGACAGTGGTGTCCTCGGCCAGCGGACCGGTCAGGCAGAAGATCGGGAAGGTCAGCACCGCGACGAACGCCCCGGTCTGCCAGTAGGTGCGGCGCAGCCCGTCGATGTCGGAACGGACGAAGAGCCGGGCGGCCAACGGCAGGAAGAGCGGGACGAAGGCGTGGAGCACCGCGGTGTTCAGGCGTGCCGGGTTGAAGACCGCGCGGTAGCCCGCGACGTCGACAGCGGAGTGGTAGGCGCCGAGGATCAGGACGCCGCCCACGGTGAGGGACAGCGTGAGTAGCTCGCCGGTGATCATCGGCAGGGAGAAGGAGAAGACGGCTCGGTAGGGCAGGACGATGCGGCGGATGTGCAGGTGCCGGAGCAGGTCGCGCTCGCGGAGCACCTGGACGAAGACCATGACGTTCACGACCAGCCCGACGACGCCCGCGGCCACGTACCCGATCGCCAGGAAGCTGACCGAGGAGCCGGTGAGGGCCAGGGCCAGCACGACGACGAACCGCAGCCCCGGAGTCAGCAGGTACTTGCGGAAGAAGATCGCGCTCGGCTTGCTGAAGGCGGCGAACAGGGAGACGAAGACCTGGTCGAACGCCTCCAGCGGAGCCAGGAACACGAGGATCAGCACCACCTGGACGGTGGCGGGGTCGCTCACCGCCGAACCGACCAGGGCGTCGGAGAGCAGGAAGAGAGCGCCGAGGGAGATCGTGCTGGTCACCACGATCGTCCCGGCAGCGAGGATCATGCTGCCGAACATGCGGTCGTAGTCCTGCTCCTCCTCGTACTTGGCCGTGAACCGGCTGAGGAGCTTGCCCTGGCCGAGGGAGAGCAGGAGCCGGCCGGTGCTGGCGATGGCCAGCGCGTAGCCGAAGGCGCCGAAGTCGCTCATCGTCAGCGCGCGGACGAGGATGACCTGCGTCGTCGTGGTGATCAGCAGCGTCAGGATCCGGCCGACCACGAGCAGGGCCGATCCCCGGACCTGGGTCCGTCGCATCTCCCCCGTATCGGCCGATCGTCCGTGGCCGGGTGGGATCTCGTCCGCCACCCGCGCGGGGGCGGTGTCGTCGGGGCGTGGTTCCTTCTCGGCCGGCAGCTGCCCGGGCCCGCTCATCGGTCGGTTACGCCGGTCGGGCGGAAATCGATGATCGATTCTCCTCCGTGACCGTCACTCGAGGACGTGTGGTCGGGCAGCCGGGCCGGGCGGCCCAGCGGGGGCACCGGCGCACGGACATGACGTTCACGATCACGCGTTCCCCGCCCGGTCGCCATTCATCCCCGTTCTGCTCCTGTCGAGGGGCACCCCGCTGTCCGTGTCCGGGGAGCCGAGAGGTTAACGCCTCCCGGGCCCGTTGTGGCGGCTGAGGTCCGCGGCTCCGAGGACACCCGTCCGCCGTCCTCGGGAGCGGGAGGAGCTGCGACCGGGCCAGGCCGCAGCCGGACGTCCCTGGCGCGCCGGATCCGTCCGGCCTTGCACGGGGCGCTCGATCGCCTAGACGACGTCACCGGCAGCGCCTACTGTCCCCCGGACGCCGATCGCGCCGGGATATCCGACCGGTCGGTGCATGTCCGGCAGGCAGCCAGGGGGACGTACGGAGCCGATAACAGCGGAACCGGGGGCGCATGCCACGCGTGCGCACGTGCAGGACCCGACCGACGCAAGCCGCCGCCAGTACGTCCGGAACCGTTCATGGGGGATGCCGATCATGCAGCGCGCCGAGCAGAGGTCCCGTGGGGGGCAGCGGGCCACCGCGACGGGGCGGCTCGCGTCCCACGACGAGAGGCCGCCGGTGGCGATCGCGGGCGGGCGGGGCGGCGACCGGTGATCAGCGTCGCGATCATCGGTCCGGACGGCGCCGGCAAGAGCACGATCACCGAGATGCTCGAACGGGAGCCGATGCCGGCGCCGGTGAAGCGCATCTACATGGGCGTCAACCTCGAGGCGAGCAGCATGATGCTCCCCACCACGAGACTGGCGCTCGCGGTCAAGTCCGCGCGGGGTCGGCGTCCTGACATGGCGGCCCCCTCCGGGCCGCCCGTGTCGAGCGCCGGCGGCCCGGTCCGGCACGTCGTCCGGGGCGGCACGCGCGCTGCCCGCCTCGTGATGTGGGTCGCGGAGGAGTGGTTCCGGCAGGTCGTGGCCCAGTACCACCGCAGGCGCGGGGCGATCGTGGTCTTCGATCGGCACTTCTACGCGGACTACTACCACTTCGACGTCGCCGGAGAAGGCCCGCGGTCGGTCAGCGCCCGCGTGCACGGCTTCCTCCTGAAGCACCTCTATCCCAAGCCGGACCTGGTGATCTGCCTGGATGCGCCGGGGCAGGTCCTCTTCGACCGCAAGCACGAAGCCAGCCCCGAATGGCTCGAGCATCGGAGATCGCAGTACCTGCAGCTGGCGGCGCTGCTCCCCGACTCCGTCGTCATCGACGTCGATCGCCCCCTTGACGTGGTCGCCCGCGAGGTGGCGACGGTCATCACCGAGTACTTCGAGAAGAGGCGCACGTGAAGGTTCTGCTCGCCAGTTCCATCGACCCGGCGGCGATCGAGGCGCTCGAGAGGGAGCACGACGTGGTGCGGGCGTTCAACGCGCCGGAGGCCGACCTCGTCACGCTGATGGCCGACCGGGAGGCGGTGATCTTCCGTAGCGGTGTCACGCTCTCCGCGCGGGTTCTCGACTCCGCCCCGAACCTGGCTCTCGTGTTGCGAGCCGGCTCGGGCCTGGACAACATCGACGTCGCGCACGCCCTCGCTCGGGGCGTCCAGGTGGTGCGGGTGCCCGGCTCGTCGGCGCAGCCGGTCGCCGAGCTGACCTTTGCGCTGCTGCTGAGCCTGGCCCGGAAGGTGACCCTCGCCGACCGCCTGCTCCGCGAAGGCCACTGGCCGAAGGCCACGCTCGGTGGGCCGCTCCTCGCCGGCAAGACCCTCGGCATCATCGGGGCCGGTCGCATCGGCAGTCGCGTCGGTGAGATGGGGGCGGCATGGGGGATGCGGGCCCTCGGGTGCGTCGACAGACCGTCCCCGGCGGTGGCGAGCGCCCTGGCCGGTCGCGGCGTCACGCTCACCGACTTCGACACGGTGGTCACCGAGTCGGACTTCCTGTGCCTGCACCTCCCGCTCGACGAGCACACGCACCACATCGTGGACGCGGGCGTGCTCGCGCGCATGAAGCCGGGTTCGTTCCTGATCAACGTCGCCCGTGGTGGCGTCGTCGACGAGGACGCGCTGCACGCCGCGCTCACCGGCGGGGAGAGTCTGCTCGGGGCGGCGCTGGACGTCCACGAACGCGAGGGCGAAGGCGTCGTCCCACGTCTCGGAGCACTGCCGAACGTGGTGCTCACCCCGCACATCGGGGCCATGGCCTGGGACTCCCAGCGACTCATCGGCGAGCGGGTCGTGGAGTTGCTCCGGTCGTACGAGCACGGCTCGCTCGACCAGGAGCTGGAGCCGGAGGAGGCCGTGGATGCGCCCCCGACCTGAGGCCGTCCGGCCTCGATCTCCAGGAACGACAACGAGCGGAAGAGGGACCTGATGCGAGTGAACCGTGCTGAGAGGAAGCGCGCGGCGATGCGGGCGGGGCTCGCGGCCGACAAGCCGTACGTCGCGGTGGGCGCGCACGACGCCATGAGCTCACAGCTCATCGAGGCCTACGGCTTCGACGCGGTGTGGGTGAGCGGCTTCGGCGTCGCCACCATGACCCACGCGCTGCCGGATCTGAACCTGACGACGATGACCGAGACGCTGGCGGCGGCGGTCCGGATCGGCGGCGCGACCGACCTGCCGGTCCTCGCCGACTGCGACAACGGGTTCGGCGGCCTGACGAACGTCGTGCGAACCGTCGTCGAGTTCGAGCGGAGCGGCATCGCCGGCATCTGCATCGAGGACAACCTCTTCCCGAAGCGGAACAGCCTCTACACCGGGGACTCCAGGAGAGAGCTGATCCCCGCCGACGAGCAGGCTCGCCGGATCCGGGCGGGCAAGCAGGCGCAGGAGACCGACTCGTTCGTCCTCGTCGCCCGCGTGGAGGCGCTGATCGCCGGCCATGGCGTCGAGGCGGCATGCGAGCGGGCCGACGCCTACGTCGAGGCCGGCGCCGACGCCATCCTGATCCACTCGAAGGACAAGTCGCTGCGCGAGATCGAAGGGTTTCTCGGTGCCTGGGGAGGGCTGGGCAAGACCCCGCTGGTCGCGGTGCCGACACTCTTCCCGGACTACACCGACCAGGAGCTCTACGAGAAGGGCTTCCAGATGGTGATCCTCGCCAACCACCCGATGCGAGCCGCGGTGCAGGCCATGGAGGACACGCTGGGGATCCTCCGGTCCGAGCGCAAGGCGGCCGCCGTCGATCCGCACATAGCGGCCGTCGACCACATCTTCGAGCTCGTCAAGACCAAGGAGACGATCGCGCTCGAGGAGTCCGGAGGTTGATCTCCGGTTCGGCCATGGGGGTGGAGGCGCGGGAGGCGACCGGGCCGGCGGCCGTCGTCATCGGTCTGGACACGATCACCGGTCTGCAGACCGCACGGATCCTTGCGGCGCGTGGTGTGCCGGTCATCGGGCTGACCAACGACCGGCGGCACTACGCGTCGAGGACCCGCGCGTGCCGGCAGATCGTCGAGGCCGATCTCGGCAGCGAGGACTTCATCGACGCGCTCCTTCGCCTCGGGCCCCTGCTCGACGAGCGGGCGGCCCTCATCCCGTGCACGGATCTGACCGTCCTGTTGATCTCCGGGCATCGGGGCCGGCTCTCTACCTGGTTCCACATCGCACTCCCCGACCACGCCGTGCTCGAGATGCTCATGGACAAGGTCGCCTTCCTGCGTCATGCGCAGGCGAACGGTCTGCCCGTCCCGGCCACGGTGATCATCGAGAACCGCGGCGACGCCGAGCACGCGGCACGGACGTTGAGCTACCCCGCGGTGCTCAAGCCGCCGATGAAGTCCGCGACCTGGCAGTCCCACACCAAGGAGAGGGCGTTCCAGCTGAGGAGCGGCGAGGAACTGCTGGCCGTCTACGACCGGGTGGCCCCGTGGTCGGAGCGGTTCATCGCCCAGGAGTGGATCGACGGCGGAGTGGATGCCCTCTTCTCGTGCAACGTCTACTTCGACGAGGCCTCGCGCCCGCGGGCCACGTTCGTCGCGCGGAAGCTGCGTCAATGGCCGCCGCACACCGGGACCAGCAGCCTCGGTGAGGAGTGCCGGAACGACGTCGTCCTCGATGAGACGGTGCGCCTCTTCGCCGGGCTCGGCTACCGGGGCCTGGGGTACGTCGAGATGAAGCAGCATGCGCGAACCGGCCGGCACCTGATCGTCGAGCCGAACATCGGCCGGCCGACCGGCCGATCGGCCATCGCGGAGGGCGGTGGCGTCGAACTGCTGTACACCGCCTACTGCGACATGGTGGGGCTGCCGCTGCCCTCTGCCCGGGAGCAGCGCTACGTCGGGGCGAAGTGGATCGACGATCGGCGGGACATGCAGTCTGCGCTCTACTGGCTCAGACGCGGTGAGCTGACGCCGAGGGAGTGGCTCCGCTCCGTGCGCGGGCCGAAGACCCACGCCGTGCTCTCGTGGTCGGATCCGGCGCCGTTCATCCACGAGCTGCTGCAGTCGACGCGCAAGGCGCTGGGCAGGCTCACGGCGCGGTCGGCGGGGCGGATCCGGGAGGGCCGGACGGCTCTCCGGGCGCAGCGGTCCGGCTGAGGACCGCGGCTCCTCAGCGCCTCGAACGCCGGACGACCAGGATCGCCAGGCTCAGCAGCAGCACGCCGGTGACGACGATGACCGCGACGAGCCAGAGCCCTGGCCCGGAGGTGGCCGGGGGGTCGGGGGGAGGGGCGCTGTCCGAGCGGCTCTCCGGCGCGGGAGCCCCGGCGCGCTGCGCCCACCAGTCGGCGAAGCCGAAGTTCGTCGACGTCGCCTGGGGTGCGTTCCCGGGGAAGTCGACGCCGTAGGCGGCCTCGATGACGGGGATCTGCCAGCGGAAGCCGTCGTAGGGCGGCTGGTCGTTCGCGTACTTCCACTCCATCTGCCGCAGTGCCGCCTGATCCCCCCATGCCCACGGGTCCTCCCCGTACCGTTCGAGCATCCAGAACGCCAACGTCATGCCGTCGGTGGCGCCATGGATGTAGTTGGTCTCGCAGGGCGGCCACGAGTACTCGCCGCAGCGCTCCTGATCCTCGGGAAGGATCCCGTCGATGCTGTTGCCGTCACGGGTGCAGCCGGCGGCGTTGATGCCCGCGGGGCGGTCGGGATCGCACTGCCAGTCGGTGCCCGTCCACCTCCGGGTCGGGTGCGAGTAGTCCGGGTCGCCGGTGGCCCAGCCGTACCAGATGTCGCGAGCGGCCTGGAGCTCCTCCTCGTCACCCAGGTACAGCGCCGCGGCGACCCGGGTCGCCCCCGCGTGCGTGCCGTAGTTGTTGGGTTTCCTGTTGTGGTTGGAGATGACCGACCCGCCACCTCCGCCCCCCTCGTAGTCGAACCGGATCTCGTCGGCCAGCCACGTGCGGAACCGGCCGTCCAGCCCGGGGTCGTACGACGCCAGGTCGATCAGGTCGGCGCTGATGATGTAGGTCTGCAGCTGGCGGAGCGTGGCCAGCAGGTCCTCGGTGTTGCGTGGCTCGGTCATGACCTGCTCGACCTTGTCGCGGACGAAGGTCTTGTGCGCGGCGTCGTCCAGGCGGGCACCGGCAAGAGCGTGAGCCAGCACGTCCTTGTTCGCGTCGTCCCGCTCCCCGAGGACGTACGACCCGCCGTAGGGGTCCTCGACCCGCGCCATGATCGCCTCCCACCCAGGGCCCGAGGTCGGCAGTGCCATCAACTCGTCGCGCGACAGGAGGATGCCGCCGGCGACCCGGTCTGAGCGGTCGAGGGCGACCACCGGGACGACGTCGGCTCCGGTCCGGCCCGCACCGTCGGCCGACGCCGCGGCGTTCGTGGCGTTCGTGGCGCTCGTGGCGCCGATCAGGACGGCGGTGATCGCGCACACCGCGGCGAGCGCGACGCAGAGCCGGGCGACGCGTCCCGGTCGGGGACGGCGTGAACCGGAGAGGCCGCGCTGGTCAGGCAACCGGCGCGCTCGGGTGGCCGATGACTCTCAGGTCACGCGTCGGGTCATCGCCCCGCTCCCCCCGGAACTCCGGGCCTCCGCCGCGTGGGGGAGTGGGGGTGTCGCGTCGGTGCGCTCCAGCCACGCGCGGCGTGGCGGTGTCGTCGAACGGCATCGCTGGACCTCCGGGTGGTCGGGGGTCTGTCACTTCCCCTCGACTGCCGGCGAGAGTCGTCGGCAGCATGCAGCGGCAGCCACGGTAGCGCACGGACCTGCTCGTGGCGGCCTTCCTGCACGTCGCGGTCTCTCAGCAGCGCCGGTGCTCCGCCGGGAGGCCGTCACGCCCGTGCCCGGCCACTCGGGGTTCCGTGGTGGGGGGCGGACAGCCACCGTGAATTCGTCACGGCGGCAGTTCAGCCCGTGCCCGATAGGTGCAGCGGGCCTCCTGAGCGGACCGCCGGCCGCACCCGGAGGTGTGGCCGGCGGATCCTCCTATGCGTCGGAATCGGTCACTGAGCCCACCAGTCGGCGAAGCCGAAGTTGGTCGACGTCGCGGTGGGTGCGTTGCCCGGGAGGTCGACGCCGTAGGCGCTCTCGATGACGGGGATCTGCCAGCGGAAGCCGCTGTAGGGCGCCTGGCCGTTCGCGAACTTCCATTGCATCTGCCGCAGCGCGGCCTGGTTGCCCCACGTCCACGGGTCCTCGCCCTGACGGTCCAGCATCCAGAACGAGAGCGTCATGCCGTCGGTGGCGCCGTGGATGTAGTTGGTCGCGCACGGACCCCAGGAGTACTCGCCGCATCGCACCTGGTCCTCGGGGATGACGCCGTCGAGGCTGTGGCCGTCACGGCTGCAGCTGGCGCCGTTGATGCCTGCGGGGCGGTTCGGGTCGCACTGCCAGGTGGTGCCCGTCCACTTCCTGGTCGGGTGCGAGTAGGCCGGATCCCCCGTCGCCCATCCGTACCAGACGTCGCGCGCGGCCTGGAGCTCCGTGTCGTCCCCGAGGTAGATGGCTGCCGCGATCCTGGTGCTGCCCGCGTGCGTGCCGTAGTTGTTCGGCTTCTTGTCGTGGTTGGAGATGACCGACCCGCCGCCGCCGCCGCCGCTGTAGCTGAAGCGGACCTCGGCGGCCAGCCAGGGGCGGAACCGCGCGTCGAGTGCCGGGTCGAACGAGGCGAGGTCGACCAGGTCTGCACTGATGACGTAGGTCTGCAGCTGGCGGAGCGTCGCCAGGAGATCACCGCTGTTGCGGGGACCGCTGATGATGCGCTCGATCTTGTCGCGGACGAACTGCTTGTAACCCGCGTTGTCCAGGCGCGCTCCGGCGAGGGCGTGCGCCAGCACGTCCTTGTTCGCATCGTCCCGCGTGCCGAGGGTGTAGGAGCCGCCGTACGGCTGCTGGACCCGCGCCATGATCGCTGCCCACGCAGGGCCCGATGTCGGCAGCGCCATGAGCTCCGCCCGGGACAACAGGATCCCTTCGCTACTGCCGCCGCCGCTGCCGCCGCTCGGCCGAGGAGTGCTCGCAGCCGGCTGATCGCCGGCCGCCGTGGTGTCCGTGTCCGGCGTCGCGGCGCCCGTGCCCGGGTCTTCGTCGGCGTCCGGGGTACTGCTGGGTGCCTGCGGCGTCGTGCCGCCGGTGACATTCCCCGCGCTGCTGTCAGCGGTCGGCGGCGGGGCGCTGGACGAGGCCTTCCCGGGAGTCGGCCGGCCGAGGCGGTTCTTGCCGGGATGCGCGTCCACGGCGCGGCCTTCGCGGGCCGTGATCCGCGGAGAAGAGAACCACTCGGCCCACCATGGGCGGTACTGCGACGCGGACTGCAGGTCGGTCTGCGACGCGGATTCCGGGGCGCCGGCGAGCTCGGCCGGAGCCAGCGCGATGGCCAGTGCCAGGCAGGCCAGCAGGGAGGTCAGGGCGACCCGGCTGCGGCGCCCGCGTCGGGAGTGCTCCCCCGTTGAGTGGGAGTGGCGGGGGGTAGCGGCACGATGGCGCACGAGCGTCCTCACGGAGTTCGATCACAGACTGTTATCGCTTCGAGACTACGCGCAGTCATCCTGAACCCGGCAAGGGACTGTGGCCCAGATCACGTTTACTCTTTCGTGACAGGCGCCAGGCAATGTGTCGAGCTCCGGCGCCCACCGGTGGCCTGGGTGGCCGGAGGTTCAGCGGCCCGAACTCGTCCATGCAGATGACCACCGTCGGATCGCCGGGGCCGGCCTGGGTGCCGCCTTGCCGTCGGCGACGGCCTGGTCGGTCACTGTGCTCCGCTCCCGACGTCATCCCGACATGCAGGAATGTGACGGGAGATCGGCGGCACAGCGATTGCGACTGGACCCGGAGCCCGTCCGGGCGGATGTCATCGTGCGGGTGGGCCGTCGTTCGGTCGCTCGGCGTTCGGTCGGTCGGCGGAGCGGTCCGTCCACTCCAGTAGCCGGTCGGCGGCCCTGGTGTTGATCACGCGCTCGGCCGGCACGCCGCACTCGATTGCCCGCTCGACACCGTTGACCTGCCAGTCCAGCTGACCCGGGGCGTGCGCGTCGGTGTCGATGGCGAACTCGCAGCCGATGTCCTTGGCCAGGGTGAGCAGCCGTCTGGGCGGGTCGAGCCGCTCGGGCCGGGAGTTGATCTCGACGGCGGTCCCGAACTCGACGCAGGCGCTGAACACCGCCTCGGCGTCGAACCGGCTCTCCGGGCGCGGCTTCTGCGTTCCGTTTCGCTGCCGGCGGCCGATCACCAGCCGCCCGGTGCAGTGCCCGAGGACGTCGGTGTGCGGGTCGGCGATCGCCGTGAGCATGCGCGCCGTCATCGACGCGGCGTCCGCCCGGAGGTCGGAGTGCACGCTGGCGACGACGACGTCGAGGCGGCCGAGCAGCTCCCCGGTCTGGTCCAGGCTGCCGTCGACGTTGATGTCGCACTCGATGCCGGTGAGGATCCGGAACGGCGCGAGCTCCTGGTTCAGCGCGGCGACGACGTCGAGCTGCTGCTCCAGGCGCTGCGGGGACAGCCCGTTGGCCACCGTCAGCCGCGGCGAGTGGTCGGTGAGCGCCATGTACTCGTGGCCGAGCGCCATCGCCGCCTCGGCCATCTCGCGGATGGGGCTGCCGCCGTCGGACCAGTCGCTGTGCACGTGCAGGTCACCGCGCAGGGCGGCCCGGAACTCGGCGACGTCGTCGGCGAGGGGGACCAGCTCGGCGTGGGCGTCCTCGAGCGTCGTCAGGTAGTCGGGGACCTCGCCCTTGTGCGCCTGCACGACGACGGCGGCCGTCTTGGGGCCCACGCCCTTGAGGTCCTTGAGCGTGTTCGTGCGGATCTTGAGGTCGAGCTGTTCCTCACTGAGGCCGTCGACCACGGCGGCGGCGGTCCGGAAGGCCTGCACCCGGTAGCTGGGCTCGCGGGCGCGCTCCAGGAGGAAGGCGATCCTCCGGAGCGCGGCCGCGGGCTCGAGCGGGGTGCTCAGCGCCTACCCCTCAGGATCGGTTCTTCTTGGCCCGCTTCGTGGCCTGCTTCTGCGCCTTGGCGGCGCGCTTCTGGGCCCTCGCGAAGCTCTGCTCGGTGCTGCTCGCCGTCTTCTTCGCCGCCCGGCGTGCCCGGTAGCCGACCGACGGCTTGCCCTCGGTGTCGACGGCGGCCAGCAGCAGCCCGCCCAGCAGTCCGGTGTTCTTCAGGAAGTTCGAGATCTGGCCGAACTGCTCGGTCGGGTCGTCGTGCTCCCAGAAGCGGTGCCCGGCCAGGGTGGTCGGCACGATCGACGCCGACAGCACGAGTGCGGTCAGCCGGGGCAGCTTGCCCAGGGCGAACAGCGAGCCGGCGGCCACCTTGATGGCGGCATCGGCCTGCACCCACTGCTGGACGTCGCGCGGGATCTGCATGGGGAGCTGCTTGTCGGCCGTCTCCGCGATCTTCTCGACGACCGGGGCGGCACCCGGTACGCGGTCCTGCGGCTTGCGCAGGGTGCTGACGCCGCCGTAGACGAAGGGGGCGGCGAGCAATGGCCGGGCGATCCGGCGGACCAGCATGGTGTGTCCTCTTTCCCTCGGAGCCTGTGGAGAGTCGAGGCGTGCACTGCCCGGAAGATCGCCCCGGCAATCCCTGGCCCGACCGTAGCGACCGGCACGGGCCCTCGCCTCCCCGCTGCACCCGGCTCCGCCGGGAGGGGTCACCCGCGGGGGAGGACTCCGGGCAGCTCGCCGGTGGTGACGAGCTCTTCGGCCACCACGCGGAGCTTCGTGTTGCGCTGCATCGAGTGCCGGGCCAGCACCTGGAAGGCCATGTCGGCGGTGAGCTTGAAGCGCTCCATGAGGATGCCCTTGGCCTGGTCGATCACGGCCCGCGACTCCAGCGCCATCTGCAGGTTGTCGGCCATGTCCCGGGCGTTCTGGTAGGCCTGCATGTTCGCGACGGCCACCCCGGCGTAGGGCACGAAGCTCTGCGCGGCCGAGCGCGCCTCGTCGTCGAAGGCGTTCGCCTCCCGCGCGTAGATGTTCAGCGCGCCGGACAGGCCCTCGGCGATGGGCAGCGGGACCGACAGCGAGCTCAGTGCGCCGTGCTCGACCGCCCCGTCCATGTAGTCGCGCCAGCGGGTCTCGGTGCGGGTGTCCGGGACCTCGGTGAGCTCACCGCTGGTCGCTGCGTGCATGCAGGGTCCGTGGCCGCGGCCGAACTGGATCTCGTCGCAGTCCAGGGCCAGCTTGCCGGTGAACACGGGCGTGGTCGGCCTGTCGCCCTCCATCAGCAGGATGGACGCCTCGGTCCTGCTCGGCATGACGAGCTTGGTCAGCTCGACGACCCGCTGCAGAAGGGTCTCCATGGAGTGCTCGCGCAGCGTGAGCGAGCCCAACTGCTCCAGGGCGCGATGGGTGGTGGTGGCACGGGTGTCGTCGGTCACGGCCGCGAGGGCCTCCGGTCAGATGCACCGGGGACGGGTGACCTCGGCCGCGGGGTCCAGATGTTCACCTGGGACTCGCGTGTGGCACGCCGCTCTATGACGCGCCGGTGGACGGCGGCCTGCGCCACCGTCCCTCTCCAACGTACGCGGTCTGCCGCTGCCTGTCTGCGCCGGTGCGCCTGCCGTATCCGCAGGTCGACCCCGACGCGTGGGCGCCCGGGCGGCCTCAGCCGGTCCGGCAGCAGTAGACGGTCAGCGGCGCCAGCTTCCGGAAGAGGAACTCGGCGGACTTCTCGCCCATCTCCCCGTCGTAGGCGACCCGCCGCAGCCCGGAGTGGGACACCACCCGGACCTCCGTGGCGGTGAAGTGCCCGTAGCTCCGGGTGTGCTCGCTGACCCCGAGCAGCGTGGCCAGCACGGCGCGGGTGCGGCCGAAGCGAAGGTCGGCGCGCAGGTACTGGACGTCGAGCAGCCCGTCCTCCAGGCGGGGGCGCCAGGCCGGTGACAAGCCGCGCGGGGTGTAGAGGCAGTTGCCGACGAAGATGATCCAGACCGACAGCGGCTTCCCGTTCACCACGAGCTCCACCGGCGACTGCCGCCGCAACGTCTGCGCCGCGGCGACGCTGAGCGCCAGCCACTTGCCCAGCCGGCCCGACAGCCGGTCGCGGCGGCGGACCATCTCCGGGTAGGCGCCGATGCTGGAGGTGTTGAGGAACGGCGTCCCGTTCACGTCCGCGACGTCGACCTTGACGGCCTGGCCCGCGACGACGGCGTCCGCGGTGTCCTGCGGCGTGTTCAGCCCGACGTCGCGGGCGAAGTGGTTGAGCGTGCCCGCCGCGATGACGGCCAGGGGCAGCCCGTGCTCGATGGCGACCGCCGCGGCCGATGCCACGCTGCCGTCGCCGCCGGCCACGCCCAGCGCCTTCGCCCGGCCGGATGCCGCCGCCTCGCCGAGCAGCTGGTCCACCCCGGCGTCCGGCGTCGTCTCCAGGACCTCCGCGCGCGGCAGGATGCGGCGGATGTCGTCGGCCGGGTCGTAGTCCTCCGGGCCGGAGCGCGGGTTCACCGCGACGACCAGCCCCTCGCCCTCGGGCAGGGCCGGTGCCTCGTGCGCGTCGCGCACCCGTGCCGGGTCCGTGGGCCGCACCCGCCACCAGTGCTGCGTGGCCGCGGCCACCGCGCCGCCCACGGCCAGCCCCGCGACGACGTCCCCGGGGTAGTGCACGCCCACGTGGACCCGGGAGTAGCCCACGCCGAGCGCGACCGGTGCCAGCGCCGCCCCGGCCAGCGGGCTCTCCATGGCCAGGCCGGTCACGAAGGCGGCGGCGGAGGAGGAGTGGCCGCTGGGGAAGGACAGCGTCACGGGGGAGCGGCGCAGCTTCCGCTCGGCGCGCAGATTCTCGAGGTCCGGCCGGACCCGGCCGAAGATGCGCTTGAGGACGACGTTGACCAGCGCGCTGGAGAACGACATCGAACCCACCCCGCGAATTGCGCCCCGGCGCAACGGGCCCTTGCGCAGGCCCAGCAGCACGCCGATCAGCAGCCAGAGCCGCCCGTTGTTGGCGGCCGCGGACAGCCGCCGCAGCCACCGGTCGGCCGGAGTGGTGGGCAGGCCGCCGATCCAGGCGTGCAGGCGTCGGTCGAGCTGCCGGGGGGAGGCCACGCCCGGACCGTAGTCGTCTAGCTCTTCTGGCGGGCTCGGTACGCGGCGACGGTCGAACGGCTGGCGCAGGTGTTGGAGCAGTACCGGCGGCTGGCGTTGCGCGAGGTGTCGACGTAGACGTCGTCGCAGCTCTCCGCCGAGCACACGCCCAGCCGCTGCCACCCGTGCTGGACGACGACCTGCGAGAGCCCCATCGCCACCGTCGTCGTCAGCTGCTCCAGCACCGGCGCGTCGGGGCGCGCGTAGTGCAGGTGCAGGTCGCCGTCGTGGTCGGTGGCGTAGGGCCGCGGGCGGGCGATGGTCAGCAGCTGGTTGAGCGGGGTGAGGACGTCGTCCTGTGTCTGCGCCAGCGCGACGGCGCGCACGAGCTCAGCGGTGGTGCCCGCCTTGTGCGTCTCGCCAGGGGACAGCTCCAGCGACGTGCCGGAGGTGAACCACTCGTCGTGGGAGTCGAGGAAGGCCCGGGCCCATTCCGGATCGGTGCGATCGGCGTTGGCCAGCTCGATGGCCAGCTCGACGGCGGTCGACCCGTAGGTGTCGTAATCCATATCACTCCCTACCGGTGGGTGATAGCCTCGGAATCATGTAGGTGGTCAACTACGTTAGACCCCCTACCGATTCCCTTTCCCTGCAAGTGTGAGACGAGTTCAGTCGTGCGTGCGTATCTGTCCGTGTGGCGGCTTCCTTCCGCCCCGGTGCTCCTCCTGGCCGGCTTCGCCGGTCGTCTGCCGTCGGCCATGGTGCCGCTGGCGCTGCTGCTGATGGTGCAGCAGCAGACCGGTTCCTACGCGGTGGCCGGACTGGCCTCAGCCACATTGGGTGTCGCCTCCGCCGTCATGGCCCCCGTCCTCGGCCGGCTCGCCGACCGCCGGGGCCCGCGTCCCATCCTCTTCGCGCAGGCCGCCGCCTACCCGTTGCTGCTCGCGCTGCTCACCGCCGTCGTCCTCGGCGGGGCGGGTGACCTGGTCGTGATCCTGGCCGCCGCGCTCGCCGGCCTGGCGACACCGCTGGTGTCCGGCACCGTCCGTGCGCTGTGGTCGCGGGTCGACGTCCGGGTGCGCCCCACCGCGTACGCGCTGGACGCGACCGCCACCGAGCTGGTCTTCGTGGCCGGGCCGTCCCTGGTCGCCGTGCTGGCCGTATTCGTCTCTCCCGCCGCGGCGGTGGCGCTCGCCGGCGTGCTCGGCGTCCTCGGCGCCCTGGGCATCGCGATGTCGGCGGCGACGCGCGCCTACGTGCCGGTGGTCGGCGCCCGCGCCGGCCTGTTCTCCACCGTGCTGACCCCCGGGATGCCGCGGCTGCTGCTCAGCGGCGCCGCGCTCATGCTGGGATTCGGCGCGCTCGAGGTCGCCATCCCGGCGTTCGCGGACTCCACCGGCTCACCCGGCCTGTCCGGTCTGCTGCTGGCGCTGTGGGCGCTGGGCTCGGTCGCCGGTGGGCTGTGGTTCGGCGCCCGCGTGCTGAGCTCCTCGCTGCCGCGGCAGTACCGGCTGCTGCTGCTCGGCGTGACCATCGGGCTGGCCCCGCTGGCCTGGATCTCCAGTCCCTGGGCGCTGGGCGTGCTGCTCTTCCTGGGTGGGACGGCGATCGCTCCCACCCTGACCGTGCAGAACACGCTGGTCGGCTCGATGGCCCCGGTGCACGCCACGACCGAGGCCTTCACCTGGC
>CADCTN010000093.1 GCA_902805535.1 uncultured Blastococcus sp. | reverse complement strand
TCGTCGCTGCGGGTGGTCCCGGGCGGGTCCTGGGCCGTGCCTGCGGCGGTGCCCGGCAGGCTGCGGGCGAGCACGCCCGGGATGCCGGCCGCGGTGAGCGCGTCGGCGTCGACGTCGCCGTAGGCCAGGGCGACCACGGGGTGCACCGCCGCCACGTCGGCCAGCCGCCCGAGGAACGCCGCGGCGGCCTCCGTCCCGGCGCCCGCCCGGCCGTCGACCTCGTAGGGGCCCTCCGCCATGACCTGCAGCTCCTCGACCAGGGCCGGATCGATCGCCAGCGTGACCTGCAGGACGGGGGCGACGACCGTGCCGTCGCCGATCACCCCACCGGGCAGCCGCTCGATCACCGCGAGGGCGCGGTCCAACCGGCCGCCGCTGACCGACTCGGCGAGGCCGTCGTCCCGGAAGCCGCCCGACGGGGTGCGGTGCGAGGGCTCCACCAGCGGCCACAGCCAGGCCACGGCGGTGTGGGCGGTCGGGGCCGGTGGCTGCTGCACGACGTAGGTCGACAGCTCCCCCACCCGCTGCTGCTCGACGCCGTCCACGGCGCCGTTGACGTTGAGCAGGGCGGGGTAGACGCCGTCCTCGGCGAGCCGCAGCGCCTCCGACGGGACGGCGTAGCTGAACTCGAGCTCGGCGCCTGGAGCCAGTTCGCCGCCCACCGGCTCGAAGGGCGACATCACCGTCGTTGCCGGGTCGGGATCGCGCTGGTCGGCGGCCAGCTCGGCGCGCGTCGTGAGGACGTTCCCGCGCTGCAGCCGGACGCTGAGGTCGGTGATCGGCAGGGGCCCGGTGTTGGTCAGCGTGCCGGTCACGGTGACCAGCGAGCCCGCCGTGATGGTGCGCGGCTCGAACCGGCCGACCTCGATGCGCACCGGCCGGTCGCCGTCGACGACGTCCTCCTCCTCTTGCGCGGGCGCCGCCAGCGGCGCGGCCGGGACCAGCGCGGGCGCGGCCGACGCCGGCGCCGGACCGAGCGCCCCGAGACCGAGCGCCCCGAGACTGAGGGCCGTGGCGAGCACGGGACGCGGGTGCGTGCTCCGCCTGGCTGGACTTCGCAAGCCGGGTCAGGCGCTGTCGGCCAGCAGGGCGGGCGCCCGCTCGACGAGGGCGCGTTCGTCGGCGTAGGCCAGCCGGCCGTTCAGCTCCTCCAGGGGCACCCAGGCGACCTCGGTGACCTCGACGTCCGCGTCGGACAGCGCGCCGCCGACGGCCCGGAGCAGGAAGTGGTGGACGGTCTTGTGCACGCGGCGGCCTTCGGCGACGAACCAGAAGTCGATGATGCCCAGCGGGGCGACGACCTCGCCGATGATCCCGGTCTCCTCGGCGACCTCCCGGACGGCGGTGTCCTCGGGCGTCTCGCCGGCCTCGATGTGACCCTTGGGCAGCGACCAGAGGAGTCGGCCGCGACGGTCGGTGCGCCCGATCAGGGCGGCCCGCGGCCCGGTCACGCCGTCGTCGGCCACCACCAGACCCCCGGCGGAGGTCTCGTCGACCCGGCGCAACCGGCGGGCGGGGCGTCCACGCGCGCCGGTCCCAGCCATGCGAGGAGGGTAGCGCGCGTCCGGCGACTGCTCCGGGTGCATCGCAGCGAGGAGCGGACCGGGCGCGGAGCCGGACCGAAGACGGATCGCCGGCGCACTACCCTGGCTGGTCGTGTCCGCCGAGCCCCCGCGTCCTGCCGTGCAACCGGTGCCCCCGGCTGTCCAGGAGACGGTCCGCGAGCTCGTGGACCTCTCTCCGGTCCTCACCGAGCTGGGTCAGCGGTTCAGCGCCGCGGGCTATGAGGCCCACCTCGTCGGTGGCTCGGTCCGCGACGCGCTGCTGACCGCGGGTGAGGGCGGCCGGGCGGATGCCGGCAGGGTTCCCGGCGACCTGGACGTGACGACGGACGCCCGGCCGGAGCAGATCCTCGACCTGCTGCGCGGATGGGCGGGTTCCACGTGGAACACCGGGATCGCCTTCGGCACCGTGGGCGCCGAGATCCGCGGCGTGCGGGTGGAGATCACCACCTTCCGCGCCGACCGCTACGACCGGGAGTCCCGCAACCCCGAGGTCGCGTGGGGCGACTCGCTCGCCGACGACCTGGTCCGCCGCGACTTCACGGTGAATGCCATGGCCGTCTCCCTCGGGCCCGACCGCACGGTCACCGACCCGTTCGGCGGCCTGGGCGACCTGCTGGCCCGCCGGCTGCGGACGCCGGGCGCGGCCGCCGACTCCTTCGCCGACGATCCGCTGCGGATGCTGCGTGCCGTGCGCTTCGTGGCGCAACTGGAGCTCACGCCGGTCGACGAGGTGGTCGGGGCGATGACCGCGATGGCCGGCGAGCTGGCCCGGATCACCCCCGAGCGCGTGCACGCCGAGCTGTCCAAGGCGCTCCTGCAGGATTCGCCCCGGGTGGCGCTGGAACTGTTCGTGGGGACCGGGCTGGCCGACGTCGTGCTGCCCGAGCTGTCCGCCCTGCGGATGGAGATCGACGAGCACCACCAGCACAAGGACGTCTACACCCACTCGCTGACCGTCCTCGACCAGGCGATCGCGCTGGAGAAGGCGGACGAGCAGGCACTGTCCCCCGACCTGGTGCTCCGGCTGGCCGCGCTGCTGCACGACATCGGGAAGCCGGCCACCCGCCGGCACGAGCCGCGCGGGCGCGTCTCCTTCCACCACCACGAGGTGGTCGGCGCCAAGCTGGTCCGCAAGCGGCTGACCGCGCTGCGCTACCCCAAGGAGGTCGTCGAGGACGTCTCCCGGTTGACGTTCCTCCACCTGCGCTTCCACGGGTACGGCAGCGGGGAGTGGACCGACTCGGCGGTGCGCCGCTACGTCGCCGACGCCGGCGACCTGCTCCCGCGGCTGCACAAGCTCGTGCGGTCGGACTCGACGACGCGGAACAGGAAGCGGGCGACCGCGCTCTCGGCCACCTACGACGCCCTGGAGCAGCGCATCCGGGAGATCTCCGCGCAGGAGGACCTGGCGCGCGTGCGCCCCGACCTCGACGGGAACGCGATCATGGCGATCCTCGGCCTGGGGCCCGGACCGGAGGTGGGCCGGGCGTGGCGGTTCCTCAAGGATCTGCGCCTCGAGCGCGGACCGCTGGACCCCGACGACGCCGAGGACGCCTTGCGCGCCTGGTGGGCCGCGCAGGGCTGATCCCGCGCGCCGTACCTCCGGCGGGGCGCCGCTGTGCCGACAATCGGCACGTGGACCCGATCGACGGCACCGGGGGCGATCCGGTCAGGGGCGCCGGTCCGGTGCCGACGTCGCCCACCGGACGGGTGCCCCAGTGGGCGCTGGACGAGGCGGCGGGGGTCCGGGTCGAGCCGATGCCGTGGCGCTCCCCCGGACCACCGCCGCGGCCGGCGCACCGGCGACGCGGGCGGACCCTGCTGCGGGCCCTCCTCGTCGTACCGGTGGTGCTGCTCCTGAGCCTCGGCGCCGCCGTCCTGGTCGGTCCGAGCACCTGGCCGTGGACGTCGGTGGAGCCGGTGCTGCCCACGGCCGTCCCCTCGGCCACGCCCCCGACGCCCACCGCGCCGCCGGACCGGCCGACCGCCGGGTTCGAGGCGGCCCGCACCCCGCTCGACCGGCCGCTGCCCGCGCCGCCGGAGGGGGGACCGTTCGGCTACATCGCCTTCCAGGCCGACGGCGTCACGCCGGTCGGCTACGACCCCTGCCGTCCGGTGCACTACGTGCTCCGCCCCGACAACGCCCCCGAGGGTGGGGAGGAGGCCGTGCACGCGGCGTTCGCCCGGCTCTCGGAGGTGGCCGGGCTGCAGTTCGTCCACGACGGCGCCAGCGACGAGCCGACCACCCTCGACCGCCCGGTGTTCCAGCCCGACCGCTACGGCGACCGCTGGGCGCCCGTGCTGGTCGCCTGGGAGACCGAGGAGCAGAACCCGGCGCTGGCGGGTGACACCGTGGGCCAGGCCGGCAGCGTGGCGGTCTCCCTGGGCGAGGGGACGCGGGTGTTCGTCTCGGGCACGGTCTCCCTGGACGCCGGCCGCATGCCGGAGATCCTGTCCTTCCGCGACGGCGCGGAGACGGCGCGGGCGATCATCCTGCACGAGCTCGGCCACCTGGTCGGGCTGGGCCACGTCGACGACCCGGCACAGCTGATGTACCCCGAGGCCCGCCGCGAGGTGCCCGACTTCGGCCCCGGCGACCTGACCGGCCTGGCCGCCCTGGGCAGCGGCCCGTGCGTGCCCGAGCTGTGACCGGGGGTCGCGCGGCTCAGTGCCGGCGGGTGATCTGCGCGTAGGTGAAGGCGGCGACCAGGTAACAGCCGCCCACCACCACGGGCACCACCCGCGAGACGCCGGACTCCGGCAGCGCGACGGCCCCGGCGGCCAGAGCGGTGACGAACGTCAGGTTGAACAGGGTGTCGTAGACGGAGAAGACCCGGCCGCGGTAGTCGTCCTCCACCGTCTCCTGCAGGGTGCTGTCCACGCAGATCTTGACCGACTGGGCGACGAAGCCCAGCAGCACGCCCACGAGCACCACCGACCAGGGTGCCAGCCACACGGCGAGGGCCACCTGGGCCACTCCACCGCCGACCAGGAGGGACGGGACCCACCGCGGCATGCCGATCCGCCGCACCATGGGAGGCGTGACGAGCGCGGCGACGAGCGTGCCGACGGCAGCTGCCGCGACCACCTGACCGAGCCCCAGGATCCCGCCGGGGAACGGGCTGCCCCCGGCCGGGAAGGTGTTCCGGTAGAGGAGCAGCGTCATCAGGGTGAAGACGCCGTAGCAGAGCCGGTGCAGCCCGATGGCCACCAGCGCCGCGGCTGCCGGCGGCAGGGCGGCCACGTGCCGGGCGCCGGCCACCATGCCGAGGACGGTGTCGCGGGCGGATTCACGCGCCGACCGCCGCACCGGGTCGGGGTGGTCGGGCCCCAGGTAGGGCCGCGCGAAGCCGCTGACCACGGTGGACGCGGCGAGATAGGGCACCGCGGCGGCCAGGGCCATGGCCGCGTAACCGGGGTTCTCCGAGCCCGTCGCCTCCAGCACCAGCAGCGCCGCGGCTCCCCCGACGACCGTGGACACACCCCCGGACGTCGTCGACAGGGCGTTGGCGGGGACGAGGGCGGCCTCGGCGGCGGTGTGCGGCAGCCCTGCCGACAGCGCGGACAGGACGAAGCGGTTGACCGAGAAGACGGCCAGCCCGGCCGAGTAGAAGGCCGCTCCCTCGACCCCGCCGAGGATCAGCGCCGCGACCACCGCCACCAGACCCGCCCGGACGACGTTGGCGACCAGCAGGACCTGCCGGCGGCTCCACCGGTCCAGCCAGACACCGGCGAACGGTCCGACGAGGGAGTAGGGCAGCAGGAGGACCGCGAAACCGGCGGCGATGTCGGCCGGCTCGGCCGCCCGCTGGGGATTGAACAGCACCGTGCCGGCCAGCGCGGCCTGGAAGACGCCGTCCCCGAACTGGGCCAGCAGGCGGGTGGTCAGCAGGCGGCGGAAATCACCGCGGCGGAGGACGGAGCGGACGCCCGTCTCCACCTGCGGCACGCAGCTCAGCCTACGGAGGGGATGTCGTCGCGGGCCGGGAAGGATTGGCTGGCGCGTGGGCGCGAGTGGGGCACACTGGTCGGGATGACTTCGGTGCCCTCGTCACCCGATCCCGAGCCCGGTCCGCCTGTGCGGCCCGTGACCGGTCGGCGACGCGTCCCCGCCGTTCCGGCGCTGGCCATCGGGGGCTTCGACGACGTCCGCCCGGGCTCGCTGCTGGTGGCGATGCCGGCCCTCGCCGACCCCACGTTCGCGGGCACGGTGGTCTACGTTCTCGACCACTCCGACAGCGGCACGCTGGGCGTCGTCCTCGGCCGCCCGAGCCAGGTGGAGATCCGCGACGTGCTGCCGGGCTGGTGCGACCTCGCCGTCAGCCCCGAGGTGTTCCACGTGGGCGGCCCCTGCGAGACCGACACCGCACTGTGCCTGGCCACCAGCTCCGCCGCCTCGGCGGAGGGCGACAGTCCGCTGCGACCGGTCGCCGACGACGTCTACCTCGTCGACCTGGACCGCGACCCCGGGGCCGTGCAGGAGGAGGTCACCGGGTTGCGCGTGTTCGCCGGCTACGCGGGCTGGTCCCCCGGTCAGCTGACCGGGGAGATCGCCGAGGGTGCGTGGGCCTGCGTGCCCGGCCGCGCCGAGGACGTGCTGAGCCAGGCGTCGGGCCCCGAGCTCTGGCGCGCGGTCATGGGCCGGCAGACCGGACGCCTCGCCGTTCTCTCGACCGCCCCAGCAGACCCATCCGTCAACTGAGGGTGCCCGGAACACCTCGGATCTGGTAGGAAGGACCCGGGAGAGGGCGGTCTGGGGAAGAGACCGCCCTCTCCTTTCTCAGATCCCCAGCCCCGCCGCGACGCCGGGATGTGCCGCTGCCTCCGCCGTCCGCTCCTCGGCCGGCAGGTCGATCCGCCGCCGGCCGTGGTCGGAGAGCGTGATGGTGACGTCGAACCCGCCGCCGGCCACCGTCGTCACGAACTGGGTGAGCAGATCCTCGGACGAGGACACGGCGACCGTGCGGCCCCCGGGCATCCCGTACAGGGTCGCCAGGCTGCTGTCGATGGAGCGCTGTCCCTCCCAGGTGTAGCCGCCCTGGAGGAAGGACCGCGGGTCGTCCTCCGTGCGGGCGGCGAGGTTCAGCACCACCTCGGTGAGGACGTCGACCAGCAGCGGGACGCCGTCCTCGGTACCGGTGGTGACCGGACGGCGCAGGTAGGCCGCGTCCGTAGCCCCGTCGCCGGCGAGCCCCTCGGCCAGACCGGGGACGTCGCCGACCCAGACCTCCTCGGGTGTGAAGAACAGCGTGCGCACGTCCTCCGGACGGCCGTCGTCGAAGCTGGTGACCGCCTGGGCGCGACCGACCTTCGCGCGGAAGTCGACCGAGCCGGTGAGGGTGAGCAGCCGGTCCTCGCCGTACGGGGCGGTCACGACGAAGTCCGCACCGCCGCGCTGCTGGTTGCGCTGCAGGAGCGCCGCGAGGTCCTGCGCCTCCGCCTCGGTGACCGCGGCACCGATGGGCCGTCCGGCGCCGTCGCCGATTGTGCAGCCGCCGACCAGCACGATCCCCACTCCGGCCGCGAGGACCAGGCGGGCGGCGCGGGGAGGCATGCGGTGCAGCCTAAGGAGCCGGAGGTCGATCCCCCCGCAGGACGCGACAGGGCCCGCGCTCCCGGAGGAACGCGGGCCCTGTCGACGGGGTCCTCAGACGACGTCTCCGCGGATGAACGCCTCGACGGCGTCCCGGGCCTCGCTGTCGCTGTACTGCACCGGCGGGCTCTTCATGAAGTACGACGACGCCGAGAGGATCGGGCCACCGATGCCGCGGTCCTTGGCGATCTTCGCGGCCCGGACGGCGTCGATGATGATGCCGGCCGAGTTCGGGGAGTCCCAGACCTCGAGCTTGTACTCCAGGCTCAGCGGGACGTCGCCGAACGCGCGGCCCTCCAGGCGCACGTAGGCCCACTTGCGGTCCGACAGCCACGGCACGTGGTCCGACGGGCCGATGTGCACGTTGCCCGCACCCATGTCGCGGTCGACCTGTGAGGTGACCGACTGGGTCTTGGAGATCTTCTTGGACTCCAGGCGCTCGCGCTCGAGCATGTTCTTGAAGTCCATGTTGCCGCCGACGTTGAGCTGCATCGTCCGGTCGAGCTGGACGCCGCGGTCCTCGAAGAGCTTGGCCAGCACCCGGTGGGTGATCGTGGCGCCGACCTGGCTCTTGATGTCGTCGCCGACGATCGGGACCCCCGCGGCGGTGAACTTGTCCGCCCACTCCTTGGTCCCGGCGATGAAGACCGGCAGAGCGTTGACGAACGCCACGCCTGCGTCGATGGCGGCCTGCGCGTAGAACTCCGCAGCGTGCTGGGAGCCCACGGGCAGGTAGCAGACGAGGACGTCGGCGCCGGACTCGCGGAGCGCGGCGACCATGTCGACCGGCTGCTCGTCGGACTCCTCGACCAGCTCGCGGTAGTACTTGCCGAGGCCGTCGAGCGTGGTGCCGCGCTGCACGGTGACGCCGAGCGGCGGCACGTCGCAGATCTTGATGGTGTTGTTCTCGCTGGCGACGATGGCCTCGGAGAGGTCACGGCCGACCTTCTTCGCGTCCACGTCGAACGCGGCGACGAACTCGATGTCGGACACGTGGTACTCGCCGAAACGGACGTGCATCAGGCCCGGCACCGACACGGTGGCGTCGGCGTCCCGGTAGTACTCCACGCCCTGCACGAGCGAGGCCGCGCAGTTCCCGACGCCGACGACGGCGACCTTCACTGACCCCATGGATTCTCCTTCTCCTTGGACCCCTGGGGTCCGGTGGACGCGGACCGGATGCGGTCCGCGGATGACTGCCGGGAGCCCTCGGGCGCCACTGATGGGCGCGAGGACTCCTTGCGTTCGGTGTCGATGAGCTCGTTCAGCCAGCGGACCTCGCGGTCCACCGATTCCAGGCCGTGGCGCTGCAGCTCGAGGGTGTAGCGGTCCAGCCGCTCGCGGGTTCTCGCGAGCGAGGACCGCAGCCCCTCGCGCTGCTGCTCGACGGTGCGGCGGCGTCCCTCGAGGATCCGCAGCCGCACGTCGGCGGCCGTGTGCCGGAAGAAGGCCAGGCGGACGCCGAACAGCCCGCCGTCGTCGTAGGCCTCGGGGCCGGTCTGACCCACCAGTTCGTGGAAGCGCTCCTTGCCTTCCGCGGTGATCGTGTAGACCACCTTCCCGCGCCGGCCGGTGAGCGGAGGTGCGTCCGCCGGCAGGAGCGCGTGCGGATCGGGCTCGTCGCTGGAGATGAGCCCGGCGGCCCGCATGCGCTTGAGCGCCGGATAGAGGGACCCGTAGGAGATGCTGCGCATCCCGCCGAGCACCTCGGCCAGCCGTTTGCGCAGCTCGTAGCCGTGCATCGGAGACTGGTGGAGCAGGCCGAGGATGGCGAAGTCGAGCATCACGCCCTCCCTCAGCCGGTGTTCCCGATGTATCGAGACGATACATCAAGGAACCCCGTCCCCCTCACGCCTCGCACGCTCGGCGCGAGCCCCTGGACGGGGCCGGAGGACCGGTACGGGCGGCACGGGGCCGCCGCGAGGCGGGTCCGGTGGGTACATTGGCCGCCGTGCCCGGACGTCGATCCGTCGTGGACTACGCGCTGCAGCGGCGTGCTGTTCTCGCCGACGTGTACGCGGGCCGCACGGGTCTCTTCGAGGTCTGCGACGCCAGTCCCTACCTCTCCCGGGCGGCGAAGTACCACGGCGAGGCGACCTCGGTGGCCTGCCCGGTGTGCCGCAAGGAGCGCCTCACCCTGGTGAGCTACGTCTACGGCGACCACCTGGGACCGACGTCGGGCCAGGCGAAGACCGGGTCCGAGCTCGCCCGGATGGATGCCGCACAGCAGGAGTTCACCGTGTACGCGGTCGAGGTCTGCCGGAGCTGCGGGTGGAACCATCTGGACTCCTCCTACGTCCTGGGTGTCGAGACCGTGCCCGGGCAGCAGCCCCGCCGCGGGCGGCGTCGGGCCGCCACGGAGTAACCGGGCGGCGGGCCGGCCGTCACGCCGGAACCCTCCGTCACACCAGCCCCTGAGGGTTGTCGCTGCGTGCGGTCCTCCCCCGCTCGCACAGCGGAACACGTCAGGCTGGCCGACCATCGGTCGGCCGATAAGCACGATCGACGACAGCACGATCGACCACAGAGAACCGACAGAGAGAGGGTGCCGCGTGCCAGCCCACGACGAGACCTCGCCCGTGGCGTCGCGCGCCGGATCGGTCCGCCGTCCGGCGCCGGCGCGGACCCGGAGCACCGGTGGGGGCGGCCGTGGATCGGGTCGGCCCCCTGCGGGCGGCCGGGCACGCACGACGGCCTCCCGCACCGGCGGCACACCCCCGCGTCCGGCCGGCGGCCGCCCCGCCGTGGGCGCGAAGCCGAAGGGCAGTAGTTCCAGGGGCAGTGGTCCCAAGGGCAGTGGTTCCAAAGGCAGGGCGCGGGGCAAGAAGCAGCAGCGGCGCGGCTGGCTGAAGATCGCCGGCGGGCTCATCGCCGGCATGCTGGTGCTGCTCGGCGTCTTCGTCGGCGTCGTCTACGCCAGCACCGAGGTGCCGAGCCCCGACTCCATCACCAGCGCCCAGACCACGGTCGTCTACTACTCCGACGGCACCACGGAGATGGCGCGGCTCGGTGACGAGAACCGGACGAACGTGGCGCTGGAGCAGATCGCCGAGCCCGCGCAGAACGCCGTCCTGGCGGCTGAGAACCGCAGCTTCTACTCCGACCCGGGCATCTCGCTGACCGGCATCGTCCGGGCCACGTGGAACAACCTGACCGGCGGCTCGACCCAGGGTGGCTCGACGATCACCCAGCAGTACGTGAAGAACGCCATCCTGCAGAACTCCGAGCAGACGTTCAGCCGGAAGTTCCAGGAGCTGTTCCTGTCGATCAAGCTGGACAACAACTACACGAAGAAGCAGATCCTCGAGAACTACCTCAACACGATCTACTACGGCCGGGGCGCCTACGGCATCGAGGCGGCGGCCAACACCTACTTCGGCGTGCCCGCCGCCCAGCTCACCGCGCAGCAGGGTGCGGTGCTCGCCGTCCTCATCCGGAGTCCCTCCCGGTACGACCCCGAGGTGAGCCCGGAGGACGCCCAGGACCGCTGGGGCCGGGTCCTCGACGCGATGGTCGAGGAGGGCTGGCTCACCGACGCGGAGCGGACCGCGTCGGTGTACCCACCGGTGATGCCGAAGGCGGGCTCCACGCTCGGCATCCCCACCGGCCCCGAAGGCCTGATCGTCAACCGGGCGCTCGCCGAGATGGAGAGCAAGCACGGCTACGACGAGCAGCAGATCCGGGCAGGTGGCCTGCGCATCACCACGACGGTCGACCCCGCCATGCAGAACGCCGCGGTGACCGCGGTCAACGAGATCATGGAGGGCGAGCCGGAGGGCCTGCGCGAGGCGCTGGTCGCAGTCGACCCACGCACCGGTGCCGTGAAGGCCTACTACGGCGGCCAGCTCGGTGCCGGCGAGGGCGCCATCGACTACGCCCGCGCCCAGCGCCAGCCCGGGTCGTCGGTCAAGCCCTACGTCCTGGCGACGGCGCTCGAGCGGGGCATCAGCGTCACGGCCCGCCGGGACGGCAGCTCACCGCAGGAGTTCCCCGACCGCGAGGCTCCCGTGCGCAACTCCGGTGGCGCGTCGTGCGGCGCCTGCACGCTGCAGGAGGCCATCACGCGGTCGTTGAACACCACCTTCTACGGACTGGCCTACGAGGTGGGCCCGGACAACGTGGCCGCGACCGCCCGCAAGGCATCCGGTCTGCCCGACGTCTGGGACCAGGGCAGCGAGCTGCTGCTGGGCAAGCCCACGCTGTCCAGCCCGGACACCGGGGTGATCGGATCCTCGATCGGCATCGGCGAGTACGAGATGCGCCCGATCGACCAGGCGCACGGCTTCGCGACCTTCGCCGCCGGTGGCATCGAGCGTGACCCGTACTTCGTCGCGAAGGTGGCCGACAACGCGGGCGCGGTCCTGCTGGAGAACGCCGGCGACCCGGGTGAGCAGGTCATCGAGTCCGACGTCGCCAACGACGTCAGCTACGCGCTGAAGGACGTCGCGTCCTACTCGCGACGGGCTCTCGACGGGGGGCGTCCTGTCGCCAGCAAGACCGGTACCCAGGGCTTGAACGCCGAGGACAACTCCGACGCCTGGATGGTGGGGTACACCCCGTCGCTGTCGACCGCGGTGTGGATGGGCAACGACAACCCGAACGACCCGATCGTCGACCTCCGCGGCCGGATCATCTTTGGCTCGGGCCTGCCCGGTGCCATCTGGCAGCAGTTCATGAACACCGTCCTGGCCGGCACGCCGGAGGAGCCGCTGCCCACCGAGCCGATCATCGAGGGCGACACCGGCGAGGGCGTGCCCGAGCCGGAGCCGGAACCGGAACCGGAACCCGAGCCGGCGCGGACGTCGGAGGCCCCGACGCCACCCACGCCGACGCCGACCGTGCCGACGCCGACCGTGCCGACGGAGACCGTGCCGACGGAGACGACGTCCGCCGCACCGACTCCGACTGCGCAGGAGGGCGTGCCCGGGGTGCCGACCCAGCCCGGTCAGCCGGGACGGCCACCGGGCAACGGCAACGGCGGCTGAGCCGATCGGACCGCACCCTCCCGCACACTGAGCGGGTGAGCAGCACCTCCACGGACCCCTCCGGAACGCCTCCGGAGGGGTCCGTGCGCGTTCCACGTGGAACGCCGCGCCCCGATCGGGTGGTGCCCAGCTGGGTGGACCCCGTCGCGGCGCAGGCCAGTGAGGCGGTCGGCGGCCCCTGGGGCCGGTACGCCGTCACCGGCCGGGCCTGGTTCTGGACCCCGCTGCGGGTCTGCCTCCTGTTCGCCACGTGCGTCCTGGCGCTCGCGTGGGCCAAGCAGGCGCCGTGCGCGTCCGGGGACTGGAGCGGGTCCCGCCAGTACACCCACCTCTGCTACTCCGACGCGGTGCCGCTCTTCGGCAGCTACGGCCTCGGCGACGGCGCGCTCCCCTACCTGGACGCGCAGGTCGAGTACCCGGTGCTCACCGGCGCGCTGATGGCCCTCGCCGCGGGCGGTGCTCGCCTGTACGCCGGGTCGACGGACTCCGTCGGCCTGCTGCCCGACGTCCCGCCGGTCCAGGTCTTCACGATCCTGACCTGCCTGCTGCTGTCGGTCTGCGCGTTGGTGTTGGTCCGCGCCGTCCTGGGGCTCTCGGGCCGGCGTCCGTGGGATGCCGCCATGATCGGCCTGTCCCCCGTGCTGGTCGTGCACGCGTTCACCAACTGGGACCTGCTCGCGGTCGCGCTGGCCACCCTGGGGATGCTCGCGTGGGCGCGGTCGCGGCCCGCTCTCGCGGGGGCGCTGCTCGGCCTGGGCATCGCCGCGAAGTTCTACCCGGTGCTGCTGCTCGGCGTCCTTCTCGTGCTCTGCCTGCGGGCCGGCCGGGTGCGGGCCTGGGGCAGGACGGCGGCGGCCGCGGTGCTCGCCTGGTCGGCGGTGAACGCGCCCGTGGCACTCGCCGCGCCGGACAACTGGTCCTGGTTCTTCGTCTTCAGCCGGCAGCGCCCGGCCAACCCGGAGTCGATCTGGAACATCGCCCTGCACGCGACCGGCCGGCGGATCCTCGACGGCCCGCTCGAGGCGGGCGAGGCACCGGCGGTGCTCAACGCCGTCGTCACGGTCTGCCTGCTCGCGCTCGCGGCGGGCGTGGCCTGGCTCGCGCTCGCCGCGCCGGTCCGGCCGCGCGTCGCGCAGCTGGCCTTCCTCCTGGTCGCCGGCTTCCTGCTGCTGAACAAGGTGTGGAGCCCGCAGTTCTCGCTGTGGCTGCTGCCCCTGGCGGTGCTGGCCCGGCCCCGCTGGCGGTCCCTGCTGCTGTGGCAGGCCACCGAGGTCGTGGTCTGGGTGGTGACGATGCTGCACTACCTCGGCCCGGACAACCGCGGGATCGAGGTCGAGTGGTTCTTCCTCGGCGTGCTCGGGCGGGACGTCGCCGTCCTGGTGCTCATGGCCCTCGTCGTGCGCGACGTCCTGCGTCCGGACGGCGACCTGGTGCGGACCAGCTGGCCCGGGGTCGACGACCCCGCCGGCGGCCTGCTGGACCGGGCCCCGGACCGGTGGGTGCTGCGCGGCGCGCGGTTGGTGCGCTCAGCTCGCGAGGGCGGTGCGCAGGAAGGTGATCTCCTCGGCGTGCGAGGCGGCGTCCCCGGGGGTCTCCAGGACGACGGGGCAGTCGGCCGCCCGCGCCACCTCGACCAGTAGCTCGGTCGGGATCTCGCCCTCGGTGAGCGGGGCGTGCCGGTCGCGGCTCGACCCGTGCGGGTCGCGGCTGTTGTTCAGGTGCACGAGGTCCAGCCGGCCGGTGATGGCCCGGAGGTCGTCCACGGCCGTGGCGAGGTCCCAGCCGGCCGCCCACGCGTGGCAGGTGTCGAGCACGAAGCCGGCACCGAACTCGCCCACCGCCTCCCAGAGACGGGCGACGGCGTCCAGGTCGCGCGCCATCGCGTTGCCGCCCCCGGCGGTGTTCTCGATGAGGAGCGGGACGGCGAATCCGCCGTCCTCGCCCTGGCGGGCGAAGGTCTTGCGCCAGTTGTCGAACCCGGTGGCCGGGTCCTCCTTGGCCAGCACGTGCCCGCCGTGCACGACCATCCCGCGGGCGCCGATCGCGCCGGCGGCCGTCGCATGCTGCCCGAGCAGCTTGCGGCTGGGGATGCGGATCCGGTTGTTCGTCGTCGCGACGTTGAGGACGTAGGGCGCGTGGACGACGACCATGACGTCGCCGGCGAGCAGGTCCGCGGCGTCGGGGCGGGGCTTCGGCGCCTTCCAGCCCTGCGGATCGGCGAGGAAGACCTGGACCCCGTCGGCGTCCATCTCGGCCGCGCGGGCCAGCGGTCCGCCGTCGTCGAGCTCGTTCTCCTCGGTCAGGCCGGGGCCGACGTGTACGCCGATCGGGTGTAGGGCCACGCTTCCCGACCCTAGTTCGTCGTGATCCGAGGTTTGACCGTAACTGCGATCACACATCATCGTTCAAGCAGCGTGACGGGGTTACTCATCAGTAGGCGAGTGGTCCCAGCGCCCAGTGGAGGTAGAGCAGACGATGACAACCGGTCGGATCCGTCGAACTGCGCAGCGGGGAGTCGCCGCTGCGGTGCTCGGTTGGCTGGGCGTGGCCGCCTTCTCGGTGCTGATGGCCCCTGCTGCGTCCGCCGCGCCCACGGCGACCATCGAGATCAAGAACCTGACGCCGCCGGTCGCGAGCGTCGACGCCGGCGGCACGGTCACGTTCGTGAACCGGATCCCGGCCCAGAACAGGGGTGGCGTCACCGTTCCGCTGGCCGGCAGCCTGTCCGCCACCGTCCACACCGACGTGGCGGTGAGCTTCTTCGGTCAGGAGCGGAAGCTCGCCGAGAACCAGAGCGCTTCCTGGGCCTTCGGCGCACCCGCCACCACCGGCACGATCGCCTACACCTACCGGATCGTGCCGCAGGCCGGTCTGGCGCCGGACGTGGCCAATCAGGTCGTCAACACCGTGGCCGGCTCGCTCCCGCCGCTGCCGGCCTCCACGCCTTACGTCGTGCAGACCATCGCCCCGGCCGTGCCGAACCCGCCCAGCGTGGGCGTGCCGCAGTTGCCGCAGGTCGAGGTCCCGCTGCCGACCGGCCAGGTGCCGCCCACGGCGCCCACCCCGCCCGGCACGCCGCCCACGACGCCTCCCGCCGGCCCGGGGCCCACCGGCAGTGGTCAGCCGCCCGGCACCCCGGGTGAGGTCTACGCGTACGGCACCGGTGCCGGTGCCCCGCGCATGTCCCCCTCCGACGTCGTCGCCGCGTCTGCGTTCGACCCCGCCCGCTACTTCGTGCCGGGCCAGAGCCTCGGCGGCGCAGACCGGGCCGGTGGCGCCGGTGGCGTCGCGGGCAGCTACGACGGCGCCTCGGTGCCGGTGTTCGGCCAGCTGGCGGGCCTGGACGACGTCTCCCTCGAGGAGGGCGGGTCGGTGACCGAGGCAGCGGCGGGATCCGCCCCCGCGCAGACGCTCCCGGCTGCCGCGCTCGCCGCCGTCGTCGCGCTCGCGGCGGTCACCGCGGCCCTGGTCCGCACGCACCAGGCGTCGCGCGCCACCCGCTGAGGGACCAGCCGCCCAGCGGCCGCCGGAAGGCCTGCCGTCGCGCGCTGGTAGCCTGGCTCCGCGCGCCCTCGGCACCTGCCGGGGCCCGCAACGCATGCACGACCCTCCTGTTGCAGATGTCCTGCAGCCGCCAAGTCCAGAGGAGGTGGGGTTCTCCGTGCGTAATTACGAACTGATGGTCATCCTCGACCCCGAGCTCGAGGAGCGGACCATCGCTCCCTCGCTCGACCGGTTCCTGAGCGTGGTCACCAAGGCCGGTGGCACCGTCAAGACCGAGATCTGGGGCCGGCGTCGCCTGGCCTACGAGATCAAGAAGCAGGTCGAGGGCATCTACGCGATCGTCACGATCGAGTCCGAGCCCGCCGAGGTGGCCGAGCTGGACCGCCAGCTCAACCTCAACGAGTCGGTGCTCCGCACGAAGCTGATGCGCCCCGAGGCCCACTGACCATGGCCGGTGAAACCGTCATCACCGTCATCGGCAACCTGACCGCCGATCCGGAGCTGCGCTTCACGCCGTCGGGCGCTGCCGTCGCCAACTTCACCGTCGCGTCGACGCCGCGCACCTTCGACCGCCAGTCGCAGGAGTGGAAGGACGGCGAGGCGCTGTTCCTCCGCTGCAACGTGTGGCGGCAGGTGGCCGAGAACGTGGCCGAGTCGCTGACCCGCGGGTCGCGGGTCATCGTCAGCGGCCGGCTGAAGCAGCGTTCCTTCGACACGAAGGAAGGCGAGAAGCGCACCGTCATCGAGCTCGAGGTCGACGAGATCGGCCCGTCCCTGCGCTACGCCACCGCGAAGGTCACCAAGGCCTCGCGTGGCGAGGGCGGCGGCGGCTTCGGTGGTGGCGGCGGTGGCGGCGGCTTCTCCGGCGGCGGTGGTGGCGGTGGCGGTGGCGGTGCGAGCGACCCCTGGTCGACGCCCGCCGGACCGTCCGACGAGCCCCCGTTCTGACCCACACTTCCTGAACCAAGACGTACCTGGAGAACCCAGTGCCCAAGCCCCCCATCCGCAAGGTCAAGAAGAAGGTCTGCCAGTTCTGCAAGGACAAGGCGACCTACATCGACTACAAGGACACGACCCTGCTGCGGAAGTTCATCTCCGACCGCGGCAAGATCCGTGCCCGCCGCGTCAGCGGCAACTGCAGCCAGCACCAGCGTGACGTCGCCGTGGCCGTGAAGAACAGCCGCGAGATGGCACTGCTGCCCTACACCTCGACGGCGCGCTGATCATGACGACGTCGAAGCTCATCCTCACCGCCGAAGTCACCGGCCTCGGTTCCTCCGGTGACACCGTCGAGGTCAAGGGCGGGTACGCCCGCAACTACCTCCTGCCCCGCGGCCTGGCCATCCAGGCCACCCGCGGCGCCGAGAAGCAGGTCGCGTCGCTGCGCCGGGCGCGTGCCGCCCGTGAGGTGGCCTCCCACGAGGACGCGCGGGCCCTGGCCGGGCAGCTGTCCGGCCTGACCGTCCGCGTCCCGGCCCGCGCCGGCGAGGGCGGCCGGCTCTTCGGTCGGGTCACGACGGCCGACGTCGTCGCGGCCGTCACCGCCGCCGGGGGCCCTGCGCTGGACCGTCGCCGGGTCGAGCTGCCCAGCAGCATCAAGACGACCGGGCAGCACGTCGTCACGGTGCGGGTGCACCCCGAGGTCAGCAGCGAGCTGACCATCGAGGTCGTCGCCGGCTGACGTTCGCCACTGCACCGCCCGGCAGGGGCGTCGGACTTCGGTCCGGCGCCCCTGCCGTCGTTCCGGCGCCCGCTGGTGGCCCCTGCGGTCCTCGGCCCAGCTTCCGCTCCGCGGGCGGGTCCGCACAGCCGCACAGCGGCTCTCACCGGGCTGGTGGGCCGTCCGCACCGGCTTGTGGATGCGCCCGCCCACAGCGCCGCTTTCGCCACCGTCCGTGTTCTCGCGCTTTCCGCTGGTAGCCGGTGCGGCGGTGTGCTACGGCGTGTGACACGTGGTGCGGGCCGCAAAAATACTTCGGAGAAATCTCCTGTCCACAGCCGGTGGGCGGCGTCTCCGCAGGTGGCAGCCGGGGTGGGGGACGGTGGTGCTCCGGTGTCCCCCGACGTCTCCACATGTCGACAGGCGTGAATCCACCGACTTGTCCACAAGTTGTGCAGATCGACGTGCACAACGGTGTTGGACGGCCACCCCCTCGGCTTCCTAACGTCCTCCTCAGCTTCTGCGGGGCACGACTTGTCGGTGCCCGGCGCTAGCGTCGATCCGAACGTTTGTTCGGTGTGGCGGCGCCCGTCGAACTCCCGGCTTCCCCCCGGGGTGGTGGCAACGGGCGCGCCGGCAAGGAGATGGAGGAACACCGTGGCGTTGGCCGACGACTTCAGCCGGCCTCAGGCGACCGCTCCCGCGTACGACCGGCAGCCGCCGCAGGACGTCGCGGCCGAGCAGTCGGTGCTCGGCGGCATGCTGCTGAGCAAGGACGCGATCGCCGACGTCGTCGAGTCGCTGCACGGCGCGGACTTCTACCGGCCCGCGCACCAGGTGATCTTCGACTGCGTCCTCGACCTCTACGGCCGGGGCGAGCCCGCGGACGCGATCACCGTGGCGGCCGAGCTCAATCGCACCGACCAGCTGTCGAAGATGGGCGGCGCGGTCTACCTGCACACGCTCATCGCCTCGACGCCCACGGCGGCCAACGCCGGCTACTACGCCGCGATCGTCGCCGAGCAGGCCGTGCTGCGCCGCCTGGTCGAGGCCGGCACCCGCGTCGTGCAGCTCGGCTACGGCGCCGCCGGCGGCAAGGGCGACGTGGACGACATCGTCGACCGGGCCCAGCAGGAGATCTACGACGTCACCGAGAAGCGGATGAGCGAGGACTACTCCCGCCTCGCCGACGTCCTGCAGCCCACCATGGACGAGCTGGACGCCATCGCCTCACGTGGTGGCGTGAGCCGCGGCGTCCCCACCGGCATCCGCGACCTCGACGAGCTGACCAACGGTCTGCAGTCCGGCCAGATGATCGTCATCGCCGCCCGCCCCGGCGTGGGCAAGGCCCTCGCCCTCGACACCCCGATCGCCACACCGACCGGCTGGACGACCATGGGTGAGATCGCCGTGGGAGAGCAGGTGCTCGGCTCCGACGGCCGCCCCACGACGGTGGTCGCAGCGACCGACGTGCTGACGGACCGCCCCTGCTACGAGGTCCATTTCTCGGACGGTTCGGTGATCGTCGCCGACGCCCTGCACCAGTGGCTCACCGACACCCGCGCCAGCCGGAAGTCCGCCCAGGCCGCCCGTGTCGGTGCCAACGGGTGCCGCAATCAGCGCACGTTCGCCGCGGTCCGGACGACCGAGGAGATCGCGAGCACCGTCCGGTGCGCCACCAGGGACGCCCGTCTCAACCACTCGGTCACCAATGCCTGGCCGCTGGAACTTCCGGCGGCCGATCTGCCGGTTCCGCCCTATGCCTTGGGTGTCTGGCTCGGCGACGGCACGTCGGCAGCCGCGCAGTTCACCAGTGCTGATCCCGAGATCGCGGTCTACATCGAGTCCGAGGGACTGATTGCCGAGCCCACGGGCGTACCCCTCCGGTACTCACTGCGTCTGCCGGCCCATGGCGACGTCGCCCCACGGCTCTGCCCGATGTGCGGTCACTTCTTCGTGCCGCAGACCTCGCAGGTGCAGACCTGTGGCAAGACGTGCGGCGGTCGGCTGCGCGCCGCCGGGGGCGTAGGTCGTTCTGCCAGCTGCCCCGACTGTGGCGGTCCCTCGTCGGGCATGGCCCAGTGTCAGGCCTGCCGGAACGACCACGGCACCGTCAAGGCGCTTCTCCGCGGGCTCGGCGTCCTTAACGACAAGCACATCCCGGTGCAGTACCTGCGCGGCTCCGTGGCGCAGCGGCGGGCGCTGCTGGCCGGGTTGCTCGACACCGACGGCACCGTGGCGCCCAATGGTGTCGTCCAGTTCGCGGTCACCAATCGCCGCCTCGCCCAGGACACGCGTGAGCTGATCGCGAGCCTCGGCCACCGGGTGACGTCGACCCGCAAGCGGGTTCCCGGGCGGACCGAGGAGTCGTCGACCTGCTACACGCTGACCTTCAGCACGGACGACGAGGTCTTCATGCTCGAGCGCAAGAAGTTGCTGCACAAGGAGCGCGGCGCCCGGACGTTCGTCGCACGTGGCAGCCGGTTCATCACCGACGTGCGCCCGATCCTCAGCGTGCCGGTGCGCTGCATCCAGGTGGATGCCAAGGACCATCTCTTCCTCGCCGGCCGCAGCTTCATCCCGACGCACAACTCCACGCTGGGCCTGGACATCGCGCGATCGGCGTCGGTGAAGCACCACATGCCCGCCGCGATCTTCTCGCTGGAGATGAGCAAGCACGAGATCACCATGCGTCTGCTGTCGGCGGAGGCGAAGGTGCCGCTGCACCACATGCGCGCCGGGTCGCTGTCGGACGAGGACTGGTCGAAGCTCGCGCGCCGGATGGGCGAGATCGCCGACGCACCGCTCTACATCGACGACTCACCGAACATGACGATGATGGAGATCCGCGCGAAGGCCCGGCGGCTCAAGCAGCGCAACGACCTCAAGCTCATCGTCATCGACTACCTGCAGCTGATGACCTCGGGCAAGAAGGTGGAGAGCCGTCAGCAGGAGGTCTCGGAGTTCTCCCGGGCGCTGAAGCTGCTGGCCAAGGAACTCGAGGTGCCGGTCATCGCGATGTCGCAGCTCAACCGTGGGTCGGAGCAGCGCCAGGACAAGAAGCCGATGCTGTCCGACCTCCGTGAGTCCGGCTCGATCGAGCAGGACGCCGACATGGTCATGATGATCCACCGCGAGGACATGTACGAGAAGGAGTCCCCACGGGCAGGAGAGGCCGACATCATGCTGGTCAAGCACCGCAACGGCCCGACCGCAAACGTCACGGTCGCCTTCCAGGGCCATTACAGCCGCTTCGTCGACATGGCCAACTGAGATGTCGGCCGTGGACTCCTCGCCCAGCCGTGAGCGGCTCAGCCGGGTGGTCGAGCTGTTGCGCGGGGTGGAGGAGGAGCTCCCGACCTTCGGGCGCTCGGGGCGGGCCGCGGCGGCCCAGCGGAGCCGTC
>CADCTN010000092.1 GCA_902805535.1 uncultured Blastococcus sp. | reverse complement strand
CGGGGAGCCCCGAAGTGCGCGCCCCACGGGAGGGCCGCCTCGGAGTGGTCGCCGTGGTGGTGGGTGACCAGGACGGCCGCGCAGCGGGCGCCGCGCGCCGCCAGAGCGGCCTCGACCGCGGCCAGGTGCGCCGCGTCGTCCGGCCCCGGGTCGACGAGCACCGCCTGGCCGCTGCCGGGCGCGCCGACGACGTAGGTGTTGGTGCCGTCGAGGGTCATGCCGGACGCGTTCGGTGCCAGGACGCGGGTGACCAGGGGCTCCAGGTCGGCCGTCCGCGGCAGCTCCCCGAGGGCGGGGAGGGCCCAGGCGGCGCGGGGGTCGGCCGGGGCGGTCACGCCCGGCACGCTAGCCCGTGCCGGGCACCCCGTCGCACCCGGCGGTTAGCCTCGCGGTCATGCGTGGATACCTCACGGTGTGCCGCAGCGGGCTCTCCGTCGCTGCCGCCGTCGTCCTGCTCACCGCCTGCGGCGGGTCCGACGGCGAGGACTCGGCGTCCTCGGAATCCGGCGCGGCCGGCTCGAGCGCGGCCGAGACGCCGTCCGAGAGCCCCGGCGGTGCGACCGACTCGGAGTTCTGCGCGGACGCCGCCGACCTGCAGGACCAGATCGGCTCCACGTTCACCGGCCAGTCCGACCCGAACACCCTGCCGACGGTCCTGCAGAGCGCCGTCGAGCAGATCCGCCAGGTCGAGCCGCCGGCGGAGCTGGAGGCGGACTGGACGTTGTTCGGCGACGGCATCGAGCAGGTCGCCGCGGCGGCTGCCGAGGTCGACTTCAACGACCAGAACGCGGTGACCGCCTTCCAGCAGGAGATCGCCGGCCTGCAGGCGGACTTCGGCGAGGCCTTCACCAACGTCGACACCTACCTGGGCGAGGAGTGTGGCATCGGCACCGAGGGAGCCGACCCGGCGGCGCCGACCGGCTGATCCTCGTCAAGCCGAGGGAACTCCCTCAGCAGCCCGCGACGCCGACGCCCCGGGCCCGCAACCACGGCATCGGGTTGACGTGCCCGCTGTGCAGCTGGCCGTTGGGGTGCACCTCGAAGTGCAGGTGCGGCCCGGTGGACTGGCCGCGGTTGCCGACCTCGGCGATCAGCTCACCGGCGCCCACCCGGTCGCCGGTGCCCACGAACTCCTCGTTGATGTGCCCGTACACGGTGACCGCGCCGTCGGTGCCCCGGATGTAGAGCGCCTGGCCGAAGCCGGTCGCCGGGCCGCTGCGGACCACGGTGCCGGCCGCCGCGGCGTAGATCGGCGTCCCGATGGGAGCGGCGACGTCCACCCCACCGTGCAGGGCTCCCCACCGCATGCCGAAGCAGCTGGAGATCCGACCGGAGGTCGGGAAGACGTAGGCACCGGATCCGCCGCCGGCGGCTTCCCCGCCCGAGGACCCGCCACCGCTGCGCACGCTGGCCGCCTCCTGGGCGACTCGGGCGGCCGCCTCCTGGGCAGCGCGGGCCACGGCCTGTTCCTCGGCCCGTCGCTGGGCCTCCCACAGCTCGTGGGCGTTCCGCGCGCCCTGCAGTTCCAGCAGCTGGACCTGCGCCTCCTGCAGCTGCGCCTCGTAGCCGGCCTTCTGCACCGACACCTGCTCGTAGGCGCCCTGCTGCGCGGCGAGCTGCCGGTCGGCCTCCGCCTTGTTCGCCTCGGCCGCGTCCTCGGCGGCGGCCATCTCGTCCCGCGCGGCGCGGGCGACGGAGTCGGCGTTGGCCTGAGCCACCTTGGCCACCTCCAGCTCGCTCAGGACATCGAGCTGGTTGTCGGCGACGTAGTCGAGCATCGCGGCCCGCTGGATGAGCTCGCCCGGGCCGGCCGAGTCCAGCAGCGCCGCGGAGGTGCTCAGCTGCGAGCCCTGCATGTAGCTGTCGCGCGAGAAGTCCGCGATGCGGGACTGCGCCGCGGCCACCGCGACGGCGGCCTCCTGCAGCTCCGCGGCGGCGCGATCCGCCGCCTCCTGAGCCGCCAGCAGCGCCTCCTCCGCCTGCAGGTACGCGGTGCCGGCGGCCTCGGCCAGGTGCCCGACGCGCACCAGCTCGGCCTCGGCGCCGGCCACCAGCGCGGCGATGCGGCCCACCTCGGCGGCGGCGGCCTCCTGCTCGGCGCGCGCGTCGCCGAGCTGGGTGTCGGTCGGGTTGGGCGGCGGAGGGGGGACGGCGAGGGCGGGCGCTGCGGTACCGAGCAACGTCACGCCGGTGACGAGGGCGACGAGGGCGGTCCGCGCGGGGTGGGCCGTGCGGGCCGCGACCGGCCGGCCGGAGCCTGGGCGTCCGGGGACCGTCGGAGTCGCCGGTCGCGACGGTCGGCGGTGGAACATGACTCGCTCCCTGGGGAAGTGGGTGGGCGTTGCTGCTCCACGAGAGTCGCAGCATCACCATGAGTCACAAAGACAACACGCGGAACAATCGCCGGCGTATCGAGAACGCTCGGTCACCTTCTCGGGACGGTCGGTATGTCGACATCTCCGATCAGGAGGAAGGGCGCCCGAGTTCGTGCGCGAGCTGATCGAGCTCCGCGCCACCGGCCATGAGGCGGGTCAGCTCGTCCCGGTCCACCTCGTTCTTGGCGAAGGACCCGAGGCTGCGGCCCCGGTTGAGCAGCAGGAAGCGGTCGCCCACCGGGTAGGCGTGGTGCGGGTTGTGAGTGATCAGGACGACCCCCACTCCCCGGTCGCGCGCCTGGGCGACGTAGCGGAGCACCACACCGGCCTGCTTGACCCCCAGAGCCGACGTCGGCTCGTCCAGGATCAGGACCCGGGCGCCGAAGTGCACCGCCCGCGCGATGGCGACCGACTGGCGCTCACCACCCGAGAGCGTGCCGACCGGCTGGTCGGGGTCGCGGATGTCGATGCCCATGTCCCGCAGCGCCCGCCGGGTGGTCTCCCGTGCCTGCCGGGCGTCGAACCGGCGGAAGGGACCCCGGCCACGGGTCGGCTCGGCCCCGAGGAAGAAGTTCCGCCAGATGGCCATCAGCGGGATCATCGCGAGGTCCTGGTAGACCGTGGCGATCCCGGCGTCGAGCGCCTCCCGCGGGGCGCCGAAGGACACCGGCTGCCCGTCGAGCAGCACCGCACCGCGGTCGGGACGGTGCACGCCGGAGAGGATCTTGATCAGCGTGGACTTCCCGGCGCCGTTGTCGCCGAGCACGCAGGTGACCTCGCCGGCCCGCACCGAGGTCGTGATGCCGTCGAGGGCGATCACCGAGCCGTAGTCCTTGCCGACGTCCCGCAGCTCCAGGAGAGGCACGTCCCGGTCCTCGCTCATCGCCTCGCCGCCTCCGCGTAGCGGCGGACCAGCCGGTTGGCCAGCACGGCGAGCAGCAGCATCGCACCGAGGAAGAAGTAGAACCAGTCGGCGTCCCAGCGCAGGTAGGGGATGCCCAGCTGGGTCATGCCGAAGATCAGCGCGCCCAGCGAGGCGCCGATCGCCGAGCCGAACCCGCCGGTGAGCAGGCACCCGCCGATGACGGCGGCCACGATGTAGATCAGCTCCTGGCCGATCCCGGTGTTGGCCTGGACCGAGGTCAGCCGGACGGCGAGGGTGACACCCACGAACCAGGCCGCCACCGCCGTCGTCATGAACAGCGTGACCGTGGTCCGCCGGGCCGGGACGCCCACGTTGCGGGCCGCCACGTCGTCGCCGCCGGTGGCGAAGACCCAGTTGCCGAAGCGGGTGCGCAGCAGCACCCAGGTGCCCAGTGCGGTGAACAGCACCCACCAGAGGATCGCGACCCGGAACTCCGTGCCGGCGATGCTCACCCGCGAGGCGAAGACCCACTCGGCGGCCGCGTAGCCGGGCACCTCGGCGATGCCCCCGGCGGTCACCGTGCCGGTGAAGAACTTGGTGAGCCCCAGGTTCAGCCCCTGCAGCATCAGGAACGTGCCGAGGGTGATGATGAAGCTCGGCAGCCCGGTCCGGGTGACCAGCCAGCCGTTGAGGAAGCCGAGCGCCAGCGCGAGGACCAGGGCGACGGCCATCGCCACCCAGAGGTTCTGCTCGAACTCGACGGCGACGATGCCCACGGTCAGCGCCGTCGTCCCGGTCAGCACGCCGGCCGACAGGTCGAAGTGCCCGCCGATCATCAGCAGCGCGACCGCGACGGCCATGATGCCGAGCGTCGAGGCGGGATCCAGCCAGTTGGCGATCCCCCGCGGGGAGCGGAAGACCTCCGACTGGACGGCGAAGAACGTGAAGACGACGACCGCGCCGATCAGCGCACCGAGCTCGGGCTTGACCAGCAGCCGGCGCAGCGGACCGGTGGCGGCCAGCCGCTCGTCGGCGCGCCGCTCGGCCGGGCTCGGCGACGCCACGGCCGTCTGCTCCCGGGTGCTCAGCGCGTGCCGGCCGAGGCCAGGTCGGCGATCTCGTCGACGTTGCTCTCGTCGACGATCCCCGGCCCGGTGAGCACCGGCTGACCGCCGCCGACGGTGTTGAGGTTCTGCGCGTAGAGCTTGAGCATCACGACCGGCAGGTAGCCCTGCTCGTACTGCTGCTGGTCGACGGCGAAGGCGATGGCGCCGTCCTGGATGCCGCTGATGACGTCCTGGTCGAGGTCGAAGGTCGCGACCTGCGCCTCCGAACCCGCGTCGCCGGCCGCCGCGACCGCCACCGAGGCGACGGCGGAGTTCAGCGTGAGCACGGCGTCGATGTCCGGGTCGCTCTGCAGCTGCGAGGTGATCGTGGACTGGGCGCCCTGAAGGTCGTTGATGTCGACCTGCAGCGGCGTCACGGCGGCACCGAGGCCCTCCGAGGCGCCCGAGCAGCGCTGCTCCAGCCCGATGTTGCCCGGCTCGTGGACGACGCAGAGGACGTTGGCCGCGCCCGCGGCGGCCAGCTCCCGCCCGGCCCCCTGGCCGGCGATCTGCTCGTCCTGGCCCACGTGGCCTACGGCGCCGAACTCCGCCGACCGGTCCCCGCCGGAGTTGATCGTGACGACGGGGATGCCGGCGTCCACGGCCGCCCGGACCGAGTCCTGCAGCGCGTCGGGGTTGGCCATGGAGACCACGATGCCGTCGACGTCCTGGTTGACCGCGGCGTCGATGAGCTGCGACTGGCGCTGCGGGTCGCCGTCGCTCTGGTAGTCCACGGACACCCCGAGGTCCTCGCCCGCGGCCTCGGCGCCGTTCTGGACGACGTCCCAGAAGGCGTCACCGGCCGAACCGTGGGTGATGACGGCGAAGCTGAGGTCTTCCCCGCCGCCACCGCTGGAGCCACCGTTCCCGCCGGACGAGCCCGGGTCGCCGCCGCCGGTCGTGCACGCGGCGAGGAGGAGCGGTGCGGCCACCACGATCGAGAGCAGACGGTGGGGTCGGGCCATGGGAGTCCTCCTGTGCTCGCGGGAGCTCCTTCGCTCCCGCCTGTCCTGGGATCATGCCTGCCGGCCACCCGCGGAGGCCGGTGGACCCGCAGAATCCCCCTTCCGGCGGGGGATGCGTCACAGCGATCTACTCTCCTGGGCGTGGAGATACTGAGCACGGGTCACGAACAGGTCGTCTTCTGCAGCGACGCCGAGTCGGGGTTGAGGGCGGTCATCGCCATCCACTCCACCGCGCTGGGCCCGGCGCTGGGCGGTACGCGCTTCTACCCGTACGCCAGCGAGGAGGCGGCCGTCGCCGACGCCCTGCGGCTGTCGGAGGGGATGTCGTACAAGAACAGCCTGGCCGGGCTCGACCTCGGGGGCGGCAAGGCCGTGATCATCGGCGACCCGGCCACGGACAAGACCGAGGCGCTGCTGCGCGCCTACGGCCGGTTCGTCGAGACCCTGGGCGGGCGGTACCTGACCGCGTGCGACGTCGGTACCTACAACGCCGACCTCGACGTCGTGGCCCGCGAGACCCGGTTCGCCCACGGCCGGTCGGAGGCCTACGGCGGGTGCGGCGACTCCTCGGTCCTCACCGCCTACGGCGTCTTCCTGGGCATGCAGGCGGCGGCCCAGCACTGCTGGGGCTCGCGCTCGCTGGCCGGCCGGACGGTCGCCGTGGCCGGCGCCGGCAAGGTCGGCTCGCATCTCATCGGCCGCCTGGTCGACGACGGTGCCGACGTCCTGGTCACCGACGTCGACCCGGCCGCGGTCGACCGGGTCCGGTCGCGGTACCCGTCGGTGACGGCCGTGGCCGACACCGCGACGCTGATCCGCACCCCGCACGACGTCTACTCCCCCAACGCGCTGGGCGGCGCCCTGGACGCCGCGACGGTGGCCGCCCTGCCCGCCCGCGTCGTCTGCGGCGGGGCGAACAACCAGCTGGCCACGCCCGACGTCGCCGAGCAGCTGCGCGGACGGGGAATCCTCTACGCCCCCGACTACCTGGTCAACGCCGGCGGCGTGATCCAGGTCGAGGACGAGCGGCACGGGTTCTCCTTCGCCCGGGCGAAGTCCAAGGCGGACGGCATCTTCGACGTCGCGCTGCGGGTGTTCCAGGCGGCCGACGACGAGGGCGTCCCTCCCGCCGTCGCGGCCGACCGCCTGGCCGAGGAGCGGATGCGCTCGGTCGGCCGCCTGGCGACGATCCGCCTGCCCGGCTGACCCCGACGGCGGCGTTCCGCCCCGCCAGGGGGAGGGACGTGTGCCCGCCGCCGATCCGTGTCGTAAGGTTGCTCAAGACATAGTCACTCAGTCGGGGTCGCCACGCGGGCCGTTCCAGCCCCGGGGCTGGACTACCGCACTCCGTAGCGAGGGGGTCGAGCCGATGGGGCGCGGCCGAGCGAAGGCCAAGCAGACACGCGTGGCCCGTGAGCTCAAGTACAGCTCACCGAACACCGACCTTTCTGCCTTGCAGAAAGAGCTGACCGGATCCACGCCGTCCTACACCGCCCCTGCCCGGGCGACGGACGACGACGATGACGACGACGCGTACAGCGACCGCTGGGCGGCCGACGACGACGCGGACGACGACTGGGCCGCAAGCCCGCGTTGACCCGCTGATCCTGCGCGTCTGATGGACACCGCGGCTCCTCCGGGAGCCGCGGTGTCCGCGCGCGCTCAGCGGTAGGTGCCCTCCAGGCGGGCCGCGGTCGCACCGGTGCGCTGCCCGACGGTGCCGGCGACCCAGGCCGGCACCCCGGCGGCGGACAGCTGCGCGACGACGGCGTCGGCGATCGACGGCGACACCGCGGCGACCATGCCCACGCCGCAGTTGAACGCCCGCTCGGACTCCTCGCGGGGCACGCCGTGCCGCTCCATGAGCGCGACGGCGGCCGGCAGCGCCCAGGTCCCGCGGTCGAGCACCGCCTCGAGGCCGTCGGGGACGATGCGCGCGGTGTTGCCGGCCAGTCCCCCGCCGGTGATGTGGGCGAACGCGTGCACGTTCTCGACGCCGTGCCCGGCGACGAGGGCCAGGCAGTCCAGGGCGTAGATCCGGGTGGGCTCGAGCAGCTCCTCGCCCAGCGGCCGGTCCAGGCCGGCGGGCGTGGCCAGCAGGTCGAGCCCGGCCGCGCTCACGACGCGGCGCACCAGCGAGTAGCCGTTGGAGTGGAAGCCGGACGACGCCATCGCCACGACCACGTCGCCCTCGGTGACCCGCTCGGGGCCCAGGACCCCGTCGGCCTCGACGACGCCCACCGCGGTCGCGGCGAGGTCGTACTCGTCGGCGTCCATCAGGTCGCCGTGCTCGGCGGTCTCTCCGCCGACCAGGGCGGCCCCGGCCAGGGTGCACCCCGCCGCGATGCCGGTGACGATCGCGGCGATCCGCTCGGGCACCACCTTGCCGCAGGCCACGTAGTCCTGGAGGAAGAGCGGCTCGGCCCCGCAGGCCACCAGGTCGTCGACGACCATCGCGACGAGGTCGATGCCGACGGTGTCGTGCCGGTCCAGCTGCCGGGCCAGGGCGATCTTGGTGCCGACGCCGTCGGTCGAGGAGGCCAGCAGCGGCGCGCGGTACCTGGCGGTGTCCAGCGCGAACAGCCCGGCGAACCCACCCAGGCCGCCGACGACCTCGGGGCGGTTGGTCCGCTCGACGGCGGCGCGCATCAGCGTGACGGCCCGCTCACCCGCGTCGATGTCGACGCCGGAGGCCGCGTAGGTGAACTCGCTCATGGACGGCTGAGCGCGTCCTCCGCGCCACCCGGCACGCTGGCGCTGCCGGCCTGCTGCCCCGTCCAGCCGCTCACCGAGCGCTGGTCGTCGCGGGGCCTCGACGTCGCCACGGCCATCGGCAGCGGCGTCCGGCCGATGCCCTCGAGCACCTGCTTGCCGAACGCCTCCGCCTCGCCCAGCGGGATCGGGTACCGGCCGGTGAAACAGGCCGTGCACAGCCGGTTGGCCGGCTGCTCGGTGGCGGCGATCAGACCCTGCTCCGACACGTAGCCGAGCGAGTCGGCGTTGATCGAGGCGCGGACGCCGTCGACCTCGAGGCCGTTGGCGACGAGCTCGGCCCGGCTGGCGAAGTCGATGCCGTAGAAGCACGGCCACTTCACCGGCGGGGACGCGATCCGGACATGGACCTCGACGGCGCCGGCCTCGCGCAGCATGCGGATCAGCGCCCGCTGGGTGTTGCCCCGGACGATCGAGTCGTCCACGACGACCAGCCGCTTGCCGCGGATGACGTCGCGCAACGGGTTGAGCTTGAGCCGGATGCCCAGCTGCCGGATCGTCTGGCTCGGCTGGATGAACGTGCGCCCGACGTAGGAGTTCTTGACCAGCCCCAGCCCGTAGGGGATGCCGGAGGCCTCGGCGTAGCCGACCGCGGCCGGGGTGCCCGACTCCGGGACGGGGATGACCAGGTCGGCCTCGACCGGGTGCTCCTTGGCCAGGCGACGGCCGATCTCGACACGCGCGGCGTGCACCCCGCGACCGGAGATCGTGGTGTCGGGGCGCGCCAGGTAGACGTACTCGAAGACGCAGCCCTTGGGATCGGCCGTGGCGAAGTGCTGGCTGCGCAGCCCGTTCTCGTCGATCGCGATCAGCTCGCCGGGCTCCACCTCGCGGACCACGGAGGCGCCCACGATGTCCAGCGCCGCCGTCTCGCTGGCCACCACCCACCCGCGCTCCAGGCGACCGAGCACCAGCGGGCGCACACCCTGCGGGTCGCGGGCGGCGTAGAGGGTCTGCTCGTCCATGAACGTGAGGCTGAAGGCGCCGCGCAGCTGCGGGAGCACCTCCATGGCCGCCGCCTCCACGGAGAGGTCCGGGCGGGCGGCGATGAGCGCGGTGACCAGGTCGGAGTCGTTGGTGGCCACGAACGCCCCGGGGACGCCGGCGTCGGCGGCCGCGGCCGCCAGCTCGGCGGTGTTCACCAGGTTCCCGTTGTGGCACAGCGCCAGGCCGGTGCCGGCCGCGGTGGTGCGGAAGGTCGGCTGGGCGTTCTCCCACGTCGACGCGCCGGTCGTGGAGTAACGGGCGTGACCCACCGCGATGTGGCCGCGCAGGCTGCCGAGCGTCGACTCGTCGAACACCTGGCTGACCAGGCCGAGGTCCTTGTAGACCACGACCGAGGCCCCGTCGGACACCGCGATCCCGGCCGCCTCCTGACCGCGGTGCTGGAGGGCGTACAGGCCGAAGTAGGTCAGCTTCGCGACCTCCTCCCCCGGTGCCCAGACGCCGAAGACGCCACAGGCGTCCTGAGGTCCGGGAGATTGGGGGTCGAGGTCGTGCGTCAGCCGTCCATCACCGCGAGGCACCCCCCGAGACTACCGGCGCGCGCCACCCCTCCCACCGCGGCAGCCTGTGGCGGTCACCTGCACGGTCGCGCGGCACGGAACCTCGACCGGCGGCGGTGCGTTGACCTGGGATGGCAGCCAACAGGCCCGACCCGGGCGACTTCCTGGACATGGCGCAGCGGATGCTGCGCCAGCTCTTCGACGACGGGCGCGGTGAGGGCGAGCCGTGGGCGGATGCGACGCGCCCGGCCGCGCGGCGCAACCCGGAGCCCAGCGCGCGGGAGCAGCGGGAGAACCTGACGTTCGCGCTGGCGACGCGCGCCGTCGAGGCCCTCGAGGACCTCGCGCTCAACGTCGCGGCGATCCGCCAGCGGCTCGAGCGCACCGCACCGGAGCCGCCGGCGCAGCAGGACGCCGCCGAGCAGGGGTGACCGGGCGCGGACCGCACTCAGGCCAGGGTGCGGCTCAGCCCAGGGTGCGCGACTCCGCGGCGATCGTGGTGTCGTCGCCGTGCCCGGTGCGGACGACGGTGTCCGCGGGCAGCGTCAGCAGGCGGGTGCGGATGGACTCCAGGATCGTCGGCTCGTCGCTGAACGAGCGCCCCGTCGCGCCCGGCCCGCCGCAGAAGAGGGTGTCGCCGGTGAACACGGTGCCGAGGTCCGCGGCGTAGAGGCAGGTGCTGCCCGGCGAGTGGCCAGGCGTGCTCACCGCGACCAGCGTCGTCCCCGCGACCTCCAGGCGCGTCCCCTCGACCAGGTCCTCGTCCGGGGTGGTACCGGGGTGCACGACGTCCCAGAGCATCCGGTCCTGGCTGTTGAACCAGATCGGGGCACCCGTTGCGTCCCGCACGGCGGGCGCGGCGCCGATGTGGTCGTTGTGCCCGTGGGTGAGGACGACGGCGGTCACCGTCCGACCGCCGATCGCCTCGACGATCGGGGCGGCGTCGTGCGGCGCGTCGATCACCAGGACCTCGTCGTCGTCCCCGACGAGCCAGACGTTGTTGTCGACGTCGAAGTCCTGCCCGTCCAGACTGAAGACCCCGCTGACGACGACCTTCTCGATGCGCGCGGTGCTCACGAGAGGACCACGACCGACCGCAGGACCTCGCCGCGGTGCATCTTCTCGAAGGCCTCCTCGACGTCCGCCAGCCCGATCGTCTCGGACACGAACGCGTCGAGGTCGAAGCGGCCCTGCAGGTAGAGGTCGATGAGCATCGGGAAGTCGCGGCTGGGCAGGCAGTCCCCGTACCAGGAGGACTTGATCGAGCCGCCGCGGCCGAAGATCTCGATGGCGGGCAGGGTGATCTCCATGTCCGGTGTCGGGACGCCGACCATGACCACGCGTCCGGCCAGGTCGCGGGCGTAGAACGCCTGCTCGAACACCTCCGGGCGCCCGACCGCGTCGATGGCGACGTCCACGCCGAAGCCGCCGGTGAGCGCCTTGATCGCCGCCACCGCGTCGGTCTCCGACGAGTTGACCGTGTGCGTGGCGCCCAGCTGCCGCGCCCACTCGAGCTTCCTGTCCGAGATGTCGACGGCGATGATCGTGCCCGCCCCGGCCAGCTTCGCGCCGGCGATCGCGGCGTCACCGACGCCGCCGCAGCCGAACACCGCGACGGTCTCGCCGCGCTGGACCCCGCCGGTGTTGATCGCCGCACCGACACCTGCCATCACGCCGCAGCCCAGCAGGCCGGCAGCGGCCGGTGGTGCGGCCGGGTCGACCTTGGTGCACTGCCCGGAGTGGACCAGGGTCTTCTCCGCGAACGCGCCGATGCCCAGCGCCGGGGACAGCTCGGTGCCGTCGGCCAGCGTCATCCTCTGCGCGGCGTTGCGGGTGTCGAAGCAGTACTGCGGCTCGCCCTTGAGGCAGGCGCGGCACTGCCCGCAGACGGCCCGCCAGTTCAGGATCACGTAGTCGCCCACCACGACGTTGGTGACGCCCTCGCCGACCGCGGCGACGATGCCGGCCGCCTCGTGGCCGAGCAGGAAGGGGAAGTCGTCGTTGATCCCGCCCTCGCGGTAGTGCAGGTCGGTGTGGCAGACCCCGCACGCCTGCACGTCGACCACCGCCTCGCCCGGACCGGGGTCGGGGACGACGATCGTCTCGATGCTCACCGGAGCGCCCTTGCCGCGGGCGACGACGCCCCTCACCTCGTAAGCCATGCCGCGAGCCTAGGTCTCTCGATTGGCTTTGAACGCGCGAGTACGCCGGGCCCGTCGTACCGTCCGATCGGTTGCGACGTACATCACCATGCGCCAGCGGGTTGCGCCCCACCGGACGCGCCCCTCCCGACTCGGAGGTCTATCCGTGGCAGTACCGAGCTTCCTGGCCAGGGAGCGCATCGTCGCCCGGCCGGGGTTCAACCGCTGGCTGATCCCGCCGGCGGCCCTGGCCGTCCACCTGTGCATCGGCCAGGCCTACGCGACCAGCGTCTACAAGACCGCGCTGGTCGAGCACTTCGACTCCAGCCTCACGGCGATCGGCATCATCTTCTCGATCGCCATCGTCATGCTGGGTCTGTCGGCCGCGGTCTTCGGCACCTGGGTGGACAAGAACGGCCCGCGGGCCGCCATGTTCACCTCGGCCGTCTTCTGGGTCTCCGGCTTCCTCGTCGGCTCGCTCGGCATCTACACCGAGCAGCTGTGGCTGCTGTACCTCGGCTACGGCTTCCTCGGCGGGATCGGGCTGGGCATCGGCTACATCTCCCCCGTGTCCACCCTGATCAAGTGGTTCCCGGACCGTCCGGGACTGGCCACCGGAATGGCGATCATGGGCTTCGGGGGCGGTGCGCTCATCGCCTCGCCGCTGTCCCGCCAGCTGATGAACATCTACGACCCCGGCTACGACGGCACTGCAGGCACCGTGCCCAGCGGCAACGCCGTCGCCCTGCTGTTCCTGACCCTGGGCCTGGTCTACCTCGTCTTCATGATGTTCGGCGCCTTCCTCGTGCGGGTGCCGGCGCCGGACTGGCGGCCCGACGGCTTCGACCCCGCGTCGGTCAAGAAGAAGGCGCTGGTCACGATGGAGAACGTGTCGGCCAACAACGCGATCAAGACCCCGCAGTTCTGGCTGCTGTGGACCGTCCTGTTCTGCAACGTGACCGCGGGCATCGGCATCCTCGAGCAGGCCGCGCCCATGATCCAGGACTTCTTCCGCGAGAACGGGACGTCTGCGGTCGCCGCCGCCACTGCCGCCGGGTTCGTCGGGCTGCTCTCGCTGTTCAACATGGGCGGCCGGTTCGTCTGGTCGTCCACGTCGGACTACATCGGGCGCAAGCCGATCTACATGGTCTACCTCGGCGTCGGGATCGTGCTGTACATCGTGCTGGCGACCCTCGGGAGCACGGCGACGTGGATCTTCGTGGTCACCGCCGCGATCATCATCAGCTTCTACGGCGGCGGATTCGCGACCGTCCCCGCCTACCTGCGCGACCTGTTCGGCACCTACCAGGTCGGTGCGATCCACGGGCGGCTGCTGACCGCGTGGGCGGCCGCCGGGATCGCCGGCCCGCTCATCATCAACGGCGTCCTCGACGCACGGGGCACGCCGGGTGAGCTGGTCGCCGGCGACTACCGCCCCGCACTGTTCATCATGGTCGCCCTCCTCGGGGTCGGCTTCGTCGCCAACCTCCTGATCAAGCCGGTCGCCGAGAAGTGGTGGGAGCCCAGGGCGACCGACGTCCCCACCGACGCGGCGCCCGCCGAACGGAGCACGGTCCGATGAGCTCTCCTGCCTCGTCCCGGAACCACTCGTCCCAGGACCAGCAGCCGACCCACACCTCTATGGGGCTCATCGCCTTCGCGTGGGCCCTGGTCGGCGTTCCGCTGGCCTACGGGCTGTACAACGCCGTGAAGGCGGCCAGCGCGCTCTTCGGCGGCTGAACCGCGGCTCAGCGCTGCCGGAGGGGGCGCAGGGGCAGGTGCGCGGACAGGTCGGCGCGGTTGCCGCTGGCGGTGACCTTCCCGGCGGCGACCGCGTCGGTCCAGCTCAGCCGACCGCTGGCCAGCCGCAGCCAGGTCGCGGCATCGGTCTCGACCACGTTCGGTGGGGTGCCCCGGGTGTGCCGCGGCCCGTCGACGCACTGGACGGCGACGTGCGGCGGCACCCGCACCTCGACCGACCGCCCGGGCACCTGCTGCGCCAGCCACCGTGCGCTGGTCTTGACCGCGGCGCCCACCGCGGCGCGGGACGGCTGCTCGGCGTCGTCGTCCAGCCAGGCGCGCACCGGCTCGAGGACGGCGCGCACGTCCTCGGCCGCGATGGGGGCGGTGCCGGCCATCAGCTGGTCGGGACGGTGCCCGCCGGAACGGAGCCGACCGCGACCTCGGGGGACCCGAACAGGGCGGGCAGGGTCGCGGTCCAGGCGGCGCGCAGCTCGGCGAGCGACAGGTCGAGCACGCCGTCGAGGACGAGCGCGTCCCCGCCCGTCGTGCCCAGCTCCGTCACCGGCACCCCGGCCCAGCGGGCCGTCGTCTTCACCCCGCCCGGGTCCGCCGTCGTGACGACGACCCGCGCGGTGGACTCGCTGAACAGCGCGGTGAACGGGTCGCCGGGCAGCCGCAGGCGGGCACCGACGCCGTGGCGCAGCGCCGCCTCGGTGAGCGTCTGCGCGAGGCCGCCGTCGGCGAGGTCGTGCGCGGAGCTCACCAGGCCCTCCTTGCCGAGCGCGGCCAGCAGCGTGGCCAGCGCCCGCTCGGCGGCGAGATCGAGGGCCGGCGGGCGCCCGCCGAGGTGGCCGTGCACGACGTTCGCCCAGGCGGACCCGCTGAACTCCGGCTTCGTCCTCCCGAGCAGCAGCACCGTCTCACCCGGCGTCCGCCAGCCCGAGGAGATGCGGCGGCGGACGTCCTCGTGCACGCCCAGCACACCGATGACCGGCGTCGGGTTGATCGGGATGTCCCCGGTCTGGTTGTAGAGGCTCACGTTGCCGCCGGTCACCGGCAGGCCGAGCTCGCGGCAGCCGTCGGCGAGGCCGCGGACGGCCTCGGCGAACTGCCACATGACCCCCGGCTCCTCGGGCGAGCCGAAGTTCAGGCAGTTGGTGACGGCGAGCGGCTCCGCGCCGGAGACGGCGACGTTGCGGTAGGCCTCGGCGAGGTTGAGCTGGGCGCCGAGGTAGGGATCCAGCCGGGCGAAGCGGGCGTTGCCGTCGAGGGAGAGCGCGATGCCGCGGTGGCTGTCCTCGTCGATGCGGACGACGCCCGCGTCCTCGGGCTGTGCCAGGACCGTGTTGCCGCGGACGTAGCGGTCGTACTGCTCGGTGACCCACGTCTTGTCGGCGCCGTCGGGGCTGCTGACGACGGCGAGCCAGTGCGCCTGGAGCTCCGCGCCGGTGGCCGGCCGCGGGAGGCGCGCGGCGTCGTCGGCCTGCAGGGCGTCGAGGTCGGCGGGGCGCGTCATCGGCCGCTCGTAGACCGGGCCCTCGTGGGCGACGGTGCGCGGCGGGACGTCGACGATCCGCTCCCCGTGCCAGTCGACGGTGAGCCGGTCGCCGTCGGTGACCTCACCGATGACGGTGGCCAGGACGTCCCACCTGCGGCAGACGGCGAGGAACTCCTCGACCTTGGCCGGCTCGACGATCGCGCACATGCGCTCCTGCGACTCGCTCATCAGGATCTCGGCAGGCGTCAGGGTGCTGTCGCGCAGCGGGACGGCGTCGAGGTCGACGTGCATGCCGCCGGTGCCGGCACTGGCCAGCTCGGACGTCGCGCAGGACAGACCGGCGCCGCCGAGGTCCTGGATACCGGTGACGAGATCGGCGGCGAAGATCTCCAGGCACGCCTCGATCAGCAGCTTCTCGGTGAACGGGTCGCCGACCTGCACGCTCGGGCGCTTGGCGGGGCCGTGCTCGTCGAAGGTCTCGCTGGCCAGGACGCTCACCCCGCCGATCCCGTCGCCGCCGGTGCGGGCCCCGAACAGGATCACCTTGTTGCCGACGCCCTCGGCCTTGGCCAGCCGGACGTCCTCGTGCCGCATCACACCGACGCACAGGGCGTTGACCAGCGGATTGCCCGCGTAGCAGTCGTCGAAGAGCAGCTCGCCGCCGATGTTGGGCAGGCCCAGGCAGTTGCCGTAGCCGCCCACGCCGGCGATGACGCCGGGCAGCACCCGCGCGGTGTCGGGGGCGTCGGCGCGCCCGAACCGCAGCGAGTCCATGACCGCGATCGGGCGCGCGCCCATGGTGAGGATGTCGCGGACGATGCCGCCCACACCCGTGGCCGCACCCTGGTAGGGCTCGACGTAGCTCGGGTGGTTGTGCGACTCGACCTTGAAGGTGACCGCGTAGCCGTCGCCGACGTCGACGACGCCGGCGTTCTCCCCGATGCCGACGAGGAGGACGTCGCTCGGCGGGAGGCCACCGAACTGGCGCAGGTGCGCCTTGGAGCTCTTGTACGAGCAGTGCTCGCTCCACATGACGCTGTACATCGCCAGCTCCGCCGTCGTGGGGCGGCGGCCGAGGATGTCGGTGATGCGGGCGTACTCGTCGGCCTTGAGCCCGAGCTCGGCCCAGGGCTGCTCCTCGTCGGGGGTCTTGGCGGCGATCTCGACGGTGTCGACCTGGCTCATCGCTCGACTCCCCCCTCGTTCCGCTCCTCGGTCGCTGGCGCTCCCTGCGATGCTCGCTCGGGCGTCGTTCTCGCATTCATGCGTTCACGGCCGCCTTCAGGACGCTGGTGAAGAAGCCGAGCCCGTCCGTCGACGGCCCGGTGAGGTCCTCGACCGCGTGCTCCGGGTGCGGCATGAGGCCGACGACCCGGCCGTTCTCGCTGGCGACCCCGGCGATGTCCCTCGAGCTGCCGTTCGGATTGCCGTCGACGTAGCGGAACACCACCCGGTTCTCGCCCTCCAGCCGGTCGAGGTCGTCGTCGGCAGCCACGTACCGGCCCTCGCCGTTCTTGACCGGGATGACGATGCGCTGGCCGGTCCCGTAGTCCGCCGTCCATGCGGTGTCGGCCCGCTCCACCCGCAGCACCTGGTCACGGTTGCGGAAGTGCAGGTGGCTGTTCCGGGTCAGGGCGCCGGGCAGCAGGCCGGCCTCGCAGAGCACCTGGAAGCCGTTGCAGATGCCGAGCACCGGCAGGCCGTGGCGGGCGGCCGTCACGACGTCGCGCATCAGCGGCGAGCGGGCGGCGATGGCGCCGGCCCGCAGGTAGTCGCCGTAGGAGAAGCCGCCCGGGAGGACGACGGCGTCGACGTCCTTGAGGTCGTGGTCGGCGTGCCAGAGGGCGACCGGTTCACCGCCGGCGAGCCGCACCGCGCGGGCGGCGTCGACGTCGTCCAGGGAGCCCGGGAAGGTGATGACACCGATGCGCACTATGACTCTCTCAGTCGGTGGTGAGGTGCAGCTCGACGTCCTCGATGACGGGATTGGCCAGCAGCGTCTGCGCGATCTGCTTCAGCTCGGCCTCGTCCGGGGTGCCGTCGACCTCGAGCACGAAGTGCTTGCCCTGGCGGACGCCGGTGATGCTGTCGTGGCCGAGCCGGCCCAGCGCTCCGAGCACCGCCTGCCCCTGGGGGTCGGAGATCTCCGGCTTGAGGACCACATCGACGACCACCCGGGACACGTCAGCGAGGGTACCGGCCCGCTGCTCGCCGTCGTCCCCACGCCCGGTGACCCCGCCCACCACCGCGAGAGCTGCGATCTCGTGGCTATTCCGGCATCGAAAGCCCCGAGATCGCAGATCTCGGTCAGCTCAGCGCCCTACGGACGGCGGCTACCACCTTCTCGGGGTGGCCGAGGACGTCGGCGGAGCTGAACCGGAGGACCGTCCACCCCGCCGCGACCAGCTCGTTCTGTCGTCGGAGGTCGTTCACGAAGACGTCGCGCTCGCGATGCACGTTGCCGTCGAACTCCACGAGCACCGCCCGATCCGGCCAGGCGAGGTCCGCTCGACCGAGGAACCGGCCGGCCTGGTTCCGCACCGCATGCTGCAGCACCGGCGGCGGGAGTCGCGCATCGTGCAGCAACCAGCGCAGGACCGATTCCATCGGTGACTCCGACCGGGGATCGGCGATCGCGAGCGCCGCCCTGGCCCGTGCAGCACCCCGACCGGACGGGCACGCGCTCAGCCGCCGCTCCAGGTCAGCGGTGGAACACCAGACGTCGATGAGCTGATCGGTGACGGCGAGCAGCGCCGCGGGCGACAGGACGCCGGCCAGGTCGCGCCATGTCCGCTCCGGGTTGGTGACCGGCAGGGACCAGCGACGCACGACGTCCTCGGGCCCGAGCTCGCCGCGGTGGACACGGCGATCACGCCGGTTCCGCACCCGGGAACCGGGCGGAACCGTGAGGTGCGCTCGCACGTCACCGGACTGCGCGGGGATCTGGAGCTTCCACAGCTCGGCGGCCGTCTGGTGACTGACCACCGCCCCGGGCGGCGCCGTCAGGAGGATCGCCGGCAGCCGGTCGCGCAGCTCCGTGGCGTCGGGGAGCGGCAGGTAGGTGTCACGGGACAGGCGGATCACGTCGCGATGCCGCAGGTCCCAGTCCGTCAGCCCTTCTCGCACTGCTGTCGCGCGGGTGCTCGGACCCTTCAGGCGGGAGCTGACGGGACGGCGAGGCACCGGCACAGGTTGGCTGTTCCGCGAATTCCTCACCGGCGTCGTCCACAGCCGGCGAGGAACTAGGCGAACGTCTGGCCGGTCAGCCGTTCGTAGGCGGTGACGTAGCGCTCGCGGGTCGCCGCGACGACGTCGGCGGGCAGTTCCGGCGGCGCGGAGACGCGGTCCCAGCCGGACGACGTCAGCCAGTCCCGCACGTACTGCTTGTCGTAGGAGGGCTGCACCGCGCCGGGCGACCAGGTCGCGGCAGGCCAGAAGCGGGACGAGTCGGGCGTCAGCACCTCGTCGCCCAGCACCAGGGAGTCGCCGGCGAGCCCGAACTCGAACTTCGTGTCGGCCAGCACGATCCCGGCGTCGACGGCGATCTCCGCGGCCCGCGAGTACAGCGCCAACGTCAGCTCCCGCAGCTGCTCGGCACGGGCGGCCCCGACGGCCCCGACGACGGCGGCGTAGTCGATCGCCTCGTCGTGCTCACCGACCTCCGCCTTGGTCGACGGCGTGAACACCGGCGAGGGCAGCTTCGAGCCCTCGACCAGGCCGGCCGGCAGGGCGACGTCGCGGATGGAGCCGGTGCGGGCGTACTCGACAGTGCCGGAGCCGGACAGGTAGCCGCGCGCCACGCACTCCACCGGGAGCATGTCCAGCCGCCGCACGAGCATCGCCCGGCCCGCCACCTCGGCAGGCACGTCCGACGTCGAGATCAGGTGGTGCGACGCCCCGGCCGCCGAGAGCACCGGCGCCAGCTGCTCGAACCACCACACCGACAGCCGGGTCAGCACGACGCCCTTGTCCGGGATCGGGGTCGGGAGCACGTGGTCGTAGGCCGAGATCCGGTCCGACGCGACCAGCAGCAGCCGGCCGGGGGCGGCCGGAGAGGAGGCGTCGTAGATCTCCCGCACCTTGCCGCGGGCGACGAGCGGCAGGTCGATCACGTCAGCGCGGCCAGCCGGTCGAACAGCGGGCCGAGGTTGGCGACGTACCGCTCCGGCCGGCAGATCTCGTCCAGCCGCGCCTCGTCCAGCGACACCGACGACGCGGCCGCGCGGGTGCGCAGCGTCTCGCGGAACGGCGTGCCCGCGTTCCAGGTCTCCATGGCCGCGCCCTGCACCAGCGCGTACGCGTCCTCGCGCGAGAGCCCGCCCTCGACCAGCTCCAGCAGCACCGACGACGTGTAGATGAGCCCGCCGGTGGACTCCAGGTTGGCGCGCATCCGCTCGACGTCCACGACCAGGTTCTCCACCAGCCCGGCCGTCAGGTTCAGCAGGTAGTCGGTGGTGATCGCGGCGTCGGGCAGGAAGACCCGTTCGGTGGAGGAGTGCGAGATGTCGCGCTCGTGCCAGAGCGGGATGCCCTCCATGACCGGCACGATCGCCGCCCGCACCACCCGGGCCAGGCCGGCGACGCGCTCGGAGCGGATCGGGTTCTTCTTGTGCGGCATCGCGCTCGAGCCCTTCTGGCCCGACCCGAACGCCTCCGAGAGCTCGCGCACCTCGGTCCGCTGGCCGTGCCGGACCTCCAGCGCGATCGCCTCGCAGACCGTCGCGATGATCGCCAGCGCCGACACCCATTCGCTGATGCCGTCGCGCAGCACCACCTGCGTGGACGCCTCGGCCGGCCGCAGGCCCAGCGCCTCGGCGACGGCCACCTCGACCGACGGGTCGATCAGCGAATACGTGCCGACGGCGCCGGAGATCGCCACCACACCGACGGCCGAACGCGCGGCCCGCAGCCGGTTCCGGGACCGCGCCATCGCGAAGGCGAGGTCGGCGACCCGGTGGCCCCAGACGTCGGGCTCGGCGTGCACGCCGTGGGTGCGGCCCACCTTGATCGTGTCCCGGTGCGCCAGGCCGTGGTCGCGCAGCGCGGCCACCAGCCGGTCGGCCTTGGCCAGCAGCACGTCGGTGGCGTCGGTGAGCTGCACGGCGAGCGCGGTGTCGAGCAGGTCCGAGGAGGTCATGCCGTGGTGCACGTACGCCGCCGCCGACCGCGGCGACGTGTTGTCCGCCCACGCGGTCAGGAAGGCGATGACGTCGTGCTGCGTCGTCTCCTCGATCTCCGCGACCCGCTCGGGCGCCGGCGGCGGCGCGTTGCGCACCGGCTCCACCACGTCGGCAGGGACCCGCCCGGCCGCGGCGTGCGCCTCCAGCACCAGGGTCTCGACCCGGCACCACAGCCCGTACTTGTGCTCGTCGCTCCAGACCCGGCCCATCTCCGGGAGCGTGTACCGCTCGATCATGCGGGTACCGCTTCGGACTGCTCTGCTCGTCGCGCCACGGGGACATCCTCCCGCAGGGCTAGCGTGATCATGACGGCCCCCACTCCGGCCCTGGAGGTGAGCGATGCGACGACGTGCACGCGACCTCACCGAGCGCGCCCGCGAGCGGATCCGTGCCGCCCGGGAGCACGACCCGCACGCCTGGCACCACTACGACGGCGAGCACGTCCTCGTCCCCGTCGACCGGGACGAGGCGGACCCGGACGACGAGGCGGACCCGGACGACGGGGCGGACACCGCGCACCACGCCGCCGGCTCGACGCGGCCGCCGCCGAGCAGCCCCGCCGCCGGCGCGCCGGA
>CADCTN010000091.1:13958-20890 GCA_902805535.1 uncultured Blastococcus sp. | reverse complement strand
GCCGCCCTGCATGCAGATCTCGGTCGCCCCGGCGGCCCACGCCTCGTCGACGCGGTCGCCCACCTGCTGCATCGAGAGGGTGTAGGCGTCGGCGTCGGTGCGCCGCTGGGCGAACGCGCAGAACCGGCAGCCGGTGTAGCAGACGTTGGTGAAGTTGATGTTCCGGTTCACCACGTAGGTGACCTCGTCGCCGTTGACGTCCGCGCGGACGGCATCAGCGAGCGCTGTCAGCGCGTCCAGATCCGGGCCGTCGGCGCCCAGCAGGGCGAGGTACTCGGCGTCGGTCAGCCCGGCGGGGTCCTGCTCGGCGCGCAGCAGCGCGGCCAGCACCTCCCGGTCGCCGGTGGCCAGGGCGGTGGTGTGCCCGTCGCGCGCCGACGTGGTCCGCTCCCGCAGCTCCGACCAGTCGCCGTAGACGGCGTCGAAGTCGCTGCGGCGATCAGCCGACCGCCCGACCGTGTCCACCTCGACGTGCAGGTCGACCCGCCCCGACGAGTTCCATGACTCGTCCGGCTCCTGCCACGGCAGACCGACGGGGATCCGCCCCTCCACGGCCAGGCCGTCCGGGCCGGCCAGGGCCGACACGTGCGGGCGCACCCGCGGATCCAGCCACGGCTCCGGCTGCTGCACGTACGGCGGCTGGGCGGCCAGCCGCTCCCGCAGCTCGAACCCGGCTTCGGCCGAGAGCGCGGCGAGCTTGTCGATGTTCGGCCACGGCCGCTCGGGGTTCACGTGGTCCGGCGTCAGCGGGCTGACCCCGCCCCAGTCGTCCACTCCGGCCCGCAGCAGCAGCCCCAGCTCGGTGGAGTCCGACAGGTTCGGCGGTGCCTGCACCCGCGCCTTCGGGCCGAGCAGCAGCCGGGTGACGGCGACGGCGGCGACGTACTCCTGCAGCTCCAGGTCGTCGTGGGCCTGCATCGCCGTGCGCGGCTTCGCGCGGAAGTTCTGGACGATGACCTCCTGCACGTGCCCGTGCCGCTGCGCCGAGGCCTTGATCTCGCGGATCGCGTCCACCCGCTCGGCGTAGTTCTCACCGATGCCCAGCAGCACACCGGTGGTGAACGGGACGGCGGAGCGGCCGGCGTCCTCCAGCACCCGCAGCCGGACGGACGGCTCCTTGTCCGGCGAACCGAAGTGCGGGCCGCCGGGCTCCGACCACAGCCGGGTCGCGGTGGTCTCGAGCATCATCCCCATCGACGCCGACACCGGCTTCAGCCGCTGGATCTCCTCCCACGACAGGACGCCGGGGTTGAGGTGGGGGAGCAGCCCCGTCTCCTCCAGCACCCGGATCGCCATCGCCCGCAGGTAGGCCAGCGTCGAGTCGAAGCCGTGCGCCTCCAGCCAGGAGGCGGCCACCGGCCAGCGGTCCTCGGGGCGGTCGCCGAGGGTGAACAGCGCCTCCTTGCACCCCATCGCGGCACCGGCACGGGCGATGTCGAGCACCTCGTCGGGGGACAGGAACGGCGCCTTGCCCTGCGCGCGCAGCTGCCCCGGCGTCGTCACGAAGGTGCAGTAGTGGCAGCGGTCGCGGCACAGGTGGGTGAGCGGGATGAACACCTTGCGGCTGTAGGTGACCACGCCCGGGCGTCCGGCCGAGGTGAGACCGGCGTCCCGGACGCGGCCGGCCGCGGTCAGCAGCCGGTCCAGCGGTTCGCCGGCGCCGAGGCCACGGGCGTGCAGCAGGGTCTCCGCCTCGACGGCGTCGAGGGCGGCTCCGCGTTCGGCGCGCACGACGGCGCGGCGGACGGCGGACTCGGACGGGGCGGGGAGGGATGTCATAGCGCCCCAAACGCTAGCCCCGGCAGATCACCATCAGGTGTCCTGCCCTGGTGGCCGGGTCGCGAGGGGGTGCGGAAATCGGGGTCTCAGCGGCGGTCGAGGCCCCGGAATCCGCACAGTCGCGCGAGAGCCGGCTCGTCAGATGTCGCGGCGCTGGAAGGACAGCGCGGTCAGCCCCCAGATGACCGCGATCCACAGCGCGGCCCAGATCAGGTAGGCCGGCGCCAGCGGTCCCTCGCTCAGGAACGGGAACCCGCCCTCGCCCGGCCCCATCTGCGCCAGTGCGAAGGGGTCCTGGAAGGCGTTCATGGCGCCCCGCCACAGGCCGTCGGTCGGCAGGACGATCCGGGAGACGGTCCCCACGCGCTCGACGCCGTCGTTGCCCAGGGCGCCGCCGATCCCGCCGACGACGCCGGCGACCCACGTCGCGCCGAACAGCCCGACGGCGACGATGCCGGAAGCCATGGGGGAGATGACGCTGGAGAGCAGCAGCGCCAGCGTCAGCAGCACCACGGTCTGGGCGGCCAGCAGCGCGAGCCCGGCGGCGGGTGACGGCGGCCAGTAGCCGACCGCCACGCGCACGACCAGCAGCTGGGCGAGGCCGGCCAGCACCACGTAGCCGCCGCCGAAGGTGACCAGCCCGAGCCACTTGCCGAGCAGCACGGCCGAGCGGCGGACCGGGCGGGCGAGGATGGCCAGCGCCTGCCCCGACTCCACCTCGCCGGCGACCGTGGGGCCGGCGAGGAACGCCGTGCCGATCGCCGCGATCAGGCTGAACCCGAACATGATCAGGTTGAGCAGCACGGAGGCCACCAGGCGCGCCTCGCCGCTGGTCATCGTGCCCAGCTCGGTGTCCAGGCCGATCAGCCGGGAGAAGCCCCAGCCGCTGAGCGCCAGCAGCGCGACCGTCAGGACCAGCAGCGCCCAGACGACCCGCCGGCGGAAGGCTTCGCGCAGGGTGAGGCCGGCGATGGTCAGCGCGGTCATCGGAGGGACGCCTCCGGCTCGTCGTGGCGCAGGATGCCCAGCAGGCGCTCCTCGAGGCTGATCCGCACCGGCTCGACGGCGTGCACGCGCACGCCCCGGCCGACGAGATCGCGCACCAGGTCGGGCACGGTGACGCCGTCGTCGTCCGCCGTGAGCTGGACGGTGAACCAGTCGCCGCTGCGGGTCGTGGAGCCGGCCGCGCGCAGCCGGTCCTCCGCCTGCCCGTCCACCCCGTCCAGCCGCAGGCGCACCTCCCGCTGCCCGAGCAGCTCGGCCAGCGTGCCCGAGGCCGCCACCCGGCCCTGGTCGAGGATCACCACGCGGTCACACACCCGCTCCACCTCGCCGATCAGGTGCGAGTTGAGCAGCACGGCCACGCCGCGGGACTTCAGCGCGAGCACCAGGTCGCGGACGTCGACCCGGCCGATCGGGTCCAGAGCGCTGGTGGGCTCGTCGAGGACGACGAGCTCGGGACGGGCCACCAGCGCGACGGCGAGGCCGAGGCGCTGCTGCATCCCCTTGGAGAACCCGCCCACCCGGTCACCCGACCGCTCGGTGAGGCCGACCAGCGCCAGGCACTCCCGCCGTTCGACGGCGGGGACGTCGACCTTCGCCAGCTTGACGTGCAGGTCCAGCACCTCGGTCGGCGTCAGCCAGGGCTGGTACCGGAAGAGCTCGGGCAGGTACCCGACGGCGGCGCGGGAGCGGGGATCGGTCGACCGCCGGCCGAGCAGCAGCACCTCGCCGGCGTCGGGCCGGACCAGGCCCAGCAGCATCTTGATGACGCTGGTCTTGCCGGCACCGTTCGGGCCGAGCAGGCCGAGCACCTCGCCGCGGGCGACGGAGAAGGAGACGTCGTCGACGGCCGTGCGGCGCCCGTACCGCTTGTGCAGTCCGGAGCACCACACCGCCGCCGACGGCGGCAGGGCGTCGAGCCCTGCCGCCGTCGATGCGGTCGTCACGTCGGAGGTCACGCCGCGGACGGTAGCGGCGTCAGCGGAGCCCACGGGCGACCGGCAGGAGCTCGTCGGCGCTCAGCGTCCCGGCGACCCCGGTCATCACGCCGTCCTCGACCCAGACCACACCGGCGAACAGCCCGTTGCGGGAGGTGAGCACCGTGGCGTCGTTGCCGTCCACGTCCGCCTCGGAGGTGGTCACCAGGTCGGCCGGCACGGGCAGCGGCAGTGTCCCGCCGTCCTCGGACAGGTCCTCGAGCTGTTCCGCGAGCTGCGGGGGCAGGCCGGGCAGCGACAGCAGGTAGTCGCGCACCGTCTCGAACTCCACGCCGCCCGAGGCGTCCACCGTGGGCGCGCCGACCCGGGCGACGACGAGCGTCGGCACACCCGTCGGCTGGGCCCACATGGCGGCCACTCCCGGACCTGCCTGGAGGCGCAGCGAGCTGCCGTCCAGGCCGGCCGGCACGGGCGGCAGGTCCGCGCCCTCGGCCGCGGCCGCCTTCTCGGCGGAGAAGGTGAAGGTGGCGCTGACGACGCCCGCGGCCTGGTAGGTCGGGTCACCCGTCACGCCCTCGGGCAGCTCGCCGACCTCGGGGACGTCCAGCCCGGTGCGCTCGCGCGCGGTGGCCGCGTCGGCCACCTGCTCGGGCTCGGGCTCCTCGATGATCTGCAGCTCCCCGTAGGCGGAGAGGTCGGGTACCTGGACGAGGTCGGTGGAGGTGATCTCGACCGGCTCGACGCCCTCGGTCTGGAAGATCGGCAGCCAGTCGTTGGCGGCCGCGACCCCGGCGCCGGTCAGCAGGACCACCGCGCTGAGCGCGGCGACCGCCGGCCGGCGCACCGCCGTGGCCCACCTGCGACGGCCAGGGGCTGCCGGGCGGAAGGCGGCCGGTGCCGGTGCCGGTGCGGCAGCCGCCGCGGAGAACCGTGCCCAGGCCGCGTCCGTGTCGACCTCACCGGACGTCCCGAGCGCGGATCCCACGAGCTGCGCGTCGGCGCGGGCGGTCTCCAGCGCGCGCAGGCACGCCGGGCAGGAGGCGATGTGGGCGCGGTCGTCGTCGGGAACGCCGGCCGGCTCGTCGACCAGTCGGCGCAGGACGCCCTCACTCGGGTGACGCATGGCGGTTCAGCTCCTTGAGCAGGACGGACTCGGCGCGGCGCACGGTGGTGCCCACGCTCCCGGGGGACAGGTCGAGGGCGGCGGCGACCTCGGCGTAGCTGAAGCCGCTGTGCCGCAGGACCAGCGCGGCCGCCTGCTTGTGCGGCAGGCGGGCCAGCGCGGCACGGACGGAGCTGCGCTCCTCGCCGGTGATCACGAGGTCGGCCACGTCGGGGGCGACGGCCGGGCCGTCGCCGGCGATCTCCTCCCGGGCGCTGCGGCGGCGGCCCGATCGGAGCAGGTTCAGGGCGGTGTGGGTGGCGGCGACGGTCAGCCAGCCGCCTGCCTCGCCGGCCGGCACCGAGGAGCGGCCGAAGGAGAGGAAGACGTCCTGGGCGACGTCCTCGGCCTGGTCGCGGGAGCCCAGCACCCGGGCGGCGACGGCGACGACCCGCGCGTAGTTGCCGCGGAAGACCTCCTCGAGATCGGTCCGGACGTCGACCCGTCCCCGCGGCATACCGGCGCCCCGCTCAGTCCGGGGCCGGACCGTGCCACCCCACAGCGGGAGTGCGGCGGTGGCCGATGGCCGTACGAGTTCCACACCAGGGAAGCACCGCCGCGGCGCCGGATGTGACACGCCTCCGCAGATCTGCCCGGTCGGGGCTCATCGCGCGGCGGCCGGTCGGCCGGACTGGTCGACGTAGCGGCCCCTCAGGCGCAGCAGCGGACGGCCGGCGGTGTCGAGGACCGGCACGTCCTCGACGCTCAGCAGCGCCAGGACGTGGTCGCCGGCCTCGACCAGCCGCGCCAGCCGGCAGTCCAGGGCGGTCAGGCCGTCGTCGAGCACGATCGCGCCGCTCCCGGCCGCCCGGGACCACGGCACCGACTCCAGCAGGTGACGCGCGCTGGGCCGGCCGGCCGAGGAGAACCGGGAGGCGACGATCGCGTGCTGGGCGGCCAGCACGGTGAGCGCGCAGGCGCCCACCTCCTCGAGCACCTCGGCGGGATAACCCGCGGCGGCCAGCCCGACGGCGACCAGCGGGGGATCGGCCGACACGCTCATCATCGAGCTGACCGTGGTGCCGACGTCGTCGATGCCGTCGCGCACGGTCAGCAGGCAGACGCCGGAGGCGTACTGGCCCAGGGTGGCGGAGAACCGTGCGGCATCGACCGGCATGGCGGCCAGTCGACCACAACCGACAGGATGGGTCCGTGGATCACACCTATGACGTCGTCGTGCTCGGAGCCGGGGCGACGGGCGAGAACGTCGCCGACATCGCGGTACGGGGCGGGCTGACCACCGTCCTCATCGAGAAGGAGCTCGTCGGCGGGGAGTGCTCCTACTGGGCGTGCATGCCGAGCAAGGCGCTGCTGCGCGGAACCGAGGTGCTCGCCGAGGCCCGCGCCGTCGACGGCGCGCGGCAGGCGGTGACCGGCGAGCAGGACGTCGCCGCCACCCTCGCCCGCCGCGACAGGTTCATCTCGAACCTGGACGACGCGGACCAGGTCGAGTGGGTCCGCGGCGCCGGCATCGACCTCATCCGCGGCACCGGGCGACTGGCGGGGGAGAAGACCGTCGTCGTCACCGCCGCCGACGGCACCCGGACGCGCGTGACGGCGCGGCACGCGGTCGCCGTCTGCACCGGGTCGACGGCGGCCGTGCCCGCCGTCGACGGGCTGGCCGACGTGCGGCCGTGGACCCCGCGGGAGGCGACCAACGCGAAGAAGGCCCCGGGACGGCTGCTGGTCCTCGGTGGCGGCTACGTGGGCTGCGAGATGGCGACCGCCTGGCAGGCACTGGGCTCGCAGGTGACCGTCCTCCAGTACGGCGACCGGCTCGTCGAGAACGCCGAACCGGCCGCCTCCGAGGCCGTGCTCGGCGGGCTGCGCGCCGCGGGCGTCGAGGTCCGGCTGAATTCCGAGGTCGAGGCCGCCCGCCGGGAGGACGGCGACGTGGTCCTCAGCTGCTCGGACGGCGAGGCGCGCGGCGACGAGGTGCTCGTCGCCGTCGGCCGCGCCGCGGGCACGCGCGACATCGGGCTGGAGACCGTCGGCCGCCGGCCCGGCGACTACCTGGACGTCGACGACACGATGCGCGTCGACGGGGTTCC
>CADCTN010000091.1:0-13948 GCA_902805535.1 uncultured Blastococcus sp. | reverse complement strand
GGTCGCCGGCTCGTCGTTGTTCGCCGACGACTACGAGGGCCGGGCCATCGCCGTCGTCGACACCGACCGCGAGGTGCTGATCGGCGTCACCTTCATCGGGCCGGCCGTCGCCGAGCTGCTGCAGGCGGCGACCATCGCCGTCGTCGGCGAGGTGCCGATCGGCCGGTTGTGGCACGCCGTCCCCGCCTACCCGACGATCAGCGAGGTCTGGCTGCGGCTGCTGGAGGCCTATCGCGGCTGACCTGATGACCGACGTCGGCGATCCGGCTCGTCAGGCCTCCGGGTCGAGGGGCTCGTCGTCGACGGCCCCGCGGGCGAAGGCCCCGGTGTCGTCGAGGTCGGTGGTGCGCAGCGCCGGGTGGCTGCGCTGCTGCGGCAGGGGCGGCGTCTCCCGCTCCTCGGGCAGCAGCGCCCCGGCGACGTCCTCGGCCGGGGCGTCGGTCATCTCGCCGATGAACACCTCGGCCGGGCTCGGCAGCGGAGCCGGGCGGCCGAACGCGTAGCCCTGGGCCATGGCGCAGCCGTGGTCGAGCAGCCAGGCGGCCTGGTCGAGGTCCTCGATGCCCTCGGCGATGACCTGCAGCCCCATGCCCCGGCCCAGTTGCAGGAGCCCCTGCACCAGCGCGGCGGTCGCTGGTTCGGTGACCACGTCGGCGACGAAGGACCTGTCGATCTTCACCGTGTGGATCGGCAGGCGGTGCAGGGCGGTGATGGCGGAGTAGCCGGTGCCGAAGTCGTCCAGTGCCAGGGTGACGCCCTGTTCGGTGACGACGGCGACCGAGTGCAGGGTGGCCTCGGCGGCGAAGAGCGCCGTCGACTCGGTGATCTCCAGCTCCAGGCGGTGCGGGGCCAGCCCGGACTGCGCGAGCGCGTCGGCAACCAGCTCGCTGAAGCCCTCCTCGGCCAGGTGTCGGGCGGAGACGTTGACGTGCACGCGCAGGTCGTCGGGCCACGCGGCGGCGTCGGTGCACGCGCGGTGCAGCACCCAGGCGCCGAGCTTGGAGGTGAGTCGGTTGTTCTCGGCGGCGTCGAGGAAGGCGGCCGGGGGGAGCAGCCCGCGGGTGGGATGCTCCCAGCGCACGAGTGCCTCGTAGCCGAGCAGCGTCTCGTCGCGCAGCGCGACGATCGGCTGGTAGAAGAGCCGCAGTTCCTCGTGGTCGAGGGCGTGCTTGAGGTCGGTCTCGAGCTGGAGGGCGTCGACGTCGCCGCGGGTGAGGGCGCCCTCGTGGACCTCGATCCGGGCCCGGCTGCCGTCGGCCTTCGCGCGGGTCAGCGCACTCTGCGCCTGGCGCAGCAGGTCGTCGGGCGCGGTGTCCGACCCGAGCGTGAGCCCGACGCTGGCCGACAGGGTGATCTCGCGGTCCTGCACCACGAACGGCTCGTCGAGCACGGACAGCAGGCGGTCGGCGAGCGCCCGCAGGCCGTCGAGGTCCTCGACGTCCTCGGCGACGACGAGGAACTCGTCGGCACCGAGCCGGACGGCGGTGTCCTCGACCCGGGTGCTCCAGCGCAGCCGGTCGGCGATCTGGCTGAGCAGCAGGTCCCCGGCCTCGTGGCCGAGGGAGTCGTTGACCGTCTTGAACCGGTCGATGTTGAGGTGGACGAGGCCGACCTGCAGCCCGCGGCGGCGGGACAGGGCGACGGCGTGCCGCAGGCGGTCGGTCAGCGCCCGGCGGTTCGGCAGCCCGGTCAGCGGGTCGGTGAACGCGCGGCGGACGAGGTCCTCCTCGGCGCGACGGCGGTCGGTCACGTCGACGAGGGAGAGGACCACGAACTGGGCCGCGCCGTTGTTGTGCCGGACGATCTCGTGGGACTGGACGACCCACAGCTCGGTGCCGTCCGACCGCCGCAGCCGGCGCTCCCCGTCCAGCAGCAGGTGCGGGTCCAGGTGGGCGGGCTCGCCGGGACCCGGCACGAGGCCGAGGTCGGCGACCGGCGGGTCGTCGGGGTGGGCGAAGAGGTCGACGTGCCGGCCGGCCAGGTCCTCCGCCGTCCGCCCGGAGAGGGCGCACAGCATCGGGTTGGCGACGAGGACGCGGCCGTCGAGGTCGACGAGCGCCTTGGGGATCGGCGCGGACAGGAACAGCGCCTGGAACAACTGGCCGCGGTCGGCGAGCAGGGTGTCTATGGCCCGCATGCGCCGGCCGGCCGCGGTACCGGTCGCGGTGCCGGTCGTGGCGGGCGTCCGGGGCACCTCGGAGGCGGGAAGGCTCATCACCACAGGGTCACGCATGGTGGGCGGGAAGTGACGGACCTTGGTCGCGGAGAGTCGTGTTCATGCCGTCACGTTGCGTTAGTTCCAGCCGCGCGTTCGGCGGCATGTGCCAATCGACGGCAGCGGCTCCGGCACATGTACGGCGACAGGCCCCGGGAACAGCGGACGCGACCCACGCGCTGCAGCACGTCGTGGAGCAGCGGATCGGATTCCTGTCCTTCGGGCACTGGCAGCCCATCCCCGGATCGCGGGTGCGCACCGGTCGAGACGCGCTGGTGCAGAGCGTCGAGCTGGCGGTGGCGGCCGAGGAGCTCGGGGTCGACGGCGCCTACGTCCGGGTGCACCACTTCGCCCGCCAGCTCGCCGCACCGTTCCCGCTGCTCGCCGCGATGGCCGCCCGCACCCGCCGCATCGAGGTCGGCACGGGCATCGTCGACATGCGCTACGAGAACCCGCTCTACATGGCGGAGGAGGCCGCGGCGACCGACCTGCTCGGCGACGGCCGGCTGCAGCTGGGCATCAGCCGCGGGTCACCGGAGACGGCGCTGCGCGGCTCCGAGGCCTTCGGCTACGTGCCGTCGGAGGGCAGCACCGACGCCGATCTCGCGCGGGAGAAGACCGCGCTGTTCCTGGCCGCGCTCGAGGGCCAGGGCGTGGTGGACGCAGACCCGCAGATGACCGGTGGCACCCGGGGGCGGCTGGCGGTCCAGCCGCAGGCGCCCGGTCTGCGCGAGCGCATCTGGTGGGGGTCGGGCACCCGCGCCACCGCCGAGTGGACGGCGCGGCAGGGGATGAACCTGATGAGCTCGACGCTGCTGGTGGAGGACACCGGCGTGCCGTTCGACGAGCTGCAGGCCGAGCAGATCGCGCGCTTCCGCACCGCGTGGGCGGACGCCGGCTGGGACCGGGAGCCGCGGATCTCGGTCAGCCGCAGCGTCCTGCCGATCGTCAGCGACGAGGACCGCGCCTACTTCGGCAGCGAGCGGTCGAGCGCGGATCAGGTCGGCATCCTCGACGGGGCGCGGGCACGGTTCGGGAAGAGCTACGTGGGCGAGCCCGACGCGCTGGCCGAGGAGCTGGCCAAGGACGCCGCCGTCCGCGAGGCCGACACCCTGCTGATCACCGTGCCCAACATGCTCGGCGTCGAGTACAACGCCCGGCTGCTCGAGAACATCACCACGCACGTCGCCCCGGCGATCGGCTGGGTGCACCCAGCTCTCCGCTGAGCCCGCGGCTCAGCGGAGGTCGAAGCCCAGGTCGAGCACCGGTGCGCTGTGCGTCAGCGCGCCGACCGCCAGGAAGTCGACGCCGGTCGCGGCCACCTCGGCCGCCCGGTCCAGCGACAGCCCGCCGCTGGCCTCCAGCCGCACCTGGGAACCGCGCACGAGTGCGACGGCCGACCGGGTGTCGGGAAGCGAGAAGTTGTCCAGCAGCACCAGCTCGACCCCGGCTGCGACCGCCTCGCGCACCTGGTCGAGGGTGTCGCACTCGACCTCCAGCGGAACGCCGGGCGCGGAGGCCGCCACCGCCTCGACGGCGGCGGTGATCCCGCCCGCGGCGGCCACGTGGTTGTCCTTGACCAGCGCGGCGTCGCCCAGCGAGATCCGGTGGTTGACCCCGCCGCCGCAGCGGACGGCGTATTTCTCCAGCGATCGCAGCCCGGGGGTGGTCTTGCGGGTGTCCCGGATCGCTGCGGAGGTCCCGGCGACGGCGTCCACCCACCGCCGGGTCAGGGTCGCCACCCCGGACAGGTGGCTGACCAGGTTGAGCGCCGTGCGTTCCGCGGTGAGCAGCGACCGGGTCGGTCCGGTGACGGTCAGCGCCGGCTGCCCGGGCTCGGCGTCCGAGCCGTCGGCGGCGTGCAGGACGACGTCGACCTCCGCTCCACCGACCAGGTCGAACACCGCCGCGGCCACCGGCACCCCGGCCAGCACCCCCGGGGTGCGCGGCACGACGTCGCCGGACGCTCGGGCGCCGGCCGGCACCGTCGCGTTCGTGGTGACGTCGGGGCCGAGCGCCAGGTCCTCGTCCAGCGCGCGGCGGATGACGCGCACGACCTCGGCCGGGTCCAGCCCGGCCGACGTCAGCGCCTCGGCGATCGCGGGGCGGAGCACGCCGTCGCCGGTCATGCGACCACCTGCGTGGCGGTGAGGGTCCGGACGGCCTCCGTGCGCGTGTGCACGTGACCGGCCCCGTCGAGCCGGTGGACGAGGCGGACCTGCCACTCGGGGCGGGTCTCGGGGAAGTCCAGCCGGCGGTGGCAGCCGCGGCTCTCGGTGCGGTCGAGGGCGGCGGAGGTCAGCAGGGTGGCCACCGTGTGCAGCGCCGTGGCCTCGACGGCCGCCGCGTCGAGCAGTGCCCCCTCGGCGAGCAGGGCGTCCCCGGCGAGCCGCGGCACGGCGGTGAGCGTGCCGGCCAGCCGGCGCAGCCCCTCGGCGTCGCGGACCACCCCGGCGTGGCGCGTGGTGGCCGCGGTCATGACTGCGCGGGCCGCCGGATCGATGGCACCGGTGGCAGCCGGGTGCGTCGCCGGCGCACGGCCGAGCGCCGGCTCGGCGGCCAGCAGGGCGGCGCACCGCAGCGCCGCCACCAGACCCTCGGTGATCGAGTTCGAGGCCAGCCGGTTGGCGCCCTGCACGCCCGTGCAGGCCACCTCGCCGACGGCGTAGAGGCCGGGCACCGAGGTGCGTCCGTCGAGGTCGGCGACGACCCCACCGCACGAGTAGTGGGCGGCCGGTGCCACCGGGACGGGCTCGCGGCCGAGGTCGAAGCCGGCGGCCGTGCACGCTCGGGAGATGCCGGGGAAGCGGCGGCTGACGAACTCCGCACCCAGGTGGGAGGCGTCCAGGAAGACGTGGTCGGTCCCGGTGGCCCGGAGGTGGGCCGCGATCGTCGCCGAGACGACGTCGCGCGGGGCCAGGTCGGCCAGCGGGTGCGCACCGAGCATGACCCGGCGCCCGGCGTCGTCGACGAGGACCGCGCCCTCGCCGCGCACCGCCTCGGAGATCAGCACCTGCTGGCCTTCGGCCCCCGGGCCGGACCACAGCACGGTGGGGTGGAACTGCACCATCTCCACGTCGGCCACCTCGGCGCCGGCCCGCAGCGCCAGGGCCAGGCCGTCGCCGGTCGCCCCGGCCGGGTTGGAGCTGGCCGCGTAGAGCTGGCCGTAGCCGCCCGTGGCCAGGACGACGGCGGGCGCCAGGAGGTCGCCGGCGTCGACCAGCGCGCCGTCCTCGGTCCTGGCGACCCGGAGACCGGCGATCGCGCCGTCCACGTCGCGCAGCGCGTCGAGTGCCACCGTCTGCTCGAGCACCGTGATGCCGCGCGCCCGCAGGGCGGCCGACAGGGTGCGGGTGACCTCCGCACCGCTGGCGTCGCCGCCCGCGTGCACGATCCGGTCGCGGCTGTGCCCGCCCTCGCGGGTGAGCGCCGGGCGGCCGGCGGGGTTGAGGTCCAGCAGCGCGCCGAGCTCCCGGAGCCGGGCGACGGCCGCCGGGGCCTCCTCGACCAGGGTCCGGACCGCGCCCTCGTCGCAGAGCCCGGCGCCGGCGACCAGCGTGTCGATCGCGTGCAGGTCGGCGTCGTCGTCCGGACCGAGCACGGCGGCCAGGCCGCCCTGGGCCCACGCGGTGCTGCCGTCGCCGATGGCGCCCTTGGTGACGACGGTGACCGCTCGGCCGGCGTCGGCGAGAGCCACCGCGGTCATCAGGCCGGCCGCGCCGGTGCCGACGACGACCACGTCGGTGGTCCGCGCCCAGCCGGCCGGCGGCAGCGGCAACGCTGTGACGACCCGGGTCAGGCTCGCGCCCACGTCACTCACCGACCGGCGACGGCGTGCCGATGGCCACCATCGCCTCGACCGCGGCGCGGGCGCGGGCGGCGATCTCCGGGTCGACGGTGACCTCGTCGCGGCCCTCGCGCAGCGCGCGCAGCAGCTTCTCCGGGGTCGACATCTTCATGTAGGGGCAGGCCGCGCGGGAGTTGACCGGCTCGAAGGACGTCGTCGGGTTGGCCTGGCGCAGCTGGTGCAGCATGCCGATCTCGGTGGCGACCAGGACGCGCTTCGCCGTCGTCCGGCGGGCCTCGTCGAGCATCCCGCCGGTGGAGAGGATGTGGACCCGCTCGGTGGGCAGCTGGCCGTCGGAGACCATCCACAGCGCGCTGGTCGCGCAGCCGCACTCGGGGTGCACCAGCAGCTCGGCGTCGGGTGCGTTCTCGACGCTCTGCCGCAGGTCGGTCGGGGAGATGCCCGCGTGGACGTGGCACTCGCCCATCCAGATGCGCATGTTCTGCCGGCCGGTGACCCGCTGGACGTGGGCGCCCAGGAACTGGTCGGGGAGGAAGAGCACCTCGCGGTCGGCGGGAACCGACTCGACGACCTCGACGGCGTTCGACGACGTGCAGCAGATGTCGGTCTCGGCCTTCACCTCGGCTGTGGTGTTCACGTAGGAGACGACGACGGCGCCGGGGTGCTCGGCCTTCCACGCCCGCAGCTGGTCGGCCGTGATGGTGTCGGCCAGTGAGCAGCCGGCGTTCGCGTCGGGCACCAGGACCGTCTTCTCCGGCGCCAGGATCTTCGCCGTCTCGGCCATGAAGTGGACGCCGGCGAACACGATCGTCGAGGCGTCGCTGGCCGCCGCGATCCGGGAGAGGGCCAGCGAGTCGCCCACGTGGTCGGCGACGTCCTGGATCTCCGGGGCCTGGTAGTTGTGCGCCAGGACGACGGCGTCGCGCTCCCGGGCGAGGCGGCGGACCTCGTGCCGCCACGACTCCCACTCGTCGGGCGTCCAGTCGGCAGCGGCGGGGGCGGGCAGCGTTGCGGTCACGGGGACCTCCGGAGGAGTGGGGTTTCGTACTCGCAGTCGAAAACCGGCGCGACGACCGTAACATTCCCGTCGTGCCCTCCGTGTGGTCCTCACCGGACCGGCCCGCCTACCCGCACCACGCGCTGGCGGCCGTGCTGCAGGTCCGGTCGGCCCGGCTGCACGTGATGCTGTGGCAGCGGGCCAACGAGCCGTTCGCGGGCAGCTGGGCGCTGCCCGGCGGACCGCTGCTCGCCGAGGAGACGCTGGGCGCCTCGCTCGCGCGCCAGCTGGCCAGCAAGGTCGAGGTGACCCACCTGGCGCACCTGGAGCAGCTGGAGACCCGCAGCGACCCGCACCGGGACCCGCGCGGACGCACCGTGGCCACCGCCTACCTCGGGCTCATCCCCTCCGACGTGCGACCGGCGCTGCCGGAGGACACCGCCTGGCACCCGGTCGACGCCCTGCCTCCGACGGCGTTCGACCACGGCTCGATCGTCGGGTCGGCGCTGGCCCGGCTGCGGGCCAAGCTGTCGTACACCAATGTGGGTTTCGCCCTGGCCCCGCAGGCCTTCTCCGTGGCAGAGCTCCGCGACATCTACGTCGCGGCGCTCGGCTACGAGGTGACGGCCACCAACCTGCAACGCGTGCTGCTGAGGCGCGGTGTGCTGGAGGCGACCGGGGAGCTGGCGCCTCCCGGTCGGGCCGGGGGGCGGCCGGCCATGGTCTACCGCTTCGCGTCGCCCGCGCTGGAGGTCACCGACCCCTTCGCCGTCCTCCGGCCGCCGTCGGACCGCCCGGCGCACGTCGGTCGACGGGAGGAGTCGCGAGGATCGGCCGACGGCGGGCGGCGATAGGGCCAGGGCCACGTTCGGGTGGCAGGACGATCACGGTCGGGTGACGCCTGCGCGCGCCACGGCCCGAACGCGCCCCGGTGGTGAAAGGTCCTGGAGACGCCACTCGTGCTCATCGATCGGAGACAAGCGTGATCGTTCTCGGACTGGTCCTGCTTCTGCTGGGCTTCCTCCTCAATATCTCGATCCTCTGGACGATCGGGATCATCGTCCTGGTCGTCGGGGTCATCCTCTTCGTGCTGGGCAGCACGGGACGCGCCGTGGGAGGCAGGAAGCACTACTTCTGAACCGCCCCGCTCGCCGCGCCTCGAGGAGGCGGTGGGCGGGAGAGCTCGAGCGAACCCTCGGCCGTCTTCGGACGGCCGAGGGTTCGTGTCGTTCGGGGGCATGCGCCCGCCGTGGCTTGCCCGCGCGCGAAGTGACCGACGCCGTCGCCGTCCTCCGGTCGCCGTCGGATCGGCGGCGCTGATCGCGTCAGGTGAACTTGGCTTTCGCGTGCTCGCTGAACTGCCGCATCGCGGCGACCGGGCCGATCTCGAGGAACGCGGTGTCCACGTCCATCCGGGCGGTGTGGCCGGCCGGCCAGTAGTAGGCATGCCCGGCGCGGGTGACCTCCTCGTCGCCGTCCGCGCCGGTGAGCCGCACCGCCCCTTCCAGGACGAGGCCCCAGTGCGGGCTCGGGCACCGGTCGCCGGGCAGACCCTCGAGCATCGGGCTCATGTCCGTTCCCGCGGGGACACGGGCGAAGCGCACCGCCATGTCGCCCCACTCCGTGTAGCGGGTGACGATGCCGCCCTGCTGCACCTCGATGGGCAGCTCGTCCAGCGCGCCGTTCATGTCGTGTCCTCTCGTCGTCCGGAGCCGGCCGTCGGGCCGGTCACACGGGAGGCGGAACAATCCGTGTTACGGGAGGAAGGTCGCCCCTACGCTCGGTGCCTCTGCGGCGGAGGTGCGATGACGGTGGGCGACCTCGGCCAGGTCGCGGGGGCCGGCGCGGCCCTGGGGGAGGGGGAGTGGTCGGCGGCCCTCGCGCTGCTGCGGGACCTCCAGCGGCAGCGCCCGCTGACGCCGGCCGAACTGGACCTGCTGGGCCGCGCCGCCTACGGCGCCGGTGAGTTCGAGGCGGCGATCACCGCCTGGGAGCAGCAGTGCGCGGTGTCCCACTCGCTCGGGGACGACGCAGCGGCGGCTGCCGCGGCTGCGACGGTCGCCATGTACCTGATGATGGACACCGGGCTGATGGCGCCGGTGCGCGGCTGGCTCGCCCGCGCGGAGCGGCTGCTGGGGGATCGGCCGGAGTCGCCGACGCACGCCCTCGTCGCCATGGCCCGCACCTACGAGCGGTTCATGTGCGGCGACGCGGAGTCCGCCGAACGGTGGGCTGAGCGGGCCGTCGACCTCGGCGCACGGCTGGGCGTCCCGCTGGCTGCCGCGCTCGGCCGGGTGGCGGCCGCCCGGCTGGTCATCCTGGGCGGCTCGGTGGACCGGGGGCTGGAGCTGCTCGACGAGGCGGCCGTCAGCGTGGTCTCCGGTGAGCTCGACCCCCTCGGCGCCGGGATGGTGTATTGCGAGCTGATCTGCGCGATGCAGGGACTGGCCCAGTACGACCGGGCCGAGCAGTGGACCGAGGCCATGGAGCACTGGCGGGTGGGCACCGCCTACGGCGGCATCAACGGCCGGTGCCGCGTGCACCGGGCCGAGATCCTGCGACTGCGCGGGTCGTGCTCGGCCGCGGAGGAGGAGGCGCTGGAGGCCTGCCGCGAGCTGCGGCCGTGGATGCGCCGGGAGTTCGGCTGGCCGCTCACCGAGCTGGGTGCGATCCGGCTGCGGACCGGAGACCTGGCCGGGGCCGGGGAGGCGTTCGACCAGGCGCTGGAGCACGGCTGGGACCCACAGCCGTGGCTGGCGCTGCTCCGGCTGGCGCAGGGAGACGTCCCGAGCGCAGCGGAGATGGTCGCCGACTCGTTGGAGCACCCGTGCCCGGTGCCGTCCAAGGAGTGGCCGCCGCTGGGTGCCCTGCGCCGGGCACCGCTGCTCGCGGCGCAGCTCGAGATCGGGGTGGCCGCGGGGGACGTGGAGAGCGCCCGACGAGCGGCGGGTCAGCTGTCCGACATCGCGGCGACCTTCCGCAGCACGGCGATCGCCGCCGCGGCCGCTCTCGGGCGTGGCCGGGTCGCCCTCGCGGACGGGGAGGCCGAGACCGCCGTCCGGGAGTGCGAGGCGGCGCTGGCCGGCTGGGGCGAGGTCGGGGCCCCGTACGAGGAAGCCGTCGCCCGGCTCGTCCTCGCCGACGCCGAGCGGCTGCGGGGCAGGACCGGTCGGGCCGACCGTGAGGAGCGCGCCGCCCTCGCGACGGCGGACCGCATCGGTGCCCGCCTCCTGGGGCGACGTGCCCGTCGATCCGTGCCGACGGTGGCTGCCACCGACTGCGGGTTCCGCCGGGGCGGCGACGTCCGGTGCATCGAGTTCGCCGGCCGAACCGTCGTCCTGCGCGATCTCAAGGGCATGCGCTACCTGGCCCGGCTGCTGGCGGAGCCGGACCGCGAGTTCCACGTCCTCGACCTGGTCGGGGCGGAGGTCGGCGAGGTCGCCCGGTCCGGTGGGGACCTCGGCCCGGTCGTCGACGGTCAGGCGCGGGCGGCTTACAAGCGCCGCCTGGCCGAGATCGACGACGACCTGGACGAGGCCGCAGTGCTCGGGGACACCGAGCGGGCCGCGCTCGCCCGGGCCGACCGTGACTACCTGCTGCGTGAACTCGCAGGCGCCTTCGGGCTCGGTGGTCGCGACCGTGTCGCGGGGTCCGGAGCCGAGCGGGCCCGTGCGAGCGTGACGCGCTCGCTGCGCTACGCCGTCACCCGGATCGGGGAGCACCACGCGGAGTTCGCCGACCACCTGGAGCGCACCGTCCGCACCGGGACCTACTGCTGCTACGCCCCCGATCCGCGGGCGCCGATCTCCTGGGAGCTGTGAGGACCTCCGTGCCGCTCACGGACAGAGCGGCAGCCCGGGGACGAGCGCCACCCCGCCGGCCCCTGGCTCCGCGCAGGTCTCGCCCGGCACCGGCGGAGGCGGCGTCACCGGTGGCAGCGGAGCGCTCACCACCGGCGGGGACTGCGGAACGGGGGCCGGGAGCGGTGCCGGAGCCGGTGCGGGCGCCGGCTGGCCTCCCGACGTCGCCGGCGGTGCCTGGCCACCGGATGCCGGGGGAGTGCTCCCCGGCTGCGGTGCGGCTGCACCGCTGTCGGCCGGCTGTGCCGGCGCGGAACCCTCGGCCGGGGGGCCGCCGGCCGCCGCCGGCTGGGCGGACGGCGGACCATCGGCGGACCGGCCGGTGTACGGGGTGGTCTGCTCGGGCGGTGACGACGTGGTGTCGCGGAGACCTATCGCGGGGCCGGGTGCCGCCGGGGCGGTGGAGAAGCCGGATGGGGCGGGGACGCTCCCGCTCGTGTTGCCCACCAGTGGCAGGTCGGCGACCGGGATGCCGGTCGCGTAGGCGCGGGCGAGGGCGAGCACCTCGGCGACGTACTCGTCGGAGTGGTTGTAGGCGAAGACGGCCCTGCGCTGACCGGCCTCGGTCCGCAGGTCGCCGCCGGCGGTGCAGAGGTAGTTGGCCGCGGCCAGGGCGGCGTCGTTGATGTTGAAGGGATCGGTCACGCCGTTGCCGTCGGCATCGATCGCGTAGGAGCGCCACGTCGTCGGGATGAACTGCATGGGGCCCATGGCGCGGTCGTAGGTCGGGTCGCTGTCCCACCTGCCGTCGTCGCTGTCGCCGATGTAGGCGAACTGCCCGCCGTCCAGTGCCGGGCCGAGGATCTTGGGGGCGGCCGAGCCGTCGGGGGCCAGGACGGCGCCGCCGTAGCGCCCGTGGTTGGACTCGATGCGGCCGATGCCGGCCAGCAGCGACCAGTCGATCCCGCACTCGCCCTTGGCCGAGGCCATCCGGGCGGCGGCCACGCGGTAGGCGTTGAGCGCGACGTTGGGGATGCCGTTGGCCGCCAGGCCGGTGACGACCGCCTCCGGCGCCGGATCCGGGCCCGCCACCTGGGCCGGGACGCTCGCCAGCGTGACCGCGCCCCGGGGAGCGCCGTCGGACAGGGCCGCGATCGACCACTGCGACGACAGCGTGCGCGGGACATCGGTGACCCGGCCGGCCGCGGTGAGCCCCTGGGACTGCGCCGGCGGCGCGACCATGGCGGTGAACGCGGCCAGCACCCCCGCGGCCACGAACCACCGTCGGCGGCCGGACATCCGGCGCCGCGGTGCCTCGGAGGCACGATGCCGCCCCTCGCCGGGGGGCTGGAACTGACCGGACGACTCCGACTGACCCACCGTCACCGCACACGATCCTTCGTTGGCTCGTTGATCCACTTGTGACCTGGCGGACGGCGGCTACCCGGGTCGTCGACGCGCGAAGCATGAAGCTGGAACTTTGATTCACGGGTATCCGCGACGACATCGTTCCGCGAAACGGTGGAGCGAGGTGCGCCCGGCAGGGATCGAACCTGCGACCAAGTGCTTAGAAGGCACCTGCTCTATCCACTGAGCTACGGGCGCTCGGCTGCCGATCATCGCATCGGCGAGCATCCGTGAGGCACCGCCCGCCGCCGAGATCCTGCGGCGGGGTGAGCGTCCACAGGCCGGACGGCCGTCCACAGATCGCCCGATCGGGGCCGGGGAGGGACGTGCAGCGCTCAAGGTCGTGCGCACACCGGTACGTCACCGGTCGCGCCACCGCGGCGCCGCAGACCCGAGGAGCACCGTGAACGACACCGAACTGACCGTGGTGGGCAACGTCGTCGACTCGCCCCGACGCGTCCGCCTGGAGAACAGCGCCGTGACCAATTTCCGGATGGCCTCGACCGCCCGCCGCTACGACAGCGGCCGGCAGGAGTTCGTCGACGCCGGAACCCTGTGGGTCGACGTCGAGGCGTGGGGTGAACTGGGCGGCAACGTGGCCCGCAGCGTCAGCAAGGGCGACCCGGTGATCGTCCGGGGCACGCTGACCACGCGCAGCTGGGAGTCGGAGAACGGGCGGCGGTCGGCGCCGCAGATCAAGGCCAACGCCGTCGGTCCGAACCTGGCGCGCGGCTGGACCGACTTCCACCGACCGGCGCGCTCGGGGCCGGCCGAGCAGGACCCCGGCGCGGCCGCGGCGGTGCCTGCCGAGGAGGAGAGCCCGCCGGAACTCGTGGCCGGCCGGGACTACGTGGCGGGGGAGGGGACGTTGGACGAGGAGAACCCCGCCGATCTCCCCAGGGAGCCCGCGCACGTCTAGTTGCCCGGGCTGGGAGGATCGGAGGCGAGAACGCACGGGGTGGGGCTGCCGGCCGGTGGCCCCGCCCCCGCTCGCGAGACGACGGAAGGCTTCGAAGCCCAGTGGCTCAGTACATCTACACGATGGTCCGCGCGCGCAAGGCGCACGGCGACAAGGTGATCCTCGACAACGTCACCCTGTCCTTCCTCCCCGGCGCCAAGATCGGCGTGGTCGGCCCCAACGGCGCCGGCAAGTCCACCGTGCTCCAGATCATGGCCGGCATGCAGCAGCCCTCGAACGGTGAGGCGGCCCTCGCCCCCGACGCGAGCGTCGGCATCCTGCTCCAGGAGCCGCCCCTCAACGAGAAGCTCGACGTGCGCGGCAACGTCGAGGAGGCCGTCAAGCCGCTCCGCGACGCGCTGACCCGCTTCGAGCAGGTCAGCGCGGCGATGGGGGAGCCCGACGCCGACTTCGACAGCCTGCTCACCGAGCAGGGCGAGCTGATGGAGGTCATCGAGAACCACGACGGCTGGGAGCTCGACGCCCGCATCGAGCAGGCCATGGACGCGCTGCGCTGCCCACCCGGCGACGCCGACGTCACCGTGCTGTCCGGTGGTGAGCGCCGCCGGGTCGCGCTGTGCAAGCTGCTGCTGGAGGCGCCCGACCTGCTGCTGCTCGACGAGCCCACCAACCACCTGGACGCCGAGAGCGTCGCCTGGCTGGAGCAGCACCTGGAGAAGTACGCCGGCACCGTCGTCGCGGTCACCCACGACCGGTACTTCCTCGACAACGTGGCCCAGTGGATCCTCGAGCTCGACAGTGG
>CADCTN010000090.1 GCA_902805535.1 uncultured Blastococcus sp. | reverse complement strand
GCGCGCCGAAGAAGTCGGTGTACCAGAGGCCGACGAGCCCGAGCAGCACCGGCAGGTTCTCCTCCAGCGGGGCGGTGCGCAGGTGCTCGTCGATCGAGCGGTAGCCGGCGAGCAGCTCGCCGAAGCGCTCGGGTCCGATCGCCACCATCACCGACAGCCCGATCGCCGACGGCAGGGAGTACCGGCCGCCCACCCAGTCCCAGAAGCCGAAGGCGTTCGCCGGATCGATGCCGAAGCGGGCGACCTCCTCCAGGTTCGTCGAGACGGCGACGAAGTGCCGGCCCACGGCGTCCTCGGCCCCGAGCCCGGCGAGCAGCCAGGCCCGCGCGGCGCGCGCGTTCGTCAGTGTCTCGACGGTGGTGAACGTCTTCGAGCAGACGATGAACAGCGTAGTCGCCGGGTCGGCGCCGGTGAGCGCGTCGACGAGGTCCGCGCCGTCCACGTTGGAGACGAAGCGGACGTCGAGGGCCGGGCTGGTGAAGGGCCGCAGGGCGTCGTAGGCCATGGCGGGCCCGAGGTCGGAGCCGCCGATGCCGATGTTGACGACGGTGGCGATGCGGGCGCCGGTCCAGCCGGTCCAGCTGCCGTCGCGCACCGCGTCGGCGAAGGTCGCCATGCGGTCGAGCACCTCGTGGACCGGTGCCACGACGTCCTCGCCGTCGAGCAGCAGGGTCGTGCCGCGCTCGGCGCGCAGGGCCACGTGCAGCACCGCCCGGTCCTCGGTGGTGTTGATGCGGGCGCCGGACATCATCTGCTCGATCCGCTCCGGGACACCGGTGGCACGGGCGAGGTCGCACAGCAGCTCGAGGGTCCGCCTGGTGAGCAGGCCCTTGGACAGGTCGAGCACCAGGCCCTCGGCCTGCAGCGTCAGCTCGTCGGCACGTCCGGGGTCCTCGGCGAAGGCTTCCCGCAGGTGGCTGCGGCGGACCTGCTCGGAGTGCTCGACCAGCCGCTCCCACTCGGGCAGCTCGTGGAGGTTCTGCTGCATGGCGGTCCTCTCCGGCGAGGCCGTCCGGCCCCGTCCGCTGTTCTCCTGTCTCCTGGCGACCGTGCGCGTTACGCCGGCGGCTGCGCGGGGGCGGGAGGCGGTGCGGGACGGCGGGAAGAGGCGCCGTGTTCGACGGCCGTCAGACGGCCGCGTCGACCTGCAGGAGTGCCGCGATGGCCTGGCGGACCTTGCCGGCGTCGGGTTCCTCGCCGGTGATCATGTCGGCGTAGACGAACGATTCGATGATCCGCACGGTGAGGTAGGCCAGGTCCCCGGAGTTCATGCTGTGCCGGAAGCCCCGGGCGCTCTCCTTGTCGATCAGCCCTTCGAAGGTCTGGACGACGTGCCGCTGCAGCGGGCTGGCCTTGGTGGTGATCAGCCGCAGGGATCGCTCGGGCTCGCGCCGCAGGAAGGTGCGGTAGTAGCCGGCGGCATTGATCTTGCCGGCGTAGATCTCGGCGATGCGGGCGAGCCGCTGCCCACCCGAACCGGTCGCCGCTCCCTCCGCCTCGCGCAGCGCCCGGTTGGTGAGGTAGGTGAGGATGTCGACCAGCAGGGTGTCGCGGTTGCCGACCCACCGGAACAGGGTGGACCGGTCGACGTTCAGCTCGGCCGCGAGCTGCTGCATGTCCAGGCGCTCCCCGGCGACGAACTTGTTGAGCGCCACGCGGAAGGCTTCCCGGGAGTTGCTGCGCCCGGGGGTCGGGGCTCGTTCGTCCTGCACGGTCACCGGTCCAGCCTAGGGGCGAATCTTGGCCAGAACGCGCGCGGCGCGAGGCGGCTCAGCGCAGGCCCGTCCGGTCGATGGCCCGCTTGAGCACCTTTCCGCTCGGCCCCAGCGGCAGCGCGTCCGCGAAGGTCACCAGGCGGGGGATCTTGTACGCGGAGAGTCGTTCGCGCGCCCAGGTGGTGACGTCGCGGCCGGTGAGCGTGCTCCCCGGGCGAGCGACGACGACGGCGGCGACCTCCTCGCCGTAGTGCTCGTCGGGGATGCCGATGACGGCGGCCGCGACGATGTCCGGGTGCCCGTGCAGCACCTCCTCGACCTCTGCCGGATACACGTTGTAGCCGCCGCGGATGATGAGGTCCTTGAGGCGGTCGACGATGAACAGCTCGCCGTCCTGGTCGAACCGGCCGAGGTCGCCGGTGCGCAGCCAGCCGTCGGCCCCGAGTGCGGCCGCGGTCTCCTCGGGCCGTCTCCAGTAGCCCTTCATGACCGAGGGCCCCTGGATGTGCACCTCGCCGACCTGCTCGGGGCCGACGGGGCGCCCGTCGCCGTCGCGGACCTCGACGCGGACGCGGGGGACGGGTCGGCCGACGGCGCCGGCCTTGCCGCCCCGGTTGAACGTCCCCTGGGACGTGGTCTCGGTCAGTCCGTAGCCCTCGATGAGCTCGCACCCGAAGCGCTGCTCGAACTCCCGGGCGACGGGCCCCGGCAGCGCCGCGCCGCCGGAGACGGCGAGGCGCACGTGATCCAGCCGGGGCCGTGACACGTCGGCGGGCACGCGGAGCACGGCGTTCCACATGGTCGGGACGCCGGCGATGACGGTGAGCCGGTCCCGCAGGATCATCTCGAGCATCGCCGCGGGCTCGAAGGGCGACAGCAGGCTCAGGGAGCCGCCTGCGGTCAGGGCCGACATCATCACCGAGATCTGCCCGAAGATGTGGAACAGCGGCAGCGCGGTGCCGATCCGGTCCTCGGCCGTGCCCGCGCTGACCTGCACCGAGATCTCCGCTGCTGCCAGCACGTTGCCGACGGTGAGCTCGGCCCCCTTGGGTCGACCGGTCGTCCCCGACGTGTAGAGGATGGCCGCGGTGTCCTCCGCTGCGCGCTGGAGGACGTCGGCCGCCGGTACGTCAGCGGCCCACAGGTCCTCCCGCAGGAGGTGGTGCGCAACGCCCTGGTTGGTGGCCGCCCGGGCCGGGGCGGAACCCAGCTCCGGCGCGGCGAGAAGCGCCGTCGCCGCCGCGTCGTCCAGGACGTACTGGATCTCGGCCATGCTCGACATCGTGTTCATCGGAACGAGGACCGCGCCGGCTGCCTGGATGCCCAGGTAGGCGACGACGAACTCGGGCCCCGTGGGAGCCAGCAGGACGACCCGGTCGCCGGGAGCGACGTGCCGCCGCCGCAGGCTGGTCGCGAAGCGACGCGCCGACAGCGCCAGGGCGGCGTACGTGAGGTTCCCGCGCGGGTCGCGCAGCGCGATCGCCTGGGGGCTCTGGGCCGCCCACCGCTGGACCGGTCCCATCAGGCTCGGCATGTCCGGCGTCCCCTTCCGGTCCGGGCGTCACCGCGGCCAGGCGGCATCGGGTGCTTGCAACAATGTCGAGAGTGTTGCACGCTTTCATGGCGCTCGTCACACTGTCCGCGACCGGAGCCCGATCATCCGGGCCCACCGTCCCCCTGCCTCGAGGAGTCGCCATGTCATCGCCGGTGGAAGGTTTCTGCGAGCGCCGATTCGACGGGCTCCGGTCACTGCTGGACGAGAACGTGGCGGCCGGCAAGGAGGTCGGGGTCACCGTGGCGGTGGACATCGACGGTCAGCAGGTTGCCGACCTGTGGGGCGGCTTCGCCGACGGCGCCCGTACCAGGCCGTGGTCGGAGAACACCGTCGTCAACGTCTGGTCCTCCTCGAAGATGGTGATCAACCTCGCCGCCCTGGTGCTGGTGGACCGGGGGCAGCTGGACGTCGACGCCCCCGTCGCGGCGTACTGGCCCGAGTTCGCGGGAAACGGCAAGGACGGCGTCCTGGTCCGCCACGTCATGGCGCACACGTCCGGTGTCTCCGGTTGGGAGAACCCGATGACGGTGCAGGACCTGTGCGACGTCGACGCGTCGACCGCGAGCCTCGCCGGACAGGCCCCGTGGTGGGAGCCCGGAACGGCCTCGGGCTACCACGCGAACAACCAGGGTCACCTGATCGGCGAGCTGGTCCGGCGGGTCAGCGGCTCGTCCCTGACCGAGTTCGTGCGGACCGAGCTGTCGGAGCCGCTCGGTGCGGACTTCCAGATCGGCCTCCGGCCCGAGGACGACGAGCGGGCCGCGGAGATCGTGCCCCCGCCCCCGCACGACATCGACTTCGCCGCGCTGGACCCCGCCAGCGTCATGCTGCGGACGTTCGCGAACCCGGTGTTCCCGGCCGAGGAGGTCAACTCCGTCCGGTGGCGACGAGCCGAGATCGGCGCGGTGAACGGGCACGGCAACGCACGCGCCCTGTGCCGCGTGCTCTCCACGATCGCGCTCGGCGGAACAGTGGACGGGCATCGGCTCCTGCGCCCGAGCACGATCGACCTCGTCTTCGAGGAGCAGGCACGCGGCGTGGACCTCGTGCTCGGCCTTCCGCTGCGCTGGGGGATGGGTTTCGGACTCCCGGAGCCGGCCGTCCTGCCCTACATCCCCGAGGGGCGGGTCTGCTTCTGGGGCGGCTACGGCGGCTCCCTGACCGTCATCGACGCGGACCGGCGGATGACCATCAGCTACGCCATGAACAAGATGGCCGCCGGCATCATCGGCTCCGAGCGGTCCGCCGAGTACGTCACCGCCGTCTACGACGCGGTCGCGTGAGCGAGCCCCCCACGGTGCTGCCCGAAGACACGGCGTTTCCCGAGGACACGGTGCTGCCCGAGGACGCATGGCTGCGCGACTGGCTGGCGGCCGAGGGCCTGCAGGTGGGTCCGGCCCGCACCGTCACGCGGATCGGCGGTGGCCACTCGAACCTCACCTACGGCCTGTCCGACGGATCCGGCCGGACGTGGGTCCTGCGGCGCCCGCCACCGGGGGAGCTGCTCGCATCGGCGCACGACGTGGTCCGGGAGGCGCGGGTGATGCGGGCGCTGGAGGAAACCGACGTGCCCGTCCCCGCGATCCTGAGCGTCCGTCCGGACGACCACGGCGTGCCATGGGTGCTCATCCAACACATCGACGGGCAGGTCATCGACAGCATGGCGGCCGGTCAGGGCCTCGATCCGGCGCTGCGACAGGCGGTGGGTCCGTCGATGGCGCGGACCCTGGCCCGGATCCACGCGGTGGACGTGGACGAGGTCGGGCTGGGCGACCTGGCCAGCCGTGCGCCGTACGCGGCGCGTCAGCTGCGCCGGTGGGCGCGGCAGTGGGAGGCGTCCTACACCCGTCCGCTGCCCGAGCTCGACCGGCTGACCGCACGGTTGTCCGCGGCCGTGCCGGAGCAGCACGAGGTCAGGCTCGTGCACGGGGACTTCCACATCAAGAACGTCATCACCCGGGACGGTTCGGTGATCGCGGTCCTGGACTGGGAGCTCAGCACTCTGGGGGACCCGCTCGCCGACGTCGGCACCCTGCTGGCCTACTGGCCGCACGCCGGGGAGCTCCAGGCGGGCGACAAGGCGTCGGTCTCGACCCTTCCCGGCTACGCGACGCGCGAGGAGCTGGTGCGCGAGTACGCGGCAGCGTCGGGGCGTGACGTCTCGACCGTCGGCTTCTGGCACGTGCTGGGGCTCTGGAAGGTCGCCATCATCGCCGAGGGCGTCCTCCGCCGGGCCGTCGAGCAGCCGGGCGCCCGCTCGCCGGCCGGAACGCCGTCCGCCGAGGACGTCGCGTCGCTCGTCGACTACGCGCACCGCATCGCCGACGACTCCCGGATCTGACGCCGACGGCCTCGATCCCGACCGCCGGCCGTCCCGCCGTGGGCCGCACTCGCCGACCACCCCCCGATCAGCAAGGAAGCCCGATGACCCAGCCCTCCTCCGCCCAGCCCTCCTCCGCCCAGCCCTCCGTCACCCAGCACGACGACTCCCCGCCGCACGACATCGTCCTGGCCGAACGCCGCGGTCCGGTGCTCCTGCTCACCCTGAACCGGCCCGAGAAGCTGAACGCCTGGAACAACGCCCTCGAGGACCGCTACTTCGACCTGCTCGACGACGCCGAGGCCGACCCCGACATCCGTGCGATCGTCGTCACCGGAGCCGGCCGGGGCTTCTGCGCCGGAGCGGACATGACCGACCTCCAGCAGGTGGACCGGCTCGACGAGAACGGCCTGCCGGTGCGTGCTCGCCCCAAGAGCCATCCGCTGTCGGTCCGCAAGCCGCTCATCGCCGCGATCAACGGTGCCGCCGCGGGCCTCGGACTGGTCGAGGCGCTGTTCTGCGACGTGCGGTTCGCGGCGGCCGGGGCCAAGCTCACCACGTCCTTCGCGCGCAGGGGGCTGATCGCGGAGTACGGGGCCGCCTGGCTGCTCCCGCGACTCGTCGGCCAGAGCCGGGCGCTGGATCTGCTGATGTCGGGCCGCGTGGTGCGTGCGGAGGAGGCCCTGGGAATGGGCCTCGTGGACTCCGTCGTGGCGCCGGAGGACGTCCTGGACGCCGCGCTGGCGTATGCGCAGGACCTGGCCGTGCACTGCTCGCCGTGGGCCATGAGCACGATCAAGTCGCAGGTCTACGCGTCGATGGACAGCCCGTTCGCGGACGCGGTCGAGGAGGCGGACCGGCTGATGCAGGTCTCGCTGCTGGGGCCCGACGTGCGTGAGGGCGTGGCCAGCTACCTGGAGGGGCGGCCGCCTGCGTTCGCCGGCCTCGTAGGTCCCGGCTCGACGCCCGGCTGAACGCGTGCAACGTCTCCGGATATGGTGCGTCGTGTCAGCACCCGCGGTCCGGGTCGCCACCCGCACGAGCATCGGCGGCCGGTCGGCCGGCGACAACGAGGAGAACCGATCATGACCCAGACCCCCGCTCCGCCTTCGGCCGGCACCGTCGTCCTCGTCGTCGAGGCGCAGGCTGCCCCGGGCATGGCCCGAGCCGCGACGGACCTCATCGGACGGTTCGTCGAGCCCACCCGGCAGGAGGCCGGCTGTCTGCAGTACCGGTTGCACGTCGACGCCGCCGACGACCACCACGTCGTCCTCATCGAGGAGTGGCAGGACGAGGCAGCCCTGGGCGCGCACCAGGCGACGAGCGCCTACGCCGAGCTCATGCGTGCCCTGATGCCCTTGCTCGCCGGCGAAGGCCGCGGCCTCCGGCTGCACGCCCTCACCTGAGCTGCCTCGGCACGGCGCAGCGCCTGCCGACACCCTCGCGAGAAGCCCTCCCCGCCGCGCGCGGGGTCCGACAGCCAAGGAGCAACCGTGGACATCCGTCTCTCCGCCCAGGCGCTCGAGCTCCAGGAGCGGCTCACGGCATTCATGGACGACTTCGTCTACCCGGCCGAGGCCGTCCACCACCAGCAGCTCGTCGACGCGGGGCACCCGCACCACCATCCGCAGGTGGTCGAGGACCTCAAGGCCGAGGCGAAACGGCAAGGTCTGTGGAACCTGTTCCTGCCGGAGTCCGAGCACGGCGCCGGCCTCACGAACGTCGAGTACGCACCGCTCGCCGAGATCATGGGACGCAGTGCGCACCTGGCGCCCGAGGCCACCAACTGTGGTGCTCCGGACACGGGGAACATGGAGCTCCTGGCGCGGTTCGGGACACCCGAACAGAAGCACCGCTGGCTCGAGCCCCTCCTCGCGGGCGAGATCCGGTCGGCCTTCGCGATGACCGAGCCCGCGGTGGCGAGCTCGGATGCCACCAACATCGAGCTGAGCATGGTCCGCGACGGCGACGACTACGTCCTCAACGGCCGCAAGTGGTGGGCCTCGAACGCGATGCACGCACTCTGCCGCCTGCTGATCGTGATGGGCAAGACCGACCCCACTGCTGCCCGGCACCAGCAGCAGACCATGGTGCTGGTGCCCGTCGACACGCCCGGCGTCACGCTGGTCCGCTCGCTGCCGACGTTCGGCTACGTCGACCGGGAGGGACACGCCGAGATCCTGTTCGAGGACGTCCGGGTGCCGGCCGGGAACGTCCTCGGAGGCGATGGTCAGGGGTTCGCCATGAGCCAGGCCCGGCTGGGCCCGGGGCGCATCCACCACTGCATGCGGCTGATCGGCATGACCGAGCGCGCGCTGGACCTCATGATCGACCGCTCGATGAGCCGGACGACGTTCGGGCAGCCGCTGGCCACTCGCGCGAACATCCAGGACTGGATCGCGGAGTCCCGCGTGGACCTCGAGATGATCCGGCTGCTCACCATGAAGGCCGCCTACCTGATGGACACGGTCGGCAACAAGGAGGCCCGCGTCGAGATCGCGGCCATCAAGGTCGCCGCCCCGACCATCGCCACGAGGATCATCGACCGCGCGATCCAGGTGCACGGCGGTGGCGGCATGTCCAACGACTTCCCCTTGGCCGAGATGTACGTCTACGCCCGCCACCTGCGCCTGGCCGACGGCCCGGACGAGGTGCACAAGCGCACCATCGCCCAGGCCGAGCTCAAGCGACGCGACCCGGCCTTCCGGTGGTGAGCGACCGTGGCCTATGAGCAGATCCGGTACGAGGTCGACGACGGCATCGCCGTCCTGACCTTGAACCGCCCGGACAAGCTCAACGCCTACACCGAGCGCATGCGCGACGAGATCATCGCCGCGTTCGACCGGAGCGACGCCGACGACGCCGTGCGCGCGGTCATCGTCACGGGGGAGGGGCGCGGCTTCTGCGCCGGCGCGGACCTCGGCGGCGACGCCGAGCCCGCGCCGGACGAGGTGGGCACGTGGCGGGACGGCGGCGGTCAGGTGACGCTGCGGATCTTCCGGTCCCTCAAGCCGGTCATCGCCGCCATCAACGGACCGGCGGTGGGAGTCGGTGCGACGATGACCCTCGCGATGGACGTCCGCCTGGCGAGCGAGTCGGCGAAGTTCGGCTTCGTCTTCGTGCGGCGAGGCCTGACGCCGGAAGCCTGCTCGTCCTTCTTCCTGCCCAGGGTCGTGGGCATCTCGCAGGCGCTCGAGTGGTGCCTGACCGGCCGGGTGTTCCCGGCGCAGGAGGCCCTGGCCGGCGGGCTGGTCACGCGCGTCCTGCCCGCCGAGGAGCTCCTCCCGGCGGCCCGCGCCCTCGCGCTCGAGATCGCGGACAACGCCTCACCGGTCTCCGTCGCCCTCACCCGCCAGCTCATGTGGCGGGGCCTGGGGCTGCACCACCCGATGGAGGCCCACCGCGTCGACAGCCGCAGTTTCCGGTCGCGCATGCAGAGCGCGGACATGGTGGAGGGCGTCATGTCCTTCCTCGAGAAGCGGCCGCCGGCCTTTCCTCAGACGGTGTCCACGGACATGCCGGCCTTCTTCCCCTGGTGGGACGAGCCCGAGTTCCACTGATCCGGGCACCGACGGCGCAGCGGCCCGCGCCGCGCGACGAAGAATGCATGCTGGACGACGCCCGGTTCCGGAAACCCGGCCGGTCAGGGACCATGACGACGCCGCACGCCCACGCCCCGCGTCGCCATCGACGCAGGCATGCTCTCCACGCCGTGAGCCGCGAGGCGGTGGTCACCGGCGTCGGGAGCGACGAAGGTTGCGGCCGGTAGCCCACGGCCAGGCACGTAGCCCAGAACAGGAGCCCCATGACCGAGGGTGTGGCGACCACCGACACCGGTGTGCGGATGGGCACGCCCAAGGGGCGGTGGGTGCTGTTCATCACCGTTCTCGGGTCGAGCCTGGCCATGCTCGACGCGACGGTCGTCAACGTCGCGCTCGACCGGATCGGGACCGAGCTCGGCGCGGACTTCGCCGGGCTGCAGTGGACGGTCAACGCCTACACGCTGACGCTGGCGGCGTTCATCCTCCTCGGGGGCTCGCTGAGCGACCGGTTCGGGCGGCGGCGGGTCTTCGTCGTGGGGGTCTGCTGGTTCGCCGTCGCGTCGCTGCTGTGCGGGCTGGCGACGAACGTCGAGATGCTCATCGGCGCCCGTGCCCTGCAGGGCGTCGGAGGAGCGCTCCTGACGCCAGGAAGCCTCGCGATCATCTCGGCGACCTTCCACGCGGCCGATCGATCGGCCGCGGTGGGGGCGTGGTCGGGGCTGGGCGGCGTGGCGGGCGCCCTGGGGCCGTTCCTCGGCGGATGGCTCGTGGCGTGGAACTGGCGGGCCATCTTCCTGCTCAACCTGCCGATCGCGATCCTGATCGTCGTGGTGGCCGCCCGTCATGTCCCGGAGTCGCGCGACCCGTCAGCCGCGCCGCGCCTGGACTGGGTGGGGACGGTCCTGGTCGTGACCGGACTCGGCCTGGTGACCTACGCCCTGACGTCCGCGGGCGCCGGCGCGAGTCCGGGGGTGTGGATCTCCGGTATCGCCGGCGCCGCGGCGCTGCTCGCGTTCGTCGTCGTCGAACGGCGGTCGGACCACCCCCTCGTCCCGCCGGTGCTCTTCCGGAGCCGGCAGTTCACCGCCGTGAACGGTGTGACGCTGCTGGTCTACGCGGCCCTCGGGGTCGTCTTCGTGCTGCTGGTGCTGCAGTTGCAGGTCGTCGCCGGTCTCTCGCCCCTCTTGGCCGGCACCTCCCTGCTGCCCGTCACCCTGCTCATGCTGGTGTTCTCGGCCCGCGTCGGTGCGCTCGCCCGCCGCATCGGTCCCCGGCTGCTGCTCACGGTGGGTCCGCTCGTGGCGGCGAGCGGCCTGCTGGCCCTCGCGTTCCTCGACGAGGACGCCGACTACGTGCGGGACGTGCTGCCGGGGGCGCTCCTGTTCGGCGCCGGGATGACCCTGCTGGTGGCGCCCCTCACCGCCACCGTCCTGGACTCCGCGGCCGACCGCTTCGCCGGCGTCGCGTCGGGGGTGAACAACGCCGTCGCCCGGTCCGCCGGGCTCCTCGCCGTCGCCGTCGTGCCGGTGGCCGCCGGCATCGGCGGAGCCGACTACACCGATCCTGCCGCGTTCTCGGCCGGTTATCGCGCGGCGATGCTCATCTGCGTGGGCCTGCTCGTGGCCGCCGGCGTGCTGTCCGCCGCGTTCATCCGACGGCCCCTGAGTGGCCTACCGGACGCGCGCATCAGGATCGAGGAGAGCTTCTCGTGCGGCGTCCCCGCTCCGCCGTTGCACCCGCGGCAGCTCGCGAGATAGCCGCGGTGCGGGGGGCCCGGCCTGTCGCGGGTCGGCTCACACCTCGTCGACCACGGCGTGATCTCCGCGGCTGTCGGCCGCCCGTCGAGCGCGGGCGCGCCGGACCGCCTCCTCCACCAGGGTCTCGGCCACCTCGGCCACCTTGACGTGCTGGGTCTGGCTGATCGCCCGCAGTCGCTCGAAGGCGTGCTGGGCATCGTCTCCGGTGCGGGCCATCAGGATCCCGATCGCCTGATCGATCAACTTCCGGCTGGTCAGGGCCTCCTGCAGCTGCTCGACCAGGCGCTCGGCATTGGCCAGCGCCTGCGCGTTGTGCATGAAGATGGCCGCCGGGCGCACGAAAAGGGTGCCCACGCGCAACGCCTCGGCGGAGAACGCGTCCTTGGCGTGGGCGTAGAGAGTCATGGAGCCGACCAGGGTCGGCGGGGCCGACGCCTCGACGGCCAGGACCAGCGGCAGCGACAGCACGCTGTGCACACCCAGGCGGCCGACCCGCGGGCCGAACCTCGGCCAGCGTGGGTCTCCACCGAGGGAACCGGAGGTCTGGACGTCCCGGGTCCGCAGCGCCAGGATTCCCGGTCCTTCGTCGAGCTGGAGCTGCAGGTCCTCGAGCGTGCGCGCCACCTCGGTGCCGACCACCACCCGTTGGGCCCTGCCGTCGGCCAGCATGGTGAGCGCGGCACCGTCGGCCTCCGCGATCGCCCGGACCGCCAGCTCGGCGATCGCGGCGAGCGTCTCGGGCAGCGACCGCCGAGCGGTCCACGGCCCCCAGAGCCCGAGCAGGCTCGCTACGACGTCGTCGTCGCCGTCCACGAACCACCTCCGGCACTCGACCCGGACACCGTCAATCACGGTAAGGGCGGCGGGGACACAGGCCGCCCACCTGCGCGCTTTTCGGCGGTGAGTTTTGTATTCCGTAAGGATCGGGGGCCGCGACAGGGGCGGGCCCGGACCTATCGTGAACTTGCTGAGCACACAGCCAGACCGGAGCGTCGCGCCGCCAACCTCGCCGCGCGACGCGAGCGATATCGCTCACGCCGGTCAGCCTCGGGCGCCGCATTCTGCGGAGTTCCACATGGCCGACGTGTGCATTCTTTCACCTCTGGCCCATTCAGCCGATTCCGGCTCGCCGGCTCGGGTCACCTCCCGATGACCGCAGCCGAGCGGCCCGTCTCCGCCGCATCCGGCGATCGGGATCCCGCGACGCTGCTCCCGCCGGACCACAGCGTTCTGCCGCTTCGGCGCTTCCCAGCGACGTCCTGTCCTGGCGCCTACGGCGCCAGGTAGCGCATCCCCTCAACGCCACCGCGTCACCGCCTCACGACCTCTCCGCCTTCGGGGCGGACCCGTGTCCGCTGCGCACACCAGACCGCGAGGCCACTCATGCCCCAGCTCATCGAATCCCCGCCGCCCACCGCAACCGTCACGCTCCGCAGCCCGAGCACGGCCGACTCCAGCTCCCGACCCCGACTCCCCGACGTGGACGCCGCCCTGGTCAGCCGACTCCTGGCCCGGGAGGAGGGCGCCTACGCCGAGCTGGTCGAGCGGTACTCCGTGTCGATGATGCGGGTGGCGCTCCGGTACGCCCGCTCACGAGCCGTCGCCGAGGAGGCGGTGCAGGAGACCTGGCTGGCGGTGCTGCAGGGACTGGACCGCTTCGAGGGCCGGGCCTCCCTGAAGACCTGGGTCTTCACCATCCTGATGAACCAGGTGCGGGCCATGGCGGCACGGGAGTTCCGGGTGCTCCCGGTGACCGATGTGCTCGGCCCCGGCGGGCGGGATGCCGGCATCTCCGCGGAGGAGCACCTGTTGTCCTCCTCGCAGGACCGCTGGCCGGGGCACTGGTCCGCGCCCTCGCGGACGTGGCTGGTGCCGCCCGACGAGGCAGCTCTCGTCGCGGAGCTGATGGGGCGCCTGCACGAGGTCGTCGGCCGGCTGCCCGAACGGCAGCGCATCGTGCTGACCATGCGCGACATCGACGGCTGCACCGCCGAGGAGGTGTGCCGGCGTCTGAACCTGGAGCCCAACAACCAGCGCGTCCTCCTGCACCGGGCCCGGTCGGTGGTCCGGACGGCGCTCGCCCCCTACCTGGCCGAGCGCGGCTGAGCCCGGGGCGGTCCAGGTGGTCCGGCCGGCCTGCTCCTGCTGGAGACGGGCCGGCCGGGCCCCGGTCAGGTCGCCAAGGTCAGGTCGCCAAGGTCAGGTCAGAGCCCGTACTCCGAGAGCAGCATCAGCCACACCTCGCTCTTGGTCGGGAAGCTGGGCACCGCGTGGCGCAACAGCTCCACGGGCACCCGCCCGACGATCGCGATCGTGGCCGAATGCAGCAGGTCGGCGACGTTGGGCCCGACGAACGTCGCACCCACGATCATGTGGTCGCCCTCGTCGATCACCAGGGCGGCGCGGCCGGAGTAGCCCTTGGCCTCCAGTGCCGCCCCGGGCACGTCACCGAACTCGTACTCCACCGTGCGCACCCGCATGCCGCGCTCGGTCGCCTGCGCGGCGGTGAGGCCGACCGCCGCGATCTCCGGGTCGGTGAAGATGACCTGGGGGACGGCGAAGGTGTCGGCCTCGGCCACGTAGCTCGGCTGCTGGCCCCGGGTGCGGGCCACCAGCGCGTCGGCCGCCACCCGTGCCTGGTACTTGCCCTGATGGGTGAGCAGGGCCCGCCCGTTGACGTCGCCGATGGCGTACAGCCAGTCCGAGTCCTCGGCCCGCATGGTGCCGTCCACAGTCACGATCTCACCGGGCTCCAGTCCCACCGTCCGCAGGCCGAGGTCCGCCGTCGCCGGTTCGCGGCCGGCGGCCACCAGCAACTCGTCGCCCACGACCGAGCTGCCGTCGGCCAGTCGCACGGTCACCTCCCCGCCGGGAACCGGCCGGTCGACCCCCACCACGCTGCTGCCCAGGCGGACGTCGACGTCGTCGGCCTGCAGGCCCGCAAGCAACCGCTCCCCGGCGAACCGCTCCAGCCGGGGGAGCAGATGCCGCCCCGCCTGCAGCAGGATCACCTGCTCGCTGCCCAGCGCGCGCCAGGCCTGGGCCATCTCGACGCCGACCGGGCCGCCACCCATCACCACCAGGCGACGCGGCGCGTCCTTGGCCGACGTGGCGTCACGGTTGGTCCACGGCGCTGCCTCGCGCAGTCCGGGGATCGCGGGCACGTGTGCCGTGGACCCGGTGGCGAGGATCACGGCGTGCGTCGCCTCGAGCGACAGGACGCCTGCCCCCGGCGTGGTCACCTGCACACGTCGCGGTCCGTCGAGGCGGCCGTGGCCACGGACGACGGTCACGCCCAGCGAAGCCATCACGGCGGCCTGACCCGAGTCGTCGTGGTGGTGGGTGACGTCGTCGCGGTGGGCGAAGACCGCCTGGGCGTCGAGCTGACCGGTCACCGCCTCACGGGAGCCGGGCAGCCGGCGCGCGGCATGCAGGGCGTGCACGCTGTGCAGCAGTGCCTTGCTCGGGATGCAGGCCCAGTAGACGCATTCGCCTCCCAGCAACTCGGACTCGATCAGCGCGACCGTCAGCCCGCCACCCGCCATGCGGGCGGCCACGGTGTTGCCGACCGGGCCGCCGCCCACCACGAGTACGTCGTATGAGTGTTCTCCGGCATGAGTCATGACAGGCCAGTGAGGTTCGACCGGGCAGGTGTTACACCCGTCGGCCCATTACTGCGCGGGGCCACCTGCCGCGTCTCGGACGGGCCGGTGGGGGCGTCGCCCGCGGCGCTCAGAGCGGTGCGTTGCCGTCGTCGGACCAGTCCGCCGGATCCAGCGGCAGTCGGCGCTCCAGCAGGGTCGCCGCCACCTCCGCCGCCGTCCGGCCCTGGGCGACGGCTTGCGCCCGCAGCCGCAGGAGTGCCTCCGCGGGGCCGATGCCCATCGCCTCCATCAGCATCCCGGTGGCGCGGTAGACGTCGGCCCGTGCGCCGGAGGGGAGCTCGGCCCGCCCGCCGGCATCCACGGGGCGCTGCCGAGAGGCATCGGAGCTGATCAGCTCCAGCAACGGCAGGGCCGCGAGCTGGGCCACCACGAGCGCCCGGGAGGGCGCAGTCCCGGCCAGCGGCCCTGCGCGCCGCCGGAACAGGCCCAGTGCGCCGATCGGCCGGGCGGCGATCGAGACCGGCCAGGCGAAGGCCGCCGCGACCCCCGACTGCAGCACCGCGTCGCGGAACACCGGCCAGCGCTCCTCGGCCGGGTCGCGCAGGTCCGGGGCCAGCACCGGTCGGGAGGTGCGCACCGCGGTCGGGCCGGGTCCCTCCCCGAAGGTGAACTGCAGCTCGTCGAGTCGCCGGCTGAGCTCGCTGCTGGCGCCGAACGTGCCGGCGCCCTGACCACCGGTGTCGCTCAGCGAGATCCAGGCCCCGTCCACGTCGAGCAGGGCCGCGCAGGCGGTGCAGAGGGCGTCCGCGGCGGCCAGGGCGCTGTCGGCGTCGGACATCTGGGTGAGCAGTCGCGCACGCAGCCCGTCGTCGCCGCTCATCGCCACCCCCGGTCCAGCTCGGTCCTCTGCTCAGGCCGCTGCTGAGGTCGTGCGGCGCCGGGCCCAGGCATTACGTGTCCGGACGCGACGTGCACCCGGGACGGGCTGCACCGGAACTGGCAGGCAGGAGCCGTAACGCTTCAGCCGAACCCGGAACGAACTCGGCCAGTGCGCCCGACCACAGGAGACGTGACGCGATGCAGGTGGGCATGATCGGCCTCGGCCGGATGGGCGCCGGCCTCGTCCGCCGGCTCGTGCGGGACGGCCACGACTGCGTCGTGCACGACCATCCGCCCGGAGGTCGTGGGACAGCTCGCCGCGGAGGGGGCGACGCCGGCCACGAGCCTGGCCGATCTGGTCGGCCGGCTCTCCGGCCCTCGCGCTCTGTGGATCATGATTCCGTCGGTGGCCACCGGGCCGACGATCGAGGACCTGGGACAGCTCCTGGACACCGACGACGTCGTCATCGACGGTGGCAACAGCCACTACCGGCATGACGTCGAACGCGCTCCGGCCCGGATAGCGGAGTTCTGGCGCCGGGGGAGCGTCGCGGGCCCATGGCTGGTGGACCTGACCGCCTCGTCGCTCCCGGCAGACGCGGACCTGACCGGACTGCCGGGGCGGGTGCCGGACCCCCGCGAGGAGCAGGAGAACGTCCTGGCCGCCGACGACGGCGTGCCGGCGTTCGTCCTGCCCACGGCGCCGGGCGAGCGGTTCGGCACACCGTGGTGAGGCCGACCGCATCCGCCCTGCCCTTCGCCGCCGGCTGCTGACGTCCCGGGTCAGCCGGCCCGGGACCTCAGCGCTGCTCCTCGTAGTGGATCGCCGCGTCCTCGGTCCCGCCGACGCCCGATTCGTCCGCCGTGCCGGACCCAGCCACCTGGTCCTGGCTCAGCCCCGGCCCCAGGCCGCCGCCCTCGGCGACCAGCAGCCCGGAGAACCGGTCGGCGGGTGCTCCGGACCGAGCCACGTCGCCCTCGTAGTCCTCGCTCTGCTCGTCGACGACGTAGGGCCCCTCGTCGGACACCTCCCGCTCCTCCTGGCGGAGCCGGGCGGACAGCGATTCACCGTCGCTCTCCTCCGCCCAGGTCGTGCCGTGAGCGGTGGCGAACCGGTACCGGTCCGGGGCGTCGACCACGCCCATCTCGGGGTCGCGCACCGCGGGGTCCCGGGTCAGCGAGTCACTGGGATCGAGCTCGCCGTCGTCCTCTGCGTCAGCGGGGACGATGCCACCGAAGGTGTCGCTCGAACCGTTGTCGGCCATGACCGTCGCTCCTCCTCTGGACCTTCCCCGGAGATGCCCGGGGAGGGGATGGGTGCCAGCACGCTACGTGCAGCGGGGTGGGAGATCCGTTACGCCTGCCTTCCGGCGGGCGGGCAGCCGGACGGCTGCTCGAGCGATCGGCCGCGGCTGTAACGAACGCCGCGCCGATGGCACGAAGGGAAGTTCTGTCCGGCCGACCAGGGAGACCCTGTGCGCGACTACCCGCAGATGATCGCCGCGACCGATCGCGTCGAGCCGGCTCCGCGACGCGTGCGCGCCGTGCTGGCCGGCAGGACCATCGTGGACACCACCCGGGCCCTCTACGTCTGGGAATGGCCGAACTACCCGCAGTACTACATCCCGCTGGCCGACGTGGACGCCGCAGCGCTGGTCGACGAAGAACGTCCCCAGCGCCTCAAACGGGGCACGGCGCACCGGCACGGACTGCGGGTGGCCGACACCACGCGCCCCGGTGCGGCCCGCGTGTACCGCGACGACGCCGCCGAGGGGCTGGCCGGCACCGTGCGCTTCGAGTGGTCGGCCCTCGACGCCTGGTACGAGGAGGACGAACAGGTCTTCGTCCATCCGCGCAACCCCTACACCCGGGTGGATGCGCTGCGCTCCAGCCGGTCGCTGCGGGTGGAGCTCGACGGCGTCGTCCTCGCCGAGACCTCCTCACCGGTCATGGTCTACGAGACCGGGCTGCCGACCCGGTACTACGTTCCGCGCCCCCACGTGCGGTTCGAGCACCTGACGCCCACCGGCACGGCGACCGAGTGCCCGTACAAGGGCACGGCCGGCGCGTACTGGTCGGTCCGGACCGGTGAGCAGGTGCATGCGGACCTCGCGTGGTCCTACGACTTCCCCACGCGCCAGCTGCTGCCCATCGCCGGCCTGGTCGCCTTCTACAACGAGAAGGTGGACCACGTCCTGGACGGGGAGCTCCTGGAGCGCCCGACGACGCACTTCTTCCGCTGACGTCGTCGGTCCGACCGTCGTGCTGGACGGCCTACGGCATGACGTCGCCGGAGTTCGGCCCGAGGGTCTGGCCGACGTACAGGTCACCCCCCGGAGAGCCGGCGAGCAGGACCGCGGTGGGCGCGACCTCGTCCGGCACGCCGACCCTCCCCAGCGGGAGGCCGGCCACGACGGCGGACTTGAACTCGGAGGTGAAGCCCCCGATCAGCGCGGTCTCGATCGGTCCGGGCGCGATGGCGTTGACGAGCACCCCCTCACCGGCGACCTCCCGGGCGAGGGACTTGGTGAGCCCGATGACGCCCGCCTTGGCCGCGGTGTAGTGCGACAGCGTGGGCGCTCCCTTGATCGCCAGTTGCGACGCGATGTTGATCACCCGGCCGTGCCGGCGTGCCACCATGCCGGGCACGACGGCGCGGCACATCAGGAAGACCCCGGTGAGGTCGACGTCGATCGTCTCGCGCCACTGGGCCAGGGACATGTCGACGAGAGCCGACTGCGTGAGCAGCCCCGCGCTGTTGACCAGCACGTCGACGTGACCGAGCAGCTGCTCCGCCTCGATGACGGCTTCCCGGACCTGCGTCTCGTCGGAGACGTCGGCGCCGACCCCGCCGACCGCTCCCAGCACCTCCGCCGCCGCGCGGGTCTCGGCGGCGTCCCGGCCGAGCACGACGACCCTGGCTCCCTCGGCGATGAACGCCTCGACGATGGCCCGGCCGATCCCGGCCGCGCCCCCGGTGACCAGGGCCCGCTGCCCGGCGAGGGCCTGCCCGGTCATCGCCGGCACCGTCCGGTCGCTGGGCCGGGCGTGCGGTTCTCGGACATGGTGTCTCCTCGGTCGCGCGTGGGGGAGTGGAGTGCGATGCCGTCGATGGCTGGGAACCGCCGTCCCCGGGTCAGGCGCGCACCCAGCCGCCGTCGACGACGAGCGTCTGGCCGGTGATGAACGAGGCGTCGTCGGACGTCAGGAAAGAAGTGGCGCCGGTGAGGTCGGTCGGCTGCTGGGCCCGCTTGATGGCCTGCAGCTGCTCGATGTCCTCGAAGTACTCGAAGCCCGTCGTCCCCTTGCTGTGCACCAAGGAGGGAGCGATGGCGTTGACCGTCACGCCCTCCGCGCCGACCTCCGCGGCCAGCGACCGGACGAAGCCGATCAGGCCGCCCTTGCTGGCCACGTAGTGCGAGAACCCGCCACGGCCGGCGTGGAAGACGTTGGACACCATGGCGAGCACCCGGCCCCACCCCTGTTCCCGCATCTCGGGGAGGAACTCGTGGCACAGGTGGAACATCGAGTCCAGGTTGACCGACATCACCTTCCGCCACTCCTCGAAGGTGATCTCGGAGAAGGGCGTCAGGGGATAGATCCCCGCGTTGTGGATCAGGACGTCGACCCGCCCGAAGTGGGACCTGGCCTGACGGGCGAGGTCGGCGACGTCCTCCGCCGAGGACACGTCGCAGCGCACGCCCAGCGCCTTGGAGCCGGCCTGCTCGACCAGCGCGATCGTGTCGGCGGCGTCGCTCAGGTCAGCGATCACGATCTGGGCCCCGTCAGCGGCGAGCCGCTGCGCCAGGGCCTGACCGATACCTGCTGCGGCGCCGCTGATGACGACCGTCCGTCCCGCATGGCTGCGGCTCATCCTGCATTCCCTCCGACGCTGTCCGGGTGCGCCCGACGGCACCCGCAGGGGTAGTGGATCTCGGGAGGGGAGCGTTACGGCTGCGCCCGCGGTGCGCGGCTCAGGGCCGGGGAATGGTCACGACCTCGAACTCGGCCGTGTCCGGGGACTCGATGCCCAGGCGGGCGTTGGGCAGGTACAGCCGGTCGCCGAGCACGGCCACCGTGGTCGGCACGTCCAGGGCGGGGTCGCTGAGGCGGCGGACCACCTTGCCGCGCCGCCCGTCGTCGTCCAGCTCGACCACGGCCACCTCGTCGATCAGGTACTCCACGACGTACAGCACGTCGCCCTCGCGTACCAGGCCGTCGGCGCTCTCGAGCACCTCACCGCGCAGATACACCTGCGTGCTCACCCCCGTGACGGGGTCGACGTGGAACAGCAGTCCGGTGCGCGACTGGTCGATCAGCAGGGCCGAACCGTCCGGGGTGGTCTCGATGCCGTTGGCCTCGAAGTCGGCCAACTCGTCGCTGTACTCGATGTCCCCGGTCAGGGGCAGCACCTCGACGGCGGACTGCGCCGGCAGCTGGCCGAAGCGGCCGAGCGGCACCTGGTACAGCACGGCGTTGGTGGAGTCGGTGAACCACGCGGCAGAGTCGGTGACGACCACGTCGTTGATGAAGCTCGGTGTGCCCTGGGCCGCCAGCTGGTAGGAGGCCAGCACCTCGCCGGTGACCGTGTCGACCACCCGGGCGGTTCCCGACGCGCCACCGGAGACGAAGAGCCGCCCGCGATCGTCGGACTCCAGGCCGACCGCCGGGCTGCCGACGGCGCCGCTGAAGACCTCCGTGTCGCCGGTGCGCAGGTCGGCTCGGAGGAGCTGTCCACCGCCGAGGGAGCCGAGGTAGGCGACGTGCCCGGGGCCGATGTCGATGCCCTCCGGCCGGAACCCCGACGGCAGCTGGATGGAGGTCGGCCCGGGGGGTCCCGCCGACCCTTCCGGGGCAGCGGGCCGGCCCGTCGCCAGGGCCGGCCCGGCGGCGACCCCCGCGATCGACAGGGCGGCGAGGGCGGTCAGGGCGGAGCGTCGAGTGATCACGATTTCGAGCAGAGCACGGCACCGAGGGGCCGGACAAGGAGTGCTACGGAACCGTTCTGCGGTGTAACGACGGGCGTCCGAACGGCACTTCTCCTGCGCCAGTGACCGCAAACGCGAGGAGAACCCCCATGTCGTTGAAGATCGCCATCATCCTGGGAAGTACGCGACCTGGCCGTAACGGCGAGGCCGTCGCGAAGTGGGTGCACGAGTTCGCCAGCCAGCGACCGAACGCCGCCTACGACCTGATCGATCTGGCGGAGAACCCGCTCCCCATGCTCGACGAGCCGCTGCCGGCGCACGCGCTCCAGTACTCCAAGGAGCACACCAAGGAGTGGTCGGCCAAGATCGACCAGTACGACGGGTTCGTCTTCGTGACCCCCGAGTACAACCGGGGCACCTCCGCGGCCTTGAAGAACGCGATCGACTTCCTGTACGCGGAGTGGAACAACAAGGTCGCGGGTTTCGTCAGCTACGGGTACGTCGGTGGCACCCGGGCGGTCGAGCAGCTGCGCCTCACGATGGGCGAGCTGCAGGTCGCGGTCGTGCGTACTCAGGTCGCGCTGATGTTCCACGGCGACTTCGAGAACATGACGACGTTCACGCCCGGCGCCCATCACGTGGCCAACCTCGCCGACATGATGAACCAGGTCGAGA
>CADCTN010000089.1 GCA_902805535.1 uncultured Blastococcus sp. | reverse complement strand
CGCTTCTCCTACACCGGTGGGGCCGCCGTCGGCACGACCTACCCGACCGGCGCCGTCACCACCGGCGACACGGTCTGGAACCGCCTCGTCGACGACCTGACCGTCTCCCTGGACACCGCCGTGACCGGTCCCGGCCTGACCGGCACGGCCGGCAGCCTGCGCCTGGACGTGGTCGTCTCGGCGCCCGACGGCTGGAGCGCCGTGCTGACCAGCGGAGCCCCCGCGGTGCTCGCGGACGGACGGGCCACGGCCGCCGTGGCCGTCGACGCGGAGGGTGCCGCGGAGCTGCTCGGCCGGCACTACGAGGAGATCGGCGCGACCGGGGGCGCGGCCTCGCTCGCCGTCACCCCGGTCGGGGAGACGACCGGCACGGTGCAGGGCCGGACCTTCTCCACGGCCGCGCCGGCCGCGCTGGAGTTCGTCCTCGACGAGGTGTCCCTGCGCCCCACCTCGACCGACGCGACGGTCCTCGCGCCCACCACCCAGGCCTCGGTCGAGGTCGAGGAGGTCGCCCCGCGTGGCATCGCGGTGCTCGCGCTGACGCTGTCGATCGGCGACGCACGGGTGCTCGCCGGTGCGCTCCTGCTGCTCTCGCTGGGAACCTTCGTGGTCGCCGCGTGGGTGAGCAACCTCGGGCGGGACGGTGTCGCGGACAGCTTCCTCGTGCGGCACGCCGACCGGATCCTCCCGGTCACGTCGTTCAGCCCCGGAGGAACCGTCATCGACGTGTCCGACGCCGAGGCCCTGCACCGGGTCGCGGAGCGCTTCGACACCGTCGTCCTGCACCACGCGGGTGACGGGGAGGACATCTTCGCCGTCCGCGACGTCGACGCCACCTACCGCTTCGTCGTCCCCGTGGGACCCGGCGGCCGGCGGGGCAGGCCGCCGGTCCCGGCGCCTCGCGCATCGGACGCCGCTGCGTCCCAGCCGGCCCCGGACATCACCGGCCCGCTCGGCTACCGCGGCCTGTTCGCCTGAGGAGCGGCCCCGCTGCACCCCGCTCGCGAGCAGGGTGCAGCGGGGCCGTCCCCACCGGTCAGGCCTTGACGATGGCGGCGACCGGACCGCCGCCCGACGGGCCCTGGTGCACCGCCGCGACCGACACGAACACGGCCGGGTCACCGGTCACCGACGCGGTCACCCCGCCGACGGTCGCCTTGATCTGGCGGTGCCAGGAGACGTCGGAGTCGTCGAGCATGGCGTTGCGGCGGCCACGGACCTTGCCGTCCGGCGAGGCCTCGCACTTGAGGAACACGTTGACCAGCCGGTTCCCCAGGTCGGTGTGGTGCGGGCGCTCGGGCAGGTCGATGCCGGCGTCGCGGATCGCTGCCCAGATGCCGTCCTGGTCCAGGGCGTCGGTCATGACCGAGTGGCCGACGCGGTACTTGCCGCCGTGCCCGCGGGCGTTGCCGACGACGACGATCTGCGCCCGGTCCAGCTCGACGCCGGAGGAGCACGAGGCGACGGCGCTGTAGAGGGAGAGGTCGTGCATGACCTGCTCCTGCGTCGGCATCTCGATCTCGCCGAGCGCCACGGCGATGCCGAGCGCCGTCGTGCCGTTCGACAGGTCCATCGAGCCGTGCGGCTCCTGCATGTACGTGGTCTTGCCGCGCTCGCGGGCGTCGCGGATGGTGTCGATGGTCAGCAGCGGCGTCTTGGTCTGCACGTAGTGCACGTCGGCCGGGTCGGTGATCCCCGCGGCCGCCATCGCCTGGTGCACGCCCGCGGCAACCTTCTCCACCATCGTGACGCGGCCGATGTCCTCGGGCAGCAGCACGTCGCTCATCGCGTAGCCGACGGTCAGCCTGGCCTCGTCGGTCTTCTCGACCGCGTCCTCGGGCAGGGTGGCGAAGACGGTGGCGTGCGGGCTGATGACGCCGTCGGTGCCGCCGGACCACACGATCGGGATCTGCTTCACCTCGTCGAGCGTGCGGGAGCCCTTCTCCAGCAGCACCTCGCGGAAGGCGCGGTCGGCGATGATCCGCGTGTAGTCGTTGATGCCGCCGTTGCCCTCCGTCTTGCCGATGACGGCGACGACGCGGTCGGCCTCCATGACGCCGTCGTCGATGAGCTTGGCGAGCTCGGAGGCGTCGCTGACGTTGTGCAGCGGGACCTTGCGGACCTCGATCGGTGCGGGCACTGGCTCTCCTCCGGGACGGTTCGGATCAGGCGGTGATGACGGTGCCGGCGTCGTCGCGCCCGACGGCGTCGGCGATGTGCTGGAGCGAGGTGATGACGGCGCGCGATCCGCCCCCCTCGACGAAACGCAGTGCGGCCTCGACCTTCGGGCCCATGCTGCCGCGGGCGAACTGCCCGGCCGCCGCGTGCTCGCGGAGCTCGGCGACGGTGACCGGGCCCAGCGGCCGCTGCGACGGCGCCCCGAAGTCGATCATCACGTTGGGGACGTCGGTCGCGATGACCAGGGTGTCGGCGTCCAGCTCGCGGGCCAGGATCGCGGCGGTGAGGTCCTTGTCGATCACGGCCTCGACCCCGCGCAGCCCCGCGCCGTCCCGGCCGTCGTCGGTCACCGGGATGCCGCCGCCCCCGGCGCAGACGACGACGTATCCGGCGGCGCCCAGGGCCCGGATGGCGGGGGAGTCGACGACGGACCGCGGCTCCGGCGAGGCGACGACGCGGCGCCAGCCCTTCTCGCCGCGGTCCTCCCAGATCTGACCGAGGGCGACGAACCGTTCCGCTTCCTCGCGCGGGAGGAAGCGGCCGATGGGCTTGGAGGGCTCCCGGAAGCCGGGGTCGTCGACGTCGACGAGCGTGCGGGTGACCAGGCCGGCCGTGCGTTGCGGAAGGTCCCGGGCGGCGAGGGCGGCGTCCAGCTCGTCGGTGAGCGTGAAGGCGATGGTGGCCTGCGTCTGGGCGACGCACCAGTCCAGCGGAACCGGCGGGACGACGTGCGCGGCCAGCTCGTTCTTGACCAGCAGATTGCCGACCTGGGGACCGTTGCCGTGGGTCAGCACCACCTCGACGCCGCCGGCGACGACCTCGGCGATGTGGCCGGCCGCCTCCCGGATGGCGTTGCGCTGGGCCTCGGGCGTGGCTGCGCCGTCGGGTCCGGTCATGGCGTTGCCGCCGAGGGCGATAACCACGCGGTGCGATGTCACCCCGGGGACCCTAGTGGCATCTCTCTTAGCGGTGAAGTACCTGTCGGGGGAATCAGCGTCGCCAGAAATCGAACGGGTCGCGCCCGGGCCGGAACCCGGCCGCCTCCACGATGTCGACGGCCAGGTGGAAGCGCTGGCCGACGGCGGCCGGCTGGTGGGCGTCGCTGCCGAAGCTGACCGCCTCGCCGCCCTCCTCGTGGAACCAGCGCACCTGGTCGACCGAGGCGAGCGGGCTGCTGGTGTTCACCTCGAGTGCCCGGCCGGTCGTGGCCAGCGCCCGGAACACCGCCCGGTACTCCTCCTCGAAGGTCTTCTCCACGTACCGGCGCGACGTGCCCGGCCAGTAGCGACGCGGGAAGTCGACGTGGGCGAGGATCTGGAAGACGTCGCTGGTCTCGATCATGTCCACCAGCTCGCCGAGGTAGCGGCGCATCGTCCCCTCGGCGTCCTCCCACAGCAGGTGCCCGACGCCGTAGAGCCGGCCGTCCTTCGACAGCGAGTGCAGGGAGCCGAGGACCCGGTCGACCGGGGCGTCGCGGAGGTAGGCGGCCACGCTGCTCTGGAAGAGGTGCGGCTCGCCGGTCTCGACCCCGGACCAGATGCGCAGCTCCGGGAACCGGTCACGCACCTCGGCCAGCTCGGCGGCGTAGCCGGCCACGTCGATCTCGGCGTGCCGGGACGCGTGCCGGTCGACCAGGCCTTCGTCGGTGGCGCGGTCGTCGGGGTCCCAGACGGTGAAGTCCAGGTGCTCGGTGAACGCGATGGCCGGCAGCCCGAGCGCGATGGCCTTCTCGCAGGCCCGGCGCATCGTCGAGGACTCGGCGGTGTCCCAGGACCAGTGGGTGTGGACGTGGTTGTCGGGCGGCATGCCCACCTGGGATCGCATCGCGGTGGATTCTCCTCCCTGCTCCACAGTCGCCGTCGGGCGGTCGGGTTCGTCGTCCCCACTGCCTACTGTCGTCGCCATGAGCACCGCTGCGCCGCCGTCCGAACTGGCCACCGAGGCACTGGTCGTGCTGCGCGAGCTCACCGGCCGCCCGGACGCCGTCTTCCGCGACGGCCAGGACGCCGCGGTCTCGGCGCTGGTCGAGCGCTCCGAGCGCGCTCTCGTCGTGCAGCGCACCGGCTGGGGCAAGTCGGCGGTCTACTTCGTCTCCACCGCGCTGCTGCGTCGGCGAGGCAAGGGTCCGACCTTGCTGGTGAGCCCCCTGCTCGCCCTCATGCGCGACCAGGTGTCCGCCGCCGCCCGCGCCGGCATCCGCGCGGTGGAGATCTCCAGCGCGAACATGACCGAGTGGGACGACATCGCCGCCCGCCTCGCGGCCGACGAGGTCGACGTCCTGCTCGTCTCCCCGGAGCGGCTCACCAATCCGCGCTTCCGCGAAGAGCAGCTGCCCGGGCTGGTCGCCCGGTGCGGGCTGGTCGTCGTCGACGAGGCGCACTGCGTCTCCGACTGGGGGCACGACTTCCGCCCCGACTACCGCCGCATCCGCGACCTGCTCGGCACGCTCCCGGCCGGGACGCCGGTGCTCGCGACCACCGCGACCGCCAACGAGCGGGTGGTCGCCGACGTCGCCGAGCAGCTCGGTGCCGGCGGCGTCGGGGTGACGACGGTCCGCGGCCCGCTCTCCCGCGACTCGCTGCGGCTGGGCGTGCTCCGGCTGCCGTCCGACCGGGCCCGGCTGGCCTGGCTCGCCTCGCACATCGGCGACCTCCCGGGCAGCGGCATCGTCTACACGCTCACCGTCGCCGCGGCGGAGGAGACCGCCGCACTGCTGCGCGGGGCGGGGCACGAGGTCCGCGCCTACACCGGCCGGCTCGACGACGCCGACCGCAAGGACGCCGAGGAGGCGCTGCGCAACAACGAGGTGAAGGCCCTGGTCGCCACCTCCGCGCTCGGCATGGGCTTCGACAAGCCCGACCTCGGCTTCGTCGTCCACCTGGGGGCGCCGTCGTCCCCGGTCAGCTACTACCAGCAGGTGGGCCGTGCCGGCCGCGCCGTGGAGCACGCCGACGTCCTGCTGCTCCCCGGGCCCGAGGACCTCGCGATCTGGCAGTGGTTCGCGACGTCCTCCATGCCGCGGGAGGACCATGCGGCCGCGGTGCTCACCGCCATGGCCGACGGGAAGGCGTGGTCGGTGGCGCGACTGGAGACGGTGGCCGACGTACGCCGCTCCCGGCTGGAACTGCTGCTCAAGGTGCTCGCGGTCGACGGCGCGGTGGAGCGGGTGCAGGGCGGTTGGCGGTCCACCGGGGTGCCCTGGGTGTACGACGCCGACCGGTATGCCCGCGTCACGCGGACGCGCGAGGCCGAGCAGCGGGCGATGATCGCCTACGCGCGGCCGGTCGAGGAGGCAATGTGCCGGATGGCCTTCCTCCAGGAGGCGCTCGACGACCCGACCGCCGCCCCGTGCGGACGGTGCGACGTGTGCGCCGGCCCCTGGTACTCCGCCGACGTCCCGGAGGCCGCTGCCCAGGCGGCGTCGGCCGCGCTCGACCGGCCGGGCGTGGAGCTGGCGCCGCGGGCCCAGTGGCCGACCGGCGCGGACCGGCTAGGCGTGGACGTGAAGGGCAAGATCGCGGCCGCTGACCAGATCGAGCCCGGGCGGGCCGTCGCCCGGCTCACCGACCTCGGCTGGGGACAGCGCCTGCGCACCCTCCTCGGCGACGACGGCCTCGGCGGCGTCGTCGACCTGGAGGCCCCGGGCATCGAGGAGGACCCGGACGCCGCGTTCGACGTCCCGGTCAAGCGGTCGATCTCCGACGTGCCGCCGGACGAGGAGCTGATCCGCGCGTGCGCCCGCGTCCTCGCGTCCTGGGACTGGAAGGAGCGACCGGGAGCCGTGGTCGCCATCCCGTCCCGCCGGCGGCCGCGGCTGGTGACCGGACTGGCGCAGGGGCTCGCGCGCCTCGGCCGGCTGCCGTACCTGGGCGAGCTCTCCCTCCAGCACGGCGGGCCGACCGGTCAGCCCGGTGGCAACAGCGCCTTCCGGCTGGCGGCCGTGTGGGACCGGATCGTGGTCGGGCCCGAGCTGCGCGACCGGCTCGGGGAGGCAGGGTCCTCGCCGATCCTGCTCGTCGACGACCTCGCGGACTCGCGCTGGACGATGACCGTGGCCGGCCGTGAGCTCCGCAGGGCGGGGGCCGGCGCGGTCCTGCCGTTCGCCCTGGCGCTCACCGCCTGAAGCCGCTGTCCACAGGCTTTCGCACACATGTGCGAAACCTGGAGTAGCGTGCCCGCATGGCGCTCGCCCATCAGCCCTCGATGTGGGACCTGGCCGAGGAGGCCACCCTCGGTCCGCTCGCCGGTGAGGTGCTCCGCCACCCGTTGCGCGACGGTGCGTGGGTCGACCACCTGCCCGGCTGGGTCTCCGGCAGCGACGAGGTGCTCGAGGTACTCCTGGGCGACATCGGCTGGCGGGAGGACCGCCGGCAGATGTACGAGCGCGAGGTGACCGTGCCCCGGCTGCTCCGGTGGTACGGCGGCGACGAGACGCTGCCCCACCCGCTCCTCACCCAGGCCCGGGAGGCGCTGAACCGCCACTACGGCCCCGAGCTCGGGGAGCGATTCGTCAGCGCCGGTATGTGCCTGTACCGGGACGGCCGCGACAGCGTGGCCTGGCACGGCGACCGTCTGGGCCGCGGGCGCTCGGCGGACACCATGGTGGCGATCGTGTCCTTCGGTTCCCCGCGCCCGCTGATGCTGCGCCCTGCCACCGGTGGGCAGAGCCTCCGCTTCCCGCTGGGCCACGGCGACCTCGTCGTCATGGGCGGCTCCTGCCAGCGCACCTGGGAGCACTGCATCCCCAAGACGACGAAGCCCGTGGGCCCGCGGGTGAGCGTCCAGTTCCGCCCCGCAGGAGTGGCCTGAACGACGGTGACGGGGACCTCTCCGGACCCCCCTGCGAACCCCCTCCGAGGTCGTGTACTGTTCTCCATGCGCCGCGCGGACCGGATACGGTCTGCCGGGCCAGGCCCCCGGGTTACGGGGGTGCTGGAAACCGGCGTAGAGTGTGGGTCATCAGCTG